>JAIBBQ010000110.1 GCA_019694595.1 Myxococcaceae bacterium
TCTCCTCGCGGCCGGGCTGCTCTGGTGGTTCGGCGTGCGGCGCTCGCGCACCGACGTGGGCGACCACGCGGCGACGGCGCGCTTCCTGTCCACCCGCGCGCCGGAGCTCGACCTCGACCTCCTCGCCGCGGTGGAGCTCTCGCGCGCGCTCGGCGAGCGGCACGACTTCTCGCCCGCCCTCGCCCAGGCCTTCGTGCGCCAGGTCGGCCAGCGCGCGCGCGCCGCGAGCGCCGAGGCGCTGCTCGACCGCCGGCCGGTGCGGCAGATGACGTGGGCGCTGCTCGCGGCGCTCCTCGTCTCCAGCGTGGGGCTGGGGCTCTTCCGGGCCCGCGCCGCGAAGGGCCTGGCGCGGCTGCTCGCGCCCACCGCCGCGGCCGCGCGGATCCGCGAGCCCATCACCGGCGACGTCACCCTCACCTACCTGCCGCCCGCGTACACCGGGCTCGGGCCCCGCACCGTCGAAGGCACCCGCGGCGACGTGCGCGCGCTGCCGGGCACCGAGGTGCAGCTGTCCACCCGCGCCGACCGCGACGTGAAGAAGGCGGTGCTGGTGGTGAACGGGCAGCGCTCGCCGCTGGAGGTGGAAGGCCGCACCCTCAAGGGCCACTTCGTGGTGTCGGAGGCCGGCGCGTGGCACGTCGCCTTCCTCGAGGGCACCCAGGTGGTGGCCGAGGGGCCGGAGCTGCCCATCACGGTGGACGCGGATCAGGACCCGCAGGTGCGCCTCACCGCGCCGGTGGAGACGCTGGAGGTCGACCCCCAGGCGCCCGCGGTGCAGCTCGGCTGGGACGCCAAGGACGACTTCGGCCTGCAGTCGCTCACCCTGGTGTACCGCCCGCCGGGCCAGGAGCCGCAGCGCCTCGAGCTGCGCAAGGACGAAGGCCGCAGCAGCCAGGGCCGCGCGCCGTGGGACCTCTCCGCGCTGCAGCTCAAGCCCGGCCAGAAGGTCGAGTACTTCCTCGAGGTCAAGGACACCGACACCGTGAAGGGCCCGAAGACGGGCGTCTCGCGGACGCAGGTCATCACCATCTACTCCGCCGCCGAGCACCGCCGCGCCGCGCTCGACCAGGCGATGAAGGTGTGGGAGCGGCTGGTGGGGCACCTCGCGGACCGCATGGAGTCGAAGGACCGCGGCCCGCCGCCGCCCAAGTCCATCGCCGAAGGCGCGAGCCTCGACGAGCGGGGCCTCGCGCTCGCCGGGGAGACGCTCGCGCTGGGCAAGGACCTCGCGCGGGAGAAGGACGCGCCGCAGGAGCTCGCGGCCGCGCTGGCCAACGCCGGCACCACGCTGGAGCGCGCGGTGGGCGCACTGCAGGCCTCGCGGCGCATCGCCGAGGAGCTGAGCCGCCACCCCGACGCGAAGAACACGGTGTCGCTCAACCGGCTGGCGTCCTTCGCGCGCGCGGAGGTGGACTCCACCGAGCGCAGCGTCCTCTACCTGGAGTCGCTGCTCGACCGGCAGAAGCTCGCCGCGCTCAAGGAGGTCGCCGAGGAGCTGCGGCAGGACCGCCGCGACCTCTCGCGCCTGCTGGAGCAGTACCGCGACAGCAAGAGCCCCGAGGCGCAGGCCAAGCTCCTCGAGCAGATGCAGCAGCTGCGCGCGCGCATGGCCGAGCTCGCCCAGCGCATGTCGGCGCTCGCCAAGGGCATCAACGACGAGCACCTCAACCGCGAGGCGCTGCAGGAGATGATGGACGAGCAGAACCTCTCCAGCGCGCTCGACGACATGGAGAAGCTCATCCGCGAGGGCAAGACCGACGAGGCGATGAAGAAGATGCAGGAGCTGTCGATGGAGATGGATCAGATGCTCCAGAACCTCGACCGCGCCGAGGAAGAGGCCGACCAGCAGGCCGACCCCGAGCTCGCCAAGGCCTTCGAGGAGTTCCAGCAAAAGCTCGACCAGACGACGCAGTCCCAGGCGGAGCTGGAGCAGAAGGCCGCCGCGCTCGACGAGGCCGCGCGCAAGGCCGCGCAGCAGCGCATCCAGCAGCAGGGCGACAAGCTCAAGGCCCAGCTCCTCGAGCAGGTGAAGCAGCTGCGCCAGGGCTACCAGGCGGCGGAGTCGAGCTCCTTCGGCATGCAGTTCGAGCGGCCCCGCGAGAGCGCGCTCCAGCAGCTGAACCACGTGGAGCAGGCGCTGCAGGCCGGCGACTTCGACCTCGCCGCCGAGGCCGCGCGCGAGCTGGTGGAGCAGGCGGACAACGTCGCCAGCGGCGCCGAGCGGCAGAAGGAGCTCGACGAGCGCTTCCAGAACCCGCCCAGCGTGCGCGCCGAGAGCCGGGCCTTCGCGGAGAAGATGGAGCAGCAGGAGAAGAGCGCCCGCAAGCTCGAGCAGCAGCTCGAGAGCCTCTTCCCCAAGGACGCGGCGCAGACGCCGGAGCAGCAGGCGGCGCTCAAGAAGCTGCAGCAGGGTCAGCGGCAGCTCGAGCGCGACGGCGAGTCGCTGCAGCAGAAGCTCGACGAGCTCTCCCAGAAGGCGCCGGTCTTCGGGCCGGAGGCGCAGGGACAGCTCGGCCAGGCGAGCCGGCGCATGGGCGAGGCGGCGCGCGGCTTCGACGGGCGCGACGTGCGCGGCGGCCACCAGGCGCAGAAGGGCGCGCTGCAGGCACTCCAGGCGCTCCAGCAGCAGATGAAGGACAGCCAGAAGGGCCGCGGCGGCAAGAAGGGTCTGCCGATGCCCATGGGCGCGCCGGGTGGGCGGGGCCAGGGCGGCAACGGGCAGCGCTCGGACAAGGTCGAGCTTCCTCCCGAAGACAACACGCCGCGCGAGCTGCGCCAGGACGTGATGGACGCGATGAAGCAGGGCGCGCCCGACGGCTACAAGGACTCCAACCGCAAGTACTACGAGGAGCTGGTGAAGTGAGCGCACTCCTCGCCCTGCTGCTCGCGGTGGGCCCCTTGCCGCCCGAGGCCAAGGCCCGGGTGCAGAACGTCGAGGCCCACCTCAACGACTGGGACGTGGAAGGCGCCAAGGCCGAGCTGAAGGGCCTGCGCGCCATCGCGCCCGACTCGGCGACGCTCGCGCTGCTCGAAGGCCGGGTGGCGCTGGAAGAAGGCCGCTACGACGACGCGGTGAAGGGCTTCGAGGCCGCGGAGATCGAAGACGAGCCGCAGAGCTGGCTGCGGCTGGCGAAGGAGACCCGCGGCGTCACCCAGGACTTCCAGAAGGCCGAGAGCGCCCACTTCATCGTCTTCTTCGCCAAGGGGAAGGACGAGGTGCTGGTGCCGTGGGCGCTGGAGGCGCTCGAGGCGCAGCGCGCGGCGCTGGAGCAGGACCTGGGCTTCGCGCCGCCGGAGAAGACGCGCGTCGAGCTGCTCGGGAGCACCCGCGACCTGGCGAAGGTCTCCACGCTGTCGCTCGAGGCCATCAAGACCACCGGCACCATCGCCATCTGCAAGTTCAACAAGCTGATGGTGACCAGCCCGCGCGCGGCGGTGCGCGGCTACGACTGGCTGGACACGCTCGCGCACGAGTACACGCACCTCGTCGTCTCGCGGAAGAGCCGCAACACCGTCCCCATCTGGCTGCACGAGGGGTTCGCCAAGTACCTCGAGTCGCGCTGGCGCGGGCCGTACGGCGGGGCGATGACGCCGTCGACGCTGGCCTTGCTCGGCGAGCGCGTGCGCAAGAACACCCTGGTGCCGTTCGCCAAGATGCACCCGTCGATGGCGCTCCTGCCCACCGCGGAAGACGCCGCCACCGCCTTCGCCGAGGTCTACTTCGCCGCCGACCTGCTCTACCGGACGCAGGGCACCGCGGCGCTGCGCGGGGTGCTGGAGGGAATGGCCAAGGGCGTCGATGACCAGCACGCGGTCGCCAAGGCCTTCGGCCAGAGCTTCTCCGGCTTCGAGCGCGCGTGGACCGCGCACCTCAAGGCGCAGCCGTTCCCCAAGGAGCTCATCCCGAGGGAGAAGCTGCAGCTCGCCGGGGACGAGGCGAAGGACAAGAAGAAGGACCCCAAGGCCAAGGCGCACGAGGTGTCCTTCGGCGACTTCGCCGAGGTGCAGGAGCCGGCGGCGCGGCAGTGGGCGCACCTGGGCGAGCTGATGCGCGAGCGGCGCCGCTTCCCCGCTGCGGTGGAGGAGTACGGCCGGGCGCACGCGCTGGTGCAGAACCGCTACGAGTCGGTGAGCAACAAGTACGCGCTGGCGCTGCTCGAGGTCGGGAAGCTCTCCGAGGCGCGCGCGGTGTTGGAACAGAGCCTGGTGATGCACCCCAACGCCGGGCCCACCGAGGTCCACTTGGGCCGCGTGACGCTCCGGCAGAAGGACTACGCGGCGGCGAAGACGGCCTTCGTGAAGGCCATCGCGGTGGATCCGTTCGCCGAGGAGACGCACCTCGGCCTCTACGTGGCGGCGAAGGCGCTGGGAGATCAGAGCCTCGCGGCGCGGGCCCGGAACGCCGCGGCGCTGCTGCTCAAGGTCTCACCCGACGCGGTGGACAAGCTCGTCGAGCAGGACAAGGCGTCGGAGTCCGCCGACGAGCCTCTGTAGTCCGGGTGCGACGTGGGCCCCTCCCTAGGGGTCCCGGAGGCCGCGGTGTAAACTCGCCCCCGCTTGCTCCCCCATCTCCGCGTCCCGCTCGCGCTCCGGCTCCTCGCCGCGGCCACCGTCGCTCTCTGCGCCTCGTGCGGAGGCCCCGGCTCCGTCCTCGTCACCGTGCAGGTGGACCCCGCGGTGAAGGCGACCTGCGTCGAGCTGCAGCTGGTGCAGGGCATCACCATCCTCAAGAGCGTGCAGCTGCCGCGCGGCGCGGGTGACGACAGCTTCAAGGTGCTGGTCGGCCGGGGCTCGTTCCCCGAGACGGTGTCCTTCCGCGCGCGCGCCGCGGTGGGGGCCGCGGGCTGCGACGGTGTCCTCAAGACCAACGGTCTCTCCTCCGCGGTGGACACCACCTTTCCCGCGAGCGGCCTGACGCGCATCGAGGTGGCCCTCACCCCGCCTGGCGCCGACGAGGACCAGGACCGCGACGGGTACGTCGCCGCCGCGAAGAACGGCCCCGACTGCGACGATGCCGACGTCGCAACCCACCCTGGCGGTACCCAGCGCTGCGACGGCAGCGCCACCGACGGCGACTGCAACGGCAAGGTGGGCTGCGCGGACACCACCTGCGCCACCGCGGCGGTGTGCCGCGGACAGCCACCGGTGGCGCTCGCCTTCGAGACGCCCGCGCGCACGGCGAGCGTCGGCAGCTGCAGCGCGGCCATCGGCCTCGCGCTCCGCGACGCGTCGGGGAGCAACACCACGGCGTCGCCCGCGGTGAACGTCACCCTCGCGGTGGCCCCCATGCTGGCCGACCTCTTCCTCGACGCAGCGTGCACCCAGCCCGCGGGCACGCTCGCGCTCACCGGGACCGCCCAGCTGTACTTCAAGGGCACCACGGCGGGGACCTTCACCCTCACCGCGTCGGCGAGCGGGCTCACCTCCGCCACCCAGGACGAGACGGTCGGCGGACCCGGCATCGCCGCGCTCGCCTTCACCACGCCCGCGCGCACGCTGAGCGTCGACGACGCGTGCAGCAGCGCGCTCACGCTGGAGACGCGCGACGCGAACGGAGCGCCCTTCGACGTCACCCAGGCCACGCCCATCACCTTGACCGGCCCGGCGGCGGCGAAGCTCACCGTCTTCAGCGACGCGGCGTGCGCGACCCCGGCACCGGGCGGACTGCTGACGCTCGCCGCGGGCGGACACCAGCTCAGCTTCTTCGTGCGCGCGGGCGGCGTCGGCGTGCACGCCCTGGTCGCGGCGACCGCCGGCAAGCTCGCGACCCAGGACCTCACCGTCACCGCCGGGCAGCCGGCGGCGCTCGCCTTCGTGACCAACCCCCAGGCCCTGCCGCTCGGCACCTGCTCCGGGCCGCTCACCGTGCAGCTGCAGGACCAGCGCGGCAACCCGGTCGCCCAGGCCGCGGCGCTCGACGTCGCGCTCTCCGCCGCGCCCGACGCCGGCATCCGCCTCGCCAGCGCCGCCGGGTGCGCCACCGCGGTGGACCACGTCACCATTCCGAGCGGCCAGGCCGAGGCGAGCTTCCACGCCCAGGGCAGCGCGCCGGCGAACGTCACCCTGCTGGCGTCCGTCACGGTGGACGGCGGCGTGCTGAGCGCCTCGCAGCCCTTCTCCATCGGCGCGGGCCCCGTCGACCACCTCGTCTTCACCACCCCGGCGCGCACCATCGCCGCCGGCGGCTGCAGCGGCGACGTCACGGTGGAGCTGCGCGACGTCTCCGACAACCCGGCGAGCCTCCCCGACGGCGGCACCCTCGCGCTGTCCGGCACTGGCTTCAGCTTCTCCACCTCCAGCGCCTGCACCTCTCCCTCCGGCGCGGTGGCGCTCGCCCCCAGCACCAGCGGCGTCACGCTCCACTTCACCGGCATCCAGGCCGGCACGCGGCCCTTCACCGCCGACCTGGGCCTCGGCCTCAGCGCCTCGCAGGCAGGCACCATCACCGCGCTCCCCGCGAGCTCGGTGCGCTTCGTGAGCCCGATGCTGACGGCGCGCACCGGCACCTGCGCGGGCCCGCTGCGCCTGGAGGCGAGCGACCTCTACGGCAACCCGAGCCCCTCCGATGCGGGCATCGCCCTCTCCACCGCCGCGCTGGGGCCGGCCTTCCACGCCGCGGCGGGCTGCGCGACGCCCGCGGTGAGCGGCGTCACCTTCGCCGGCGACGCCGGGGCCTTCTTCTTCGTCCAGGGCTCGAACTCCGGCCGCTTCGCGCTCCAGGCCGCGGCCTTCGCCAGCACCGACACCCAGGACGTGGACCTGGTCCAGGGCTCGGCCACCGGCCTGCGCTTCGTCGCCGCGCCCTTGCCGGGCGTGGCCGGCGGCTGCAGCGAGACCCTCGAAGTCGAGGCCTTCGACGACGCAGGGCTCGCGGTCGCGGGCGCCGGCGCGGTGGCGCTGAGCGCTCCGCCCGACGCCGCGGTGCAGTTCGCCTCCGCGTGCGACGCCGGCGCGTTGAGCCAGGTCGGCTTCGACGGCGGCAGCGCCCGGGCGTCCTTCGTGGTGCGCTCCACCGTCGCCGGCACCCACCAGCTCCTCGCCAGCGCCGCCTTCGGCCAGACGAGCGCGAGCTACGCCGTCGCCGCCGGGCCGACTGCGTCGCTGGCACTCCTCGGCGGGCCAGTCACCGTGCAGGCGAGCCGCACCGCGCCCGGGCCGGCGGTCTGCTCCAGCGCCCTCACCGCCGTGCGTCGCGACGCCTTCGGCAACCTGGTGACGCAGGGCGCGGCGAGCGCGGCGCTCTCGGGCCCCGTGGGCAGCAACCTCGAGTTCCGCACCGGCGGCTGCAACGGGGCGAACCAGCCCACCGCGTCCTTCGCCAACGGCAACAGCACCTCGGCGGCCTTCACCGTGCGCGGCGACACCGCCGGCACCTTCACCCTCACCGCGACGCTCTCGGGGGCCACCGCGACCACCAAGGTCACCGTGACGCCGGGTGCACCGGCGAGCGTCGCCGTCAGCCCGGCCGACCCAGTGGCCGCGCTCCAGTGCTCCGGCCTGCTCCGCGTGAGCCTGGTGGACGCCTTCGGCAACGTCACCGACGCGGGAGGCGCCCTCGCCCTCTCCGCGCCTGGCTGCGCCTTCTCCGCCAGCACCGATTCCTCGTGCAGCGCGCCGATTCCGGGCGTCACGGTGCCCGCGGGCAGCACCAGCGCCTCGGCCCGGCTCACCTGCGCCGACGCGGGCAGCGTCCTGGTGACCGCCTCGGGGACCGACGTCTCCGGGAACGCCACCCAGACCGTGCTCCCGGCGCTCACCGCCCGCCTCGCGCTCGACGCGGGCCAGGGTCTGGTCACCGTCGCCTCCACCACCGGTCCGCTGCTGCTGGCCGGCGAGTGCCGCCCGGTCACCGTGGAGCGCCAGGACGCCCTCGGCCGCCCCACTTCGCCAGCGGGCAGCCTCGCCTTCGCCCTGAGCGCCGGCACCACGCCCAACGTCACCTTCTATTCGGACGCCACCTGCACCACCCCGGCTGGCGGCGGCACCATCGCCGGCGGCAGCAGCGGCGCGGAGCTCTTCGTGCGCGCCCTCACCGGCGGCACCAGCGAGGTGGGCACGCTCCCGCTCGCGGCGGATGCGGGCGGCGGTCTCGGCGCGCGGCAAGACACCTTCGTGCGCAACGCCGTGCAGCGCGTGGGCTGCACCCTGAACAACGGCGCCACGCTGGTGCGCTGCCCGCTCACCACCACCGCGGGGCTCTCGCGGCCGGCGCTGCTGGGCCGCACGCTGCTGGTGGCGCAGACGACCTCCGGCCAGGCGGCGCCGCAGGACAGCGAGGTGGTGTGCGAGCTCACCGCCGATGGCGGCAGCACGCTCGAGGCGGTGTGCGGCCGGCTGGGCAACAACGGCGCGGTGGACCTCTCGCTGCAGACGGCGACCTGGCCTTCCACCGCCGCGCAGGGCGGGGCCACCGTGCAGCACGTCACCGGGGCCAAGGCGGCGGGCACCCAGTACCCGCTCCTCTTCCCCACCCGCGGCGTGGCGCAGGGCCAGAGCCTGGTCCTCTTCCAGCGCGCGGTGGCCGGCGGCTCGGTGAACAACAACGACTTCTTCAGCGCGACCCTGGGCCCCGACGGCGGCGTGGAGGTGGAAGGCGGCGCGGCGACCTCCCTCAGCCAGAACGGCGTCTTCAACCTCCAGGTGGTGGAGCTCGCCGGGGCGAGCGTCGACCACGTGCACTCCAACGCCGGCAACGCCGACCAGTACGCGGTGACCGGCCTCGGCGCCGTCGACCTGCAGCGCACCTTCGTGCTCGAGACCCACCGCGGCGGCACCGCGGGTGGCAGCGCCGACCAGCTCTGCGCGGTGATGGCGCGCGCCTCGCTGCCCGACACCACCTCGGTGCGGTGGAACCGGACCAACGGCAACGGCGGCTGCGCGGGGACCACCACCGACGCGGTCGACTGGCAGCGCGCCCAGCTCGCGGCCGGCAACACCGTCGCCGCGGTGAACGTCACCTTCGGCAACGGCGCGGCCACCTCCCCGGTGCCCGTCTCGCTCGACCTGAGCCGCACCTTCCTCCTCACCAGCAGCCAGGCCGCGGGCGGCCCGTCGGGCATGGAGACGGCGGACAACGGCGCCACCCTGGGCGACGCGCAGGTGGTCATCGACTGCAACGCCGCGGCCGGCACCTGCACCGCCACCCGGGGCAGCACCGGCGCCAGCGCCACCGCCACCGTCTACGCGGTGCAGCTCGACCCGCGGTAGCGGCGCAAAACCCACGGCGCGCACGAGGGGCAGCCTGCTACATCAGCGCCCATGGACACCCCGGTTGCCACCACCGACGACGACCTGCGCGCAGTCGAGGCGCTGGGCAAGGCGCGCAGCGAGCTGCTCGGCCAGCTCGAGAAGCGCGTCGTCGGCCAGCGCGGCGTGGTGGATCAGCTCCTCATCGCGCTCTTCTCCAAGGGCCACTGCCTCTTCGTCGGCGTGCCCGGCCTCGCCAAGACGCTGCTCGTCTCCACGCTGGCCGAGGTGCTGGACCTCAGCTTCAGCCGAATCCAGTTCACCCCGGACCTGATGCCGTCGGACATCACCGGCACCGACGTGCTGCAGGAAGACCGCACCACCGGCCGCCGCGAGCTGCGCTTCATGCCGGGCCCGCTCTTCGCGCACCTCATCCTCGCCGACGAGGTGAACCGCACCCCGCCCAAGACGCAGGCGGCGCTGCTGCAGGCGATGCAGGAGTCGAAGGTGACGGCCGGCGGGCGCACCTGGCCGCTGGAGCCGCCCTTCCTCGTCTTCGCCACGCAGAACCCCATCGAGCAGGAAGGCACCTACCCGCTGCCCGAAGCGCAGCTCGACCGCTTCATGCTCTTCGTCGACGTGGGCTACCCCACCGCGGAAGAGGAAGTGGCCATCGTCGAGGCCACCACCTCGGGCCGCCAGCCGCCGCTCGCCAAGGTGCTCTCGCCCGCCGCCATCGTGCAGCTGCAGGACCTGGTGCGCCGGGTGCCGGTGCCGCAGCACGTGGTGCAGTACGCGGTGCAGCTGGTGCGCGCCACCCGGCCCAAGGAGCCCGGCGCCGCCGAGGCGGTCCGGCAGTACGTGTCCTGGGGCGCGGGCCCGCGCGCGAGCCAGGCGCTGGTGCTGGGCGCCAAGGCGCGCGCCATCCTCCAGGGGCGCTTCGCGGCCTCGGTCGACGACGTGAAGGCGCTCGCGGTGCCGGTGCTGCGCCACCGCATCGTGCCCAACTTCGCCGCCACCTCCGCGGGCATCACCTCCGCGCAGCTGGTGGGCCAGGTGCTGGAAGCCGTTCGCCCCTGACCACGCGATGGCGCTGACCCCACAGACCCTGCAGCGGCTGGGGGACTTCAAGGTCCGCGCGCGCGCGGTGATGGAAGGCGTGCTGTCGGGCCTCCACAAGTCGCCCCACCAGGGGCAGAGCGTGGAGTTCGCCGAGCACCACGAGTACGCCCCGGGCGACGAGCTGCGCCACGTCGACTGGAAGGCGGTGGCGCGCTTCGACCGCTACTACGTGAAGCGCTTCGAGCACGAGACCAACCTGCGCGCGGTGATGCTCGTCGATGCCTCGGGGAGCATGGGCTACGGCTCGCGCGGGCAGACCAAGCTCGAGCTCGCGCGCACGCTCGCCGGGGCGCTCAGCTGGCTCCTGGTGCGACAGCAGGACGCCGCGGGCCTCACCGCCCTCGAAGGCGAGCGGCTCGTCGAGGTGCCGCCGCGCGCCGCCGCCGGCCACGTGCACGTGCTGCTCGACGCGCTGGAAGGCCTGAAGCCCCAGGGCGCGCTCTCGCTGCGGCTGGCGACCGACCGGCTCGCGGAGTCCCTGCCGCGGCGCTCCCTGGTGGCGGTCTTCTCCGACTTCTTCGACGCCGACGAAGGCGCGCTGGCGCACCTGCTCACGCTCAAGTCGCGCCGCCACGACGTGGCGCTCTTCCACCTGCTCGACCCCGACGAGCTGGAGTTCCCCTTCGAGGACCCCACCCGCTTCGAGAGCCTGGAAGACGCGCGCTTCCTGGAAGCGAACCCGCGGGAGATTCGCGAGAGCTACCTCGAGGAGCTGGGCGCCTTCATCGCGCGCACCAAGGCGCAGGCGGTGGCGGCGGGCTGTGACTACCAGGTGGTGCGGACCGACGAGGCCCCCGACGACGTGCTGCTGCGCTTCCTGGCGGCGAGGCAGGCCCGGTGACGTTCGCGCACCCGCTCTTCCTCTGGGGCGCGCTGGCGGCGCTCATCCCGCTCCTGGTGCACCTCTTCGACCGCCGACGGGCGAAGCCGGTGCGCTTCGGGGCCATCGACTTCGTGCTGCGCAGCCAGAAGCGCACCGCGTCGCGCCTGCGCCTGCGCCGGCTGCTCCTCTACGCGCTGCGCACGCTGCTCCTCCTCGCGCTGCCCATCGCGCTCGCCCGGCCCGAGTTCCGCGCCCAGGGCGCCCTCACCGCGTCCGAAGGGCCGCAGGCCACCGCGGTGGTGGTCGACCTCTCGCGCTCGATGCGCTTCCGCGACGGCGAGACCGACGCGGACACCGCGAAGAAGGACGCCCGCCAGGCCATCTCCGGACTGCTCCCCGAGGAGCCGGTGTCCGTGGTGCCCTGCGACGGCCGCGGCGCGCGCACCGGGGCGCTCACCTTCGACCACCGCGCGGCGATGAAGCAGGTGGAAGAGCTGCAGCCGTCGCTCCAGCGCGCGGACCTGACGAGCTGCCTCGAGGCCGCGGCCAAGGTGCTCGCCGACTCGCCGCTGCCCGGCAAGCGCCTGGTGGTGGCGAGCGACTTCGCCGCCCACGGCCTGCGCCTCGACGGCGCCGCCCCGGCCGTCACCGGCCCCAAGGGAGAGGCCATTCGCCCCCAGGTGGTGCTGCTCGACGCCGCCCGCAGCCACCCGGTGCGGCCCAACCGCGCGCTGCTCGACTTCAAGGCCGAGCCGGCGACGCAGGTCGGCCCGCGCGCGTGGGCCTTCACCTTCACGGTGAAGAACTTCTCCGCCGCGCCGGTGGAGAACCTCGAGCTGCGCCTGGAGGTCGACGGCCAGGTGGTGGCCAAGGGCTTCGTCGAGGTGCCGGCGCAGGGCACCGCGCAGAAGGTGCTCTCGCACCGCTTCGAGCAGGGCGGCCTCTCGGTGGTGAAGGGCAGCATCGCGCCCGACGCGCTCCCGGAAGACGACGCGCGCACCGTGCTGGTGCAGGTGCCCAAGCTGCTCAAGGTGCTGCTGGTCAACGGCGCGCCCAGCCCGCAGAAGTACCGCGACGAGGCCTTCTTCGTGGAAGCGGCGCTGGTGGGCGGCAGCTCGCCGGTGGAAGCGGTGACCCGCGACGCCGACGCCGCGTGGAAGGAAGACCTCTCGGGCTACGACGTGGTGTTCCTGATGAACGTGGAAGCGCCGCCCCAGCCCGCGGCGCAGGCGCTCACCACCTTCGTCACCAAGGGCGGCGGCCTCTTCATCTCCCTGGGCGACCGGGTGGAGCCCGACGCGTACAACGCGGCGCTGGGCCCGCTGCTCCCGCGCCCGCTGCGCATCTTCAAGACGGCGGTGGAGCAGAAGGACACCGAGGCCCAGGTCCGCGCGGCGCGACTCTCGCAGCTGCTCACGGAGCACCCGGTGCTGGCGCCCTTCACCGGCGCGGCGCGCGAAGGCCTCTTGGCGGCGCGCTTCTTCCGCTACGCGCTGCTCGAGGCCCGGCCCGCGGGCGCGGCCGACGACACCCAGGTGCTGGCGGCGCTGGACGACGGCGCTCCGCTGCTGGCGGCGGCGCGGCGGGGTCTGGGGCGCGTGCTGCTCGACACCAGCACGGTGGACCGCGACGGCACCGACTTCCCGGTGCGCACCGCGTTCCTCCCCATCATCCAGCGCACGGCGCTGTGGCTCGGCGGCGCGCTGGGCGAGCGCGTGCAGCTCACCGCGCAGGTGGGCGAGTCGCTGGTGCTGCCGCTGGTGCCGGGCCAGCCGGCCGCCTCGATGAGCTCGCCTTCCGGAGCGCCGGTGCCGCTGTCGCCGCGCGCCGACGGGGCGGTGAGCGCGGGGCCCTTCACCGAGACCGGGCCCTTCCTGGCGAAGGACGCGAGCGGCGCCACGCTGCCGGGGCTCTCGGTGGCGGTGGTGGTGGAGCCGTCGGAGAGCGACCTCACCCGCGTGGAGGGCGAGGTCCTCAACCGCTGGTTCGGCGAGGAGTCGGTGCAGCGGGTGGACGAGGCGACGGGCGAGAAGCGACAGACGCCGCTGTGGTCGTACCTGCTGCTCGTCGCCGCGCTGGCCTTCATCGCCGAAGGCCTGCTCCTCGCGCCGAGCCGCGCGCCCAGGCGGGCCTCGGCGGTGCGGCCCTGAGCCTCGCCCTCGCGGCGCTGCTGACGCTGGGAGCGCTCACCGACGCGCCCACCTCCGCGCCGCCTCCGGAGCGCCTGAAGCCGCTGCCCTGGTCTCCGGTCGCCGACGGCGTGGCGACGGGGGTGCTGGGGGCGGGCTGGCTGCTGTCGGAGACGGCCTTCAAGTCGGCCCTCGCACCCTCGGCGTGCCGGTGGTGTGCGCGCAACGGGCTCGACGACGCGGTGCGCGCGGTCTTCAACCCGGATCCACTCGCCACCGGCGAAGGGGTGCGCTGGGCGGACACCGCGAGCAACGTCACCGCCTTCGCGGCGCTGCCCCTGGCCACGCTCGGCGTCTCCACGCTGCTCTCCTGGCGCGAGGACCCCGACGGGCCGTGGCTGTCACGCGCGGCGACCGACGCGCTGCTGGTGCTGGAGGCGACCTTCGCCGCGCTCACGCTCAACCAGGTGGTGAAGTTCTCGGTGGGGCGGATCCGCCCCTTCGTCACCTCGCTGCCGGACTCCGCGCGCGCAGGCGTTCGGGACCCGTCCGACAACTTCCTGTCCTTCTATTCGGGGCATTCCACCTGGTCCTTCGCGCTGGCGACGGCGGCGGGCACGGTGGCGACCTTGCGCTGGGGCAAGAGCGCCTGGGTGGTGTGGCTCTGCGGTCTGCCCCTCGCGGCGGCGACGGCGATGCTGCGGCTGGCGGCGGACAAGCACTGGTTCACCGACGTGCTCCTGGGCACGGCCTCGGGCGCGGCGTTCGGCGCGGGGCTCCCGCTGCTCTTCCACCGGCCAGCCGGAGCACCCGCGCGGGTGAGCCTGGTTCCGGCGCCGGGCGGCGTGGGGCTCCTCGTGCGCCTCGACTGAGGTGGGGCGCGGGGCTACACACCGCGCACCATGAAGAAAGTCACGCCGCAGGAAGCGAAGGCGCTGCAGGACCAGGGCTGGACGTACGTCGACGTGCGCAGCGAGCCGGAGTTCACCTCGGGCCACCCGGCGGGCGCGGTGAACGTGCCGCTGCTGCACGCGGGCCCGGGCGGCATGAGCCCCAACCCCGACTTCCTGGCGGTGATGCTGGGCAACTTCCCCAAGGACGCCAAGCTGGTGCTGGGCTGCATGGCGGGCAAGCGCAGCGCGAACGCGGGCGCGCTCCTCGAGAGCAACGGCTACGGCTCCCTGGCGGACCAGGCGGCGGGCTGGGGCGGGCCGGGCGGCAAGGGCTGGTGCGGCAGCGGGCTGCCCGAAGGCAGCGGCGCACCGGCGGGCAAGTCGTACGCCGACCTCTCGAAGAAGAAGGCCTGAGCCATGCGCACGCTCAAGGACAAGGTCATCTTCATCTCCGGCGCGAGCCGCGGCATCGGCCTCGCGATGGCGAAGCGGGCGGCGCGCGACGGGGCCAAGGTGGCCATCGCGGCCAAGACGGCGGAGCCGCACCCCAAGCTGCCGGGCACCATCTACACGGCGGCGAAGGAGATCGAAGCCGCGGGCGGCCAGGCGCTGCCGGTGCTGTGCGACATCCGCTTCGAGGACCAGGTGATCGCGGCGGTGCAGCAGACGGTGGAGAAGTTCGGCGGCATCGACATCTGCATCAACAACGCGAGCGCCATCAGCCTCACCGGCACGCTCGAGACGTCGATGAAGAAGTACGACCTGATGAACGGCATCAACGCGCGCGGCACGTACCTGGTGAGCCAGGCGTGTCTGCCGTACCTGCTCAAGGCGAAGAACCCGCACATCTTGAACAACTCGCCGCCGCTCAACATGGCGCCCAAGTGGTTCTCGGGGCACGTGGCGTACACGATGGCCAAGTACGGCATGTCGATGTGCGTGCTGGGCATGGCGGAGGAGTTCCGCGCGCAAGGCGTGGCGGTGAACGCCATCTGGCCGCGCACCACCATCGCCACCGCGGCGATGCAGATGGTGGGTGGGACGGAGGCGATGGAAGCGAGCCGCTCGCCCGACATCATGGCGGACGCGGCGTGGTGGATCCTCACCGAGGACAGCAAGCGCTTCACCGGCCAGTTCTGCATCGACGAGGAGGTGCTCAAGAAGAACGGGGTCACCGACCTCGACCGGTACGCGATGGTGAAGGGCGCGCCGCTCCTGCCGGACTACTTCCTCGATTGATTCTGCAGAGTTGCCAGTGGTTCCGGGCTGCTGCGGGCGGTGGATCGCCCGGTCCCGCGCTGGCAACAGACGTCTCACGATGTCGCACGCGTTGCCGGCCACGATGAGCCTCTGGGTCACCACCACGGTGGACGAGGTGGACCCGCTCGCCTCGCTGGCGAAGGCGGCGCGCGACGGCGACGCGCGAGCGTTCGGGCTGCTCTACGAGCAGACGCGCGAGGTGGCGTGGAGCGCGCTCAGCCGGCTGCTCGGCCCGACGCCGGACCTCGAGGACCTGCTGCAGGACAGCTACGTGCAGCTGCTCAAGGCGCTGCGCGGCTTCCGCTTCGACTC
Organism: Myxococcaceae bacterium; assembly: GCA_019694595.1. Taxonomy (GTDB): domain Bacteria; phylum Myxococcota; class Myxococcia; order Myxococcales; family Myxococcaceae; genus JAIBBQ01. The sequence goes on from JAIBBQ010000110.1 coordinate 15,726, forward strand.
GCGGGTCACCACCTTCCTGCACCGGGTCTGCGTGAACGTGGGGCTGATGTACCTGCGCGGCCGTCGCCGCCGGCCCGAGGACCTGGACGAGTCGCCCGGGGCGGAGCTGCCGGCGCCGGAGAGCGCGGATCCGCACCGCGGCGCGGAGCTGTCGCAGGCGAAGGACCTGCTGCAACGGACGCTGGCGCGGCTGTCCGACGAGAAGGCGCGGGTCTTCGCGCTGCACGAGGTGCTGGACCTGAAGCCGGAAGAGATCTCCGCGCTGGAAGGCATTCCGTCGAACACGGTGCGCTCGCGGCTCAACCGGGCGCGCGAGGCCTTCACCGAGGAGCTCGCGGCGCTCACCGGAGGCGGGCGATGAGCCACCTCGAGCACGAGACGGCGTGGGCGCTGGCGCGCGGGCAGCGCACGCAGGCGGAGGTGGCGCAGGACCGCGCGCACCTCACCGAGTGTGCGCAGTGCCGGGCGCAGCAGACGAAGGTGGAGGCGGCGGTGGCCTTGCTCGAGCCGCGCCAGGTGCCGCCGCTGTCGTCGGAGCGTGCGGCGGCGATGCGGCGGGCGCTGGTGGCGCACGCAGCGCAGGAGAGCGCGCCCTGGTGGCGGGCGTGGCTCTCGCCGACGCGGTGGATTCCGCTGGTGAGTGCGACGGGGCTGGTGCTCTTCGTGGTGACGCAGCTCGCGGCGCCGCGGGTGGAGCCGATGCTGCGCGCGACGGTGACCACGCAGGCGCTGGCGCAGGTGAATGGCGCCGCGGTGGAGCCCGAGCAGGCGGTGGCGGAAGGCGCCTCGCTGCGCACCAGCCAGGGCGGAGCGCTGGCGCTCAAGCTGGCGGACGCGACGGCGGTGGCGCTGGCGGCGGACACGCGGCTGACGGTGCGTCGCCTGCGGCCGCGCGAGGTCTCGTTCACGCTGGAAGCGGGCGAGGTGACCATCGACGCGCCGCACGACCCGACGCGGGCGCTGCGGGTGCAGGCGGGCGGCCTCGAGGTGGTGGACGTGGGCACCAGCTTCACGGTGAAGCAGAGCGACGGCGCGGTCCGCGTGGCGGTGACGTCGGGCGAGGTCGAGCTCCGCGGCGCGGGCTCCCCGCAGCGTCTCACCGCGGGTCATGCGGCGCGCTTCGAGAACGGCGTGCTGCGCGAAGACGCCGTGGCGCTGGGGGTGAATCCCGACGTGGCCCCTGTTCCCGCCCCCGCACCTCTTCCCGTCCCTGCTCCCGTTGCTCCATCCCCTCCATCGCCCCCGTCACCGGCCGCGGTGCGTCCTCCGCCGCCGGCCCCGGTCCCCGCTGCCCCGGTCCCCGTCCCCAACGCTCCCGTACCGGTGAACGCACCTGAACCCGAACCCGAAGTGCACGAGGAAGCCTGGGCCCCGCTGCCCCCTGGCGCCGCTGCCTCCAAGCCGCCGGCCGTCTCCCCTCCGCCCCCGCCCCCGACGACTCCCGCCGCCCCGCCCGCCACGGCCCCCGCTCCTTCCAAGACCAACCGCGCCATCGGCGCGGACGAAGTCACCGTCACCGCCGCGGAACAGCGCCTCAAGTCCCTCGCGACGGGAGTGACGCAGTCCTTCACCACCTCCGCGCGCGAGCTCCGCGCCAAGGAACTCCACCGCCTCGCCGAGTCCGGCGACTGCAACCAGGTGGTCCTCCGCGCGAACGCGTGGCTCACCGAGACGCCCACGGCCGACCCCGCGGAGCCGCGCTGGCGCCGCGCGGTGATGGTGGACCAGGCGAAGTGCCTCACCAAGCTGGGCCGCAAGGACGAAGCGGATCAGGTCCGCGCCAACCTCCCGCCCTGACCCTTCTCAGCGAAGGACGAACCCCATCCCCAGCGGCAGCCGCAGCACCGGCCGCGCATGCGCGATGTCGTCCGCCTCCTCCGCACGCCGCGCGAGCGTGCGCAGCCGGAAGAACCCCACCACCACCACGATGAGCGGAATGGGCAGGAGCACGAGCGAGAACAGCTGAGCGCTCCCCTTCAGCGTGCCCATGGTGAAGAGCGCGGCGTCGTACGTGCCGTGGAGGAAGATGGCGATGAGCAGTCCGCCGAGGAGCCCGGGGCCCTTCCCGTCGAAGCGCTTCCTCGCGGCGTGGTACCCCATGAAGCCGGCGTAGATGGCGTGGCCGGGCACCGCGAGCGCGGCGCGCATCACCCAGATGCCGAGGAAGCCGGCGAAGGACTTGGAGTCGAGCAGGTAGCCGACGTTCTCCACCAGCGCGAAGCCCAGGCCGGCGCGGGTGGCGTAGACGATGCCGTCGAGGCGCTCGTCGAAGGCCGGGTGGCGCCACACCGCGAGGTACAGCACCGCGGCCTTGGCCACTTCCTCGGTGATGCCGGCGGAGATGTAGCTGGTGAAGAGCGCCCCGCCGAGCGTGGTGGGCTTGATGCCCAGGCCGCGGTCGAGCGCGAGCTGCGCGATGATGCAGGGAATCGTCGACAGGCCGCCGAAGATGGCGACCTTGCGCAGCGTCCACCGGGGCTCGGGGCGCTTGGCGTCGAGGCGATCCACCAGCCACATCAGGAACAGCGCGGGAATCATTCCCGAGAGCGCGAGCACGAAGTGCATGGGGAGCCGTGGACTCTACCCAAGCCGACCGGCCCCACCCGCGCCCATTTCGCGTAGGGTGCCCACGCGATGTCTCGAAGGCGCCTCGCCCTGCCCTGTCTCGCGCTGCTCGCCGCCTGTCCGGCGACGGTGACGCCTGGCCAGGATGCGGGCCCCACCGAAGATGCGGGGCGCGACGGCGGCGTCGACGCGGGCCAGCCGAAGAAGGACGCCGGGCCGCCGGACGCGGGCTTCGAGAACGTGCCGCTCTCCGACTGGTGCGCCGCTCGGGCCACCGCGCTGTGCCGCCGCGAGCTGCGCTGCCTGCAGAGCTCCGACGGCGGCCTCGAGCGCTGCCTCGCGCTGCGGCTCGAGGAGTGTGACCAGGCGGCGCTGAACGTGAGCGCGGCGCTCGGCCGTCTGCAGTACCTGCCGAAGACGGCGGGCGACTGTCTCGACGCCTACGACACCGGCGCCTGCTCCGGCACCCCCGCCGCCTGCGCGACCGTCTTCGCCGGCCTCGTCGCCCCCGACGGCGGCTGCGCGGCGGAGAGCGAGTGCACGCAGGAAGGCTACTGCTACCTCTACGACGGCCGCTGCCCGCACACCTGCCGCCCCTTCCTGCCGCTGGGCGCGGCGTGCGACGGCTTCTCGCTGCGCTGCCGCCCGGGTGAAGGCGCCTGCGAGATGGTGGACGGCGGCGACCAGCGCTGCGTCGGCGTGCGCGGCGTGGGCGAGAGCTGCCCCGACTTCGACTCCTGCCGCGTCGACCTCGCGTGCATCGACGGTCAGTGCATCCAGCGGGTGGCGGCGGCGGGCGAGCCGTGCGGGCTGCGCAGCGGCTACCCGCTCTGCGAGGACGAGTACTTCTGCCGCCAGGGCCAGGGCGACCCGCCGCCTCCCGGCGTCTGCGTGCGCAAGGCCGGCGTGGGCTCCACCTGCGCGGGCTACGCGTCGTGCCTGCCGTCGCTGCGCTGCTCGGGCGGCGTGCAGACCGGCACCTGCGAGCCCAAGGGGCCGCTCGGCCACACCTGCCTCAACTACGGCGACTGCGAAGACGGGCTCTTCTGCCACCCCGGCACCCAGCGCTGCACCGCGCTGCCCGGACCGGGGGGCGACTGCACCGCCCGCGGCAGCTCCTACGCCTGCGCGTACGGCGCCTTCTGCGACTTCTCCTCACCTTCTGGTCAGTACACCTGCACCGCCCTCCAGACGGACGGGCAGCGGTGCTCCTATGATGCGCAGTGTCTCACCAACGAGTGCGAGTACGGCCCGCTGCCCGACGGTGGTTATGGAGGCGCCTGCGTCGAGGCATGCTCGCACCGCGCTGATGCCGGAACGTGAAGCGCTCCTACGCCCTCATCTGCGTGCTCGCCGCGGCGTGCGCCATCAAGAGCCCCATCGGGCCCACGCCCGACGGCGGTGACGCGGGCCAGCCCGACGCCGGCCAGGACGGAGGCCCGCCCTCGGGGGCCGACGGTGGGCTCAGCGCGGCCACCGCGTGCACGGTGCTCAACGCGCGCCGCTGCGAGGCGCTGGTGCGCTGCGGCCTGCTCGCGCCCACCGACAGCGCGCGCCGGCGGTGTCTGGCGAACCTCCAGGCCACCTGGTGCGGCCCCACCCGCTGGCCCGCGCGCGTGCAGGCCGGCTCGCTGCGCTACGACGCGGTGCAGGCCCAGGCGTGCGCCGACGGCTTCACCACCCAGGCCTGCGGCGACTGGCGCGAGACGCCGGCAGCGTGCGGCCGCTTCCTCGCCCCCAACGCCTTCCCGTCGCAGGCCTGCTTCGGGGGCTACGCGGAGTGCACCGACGGCGTCTGCCGCGGCGCGGGGTGTCCGCGCAGCTGTCTGCCCAAGGGCGCGCTCGCCGAGGTCTGCCGCGAGACGGCCGACTGCCGGACCGGGCTGTACTGCCGGCTCGCCAACCTCTCCACCGGCGTCGGGCAGTGCGTCGCCTACGCCACCACCAACCAGGCCTGCGACAGCGTGGTGCGCTGCGCGCCGGGCTTGAGCTGCTACGAGGCGCGCTGCGTGGAGCCGCCGCTGCCGGGCAGCGCCTGCCTCGAGCGGCTGTGCACCGACGACGCGTATTGCGCGGGCACCGCCGACGGCGGCCGCTGCACCTCGCGGCTCGGGCCCGGGGCGAGCTGCACCGACGACGAGCAGTGCCAGGCGGGCACCATCTGCGAGGAAGTCACCGCCCGCTGCGCGCCGCTCAAGCTGTCCTCGGCGGGCTCGGGCTGCGGCCCGCGCCAGCAGTGCCCCGCGGGCACCGCCTGTCTCGGCGGCAGCGGGCTCGACCTCGGCACCTGCCAGAGCCCCAAGGCCACCGGCCAGGCGTGCGGCTCGGCCTCGGAGTGTGCGCCGCACCTGAGCTGCGTCGCGCGGGAGCCGGGCGCGGGCACCACCTGCGGCCCGCACATTCCCGCCGGGGGCGCGTGCGTCGACGACGCCGACTGCGAGCTCTTCGCGGTGTGCAAGAGCGGCACCTGCCTCGGGCTGCCGCTCACCGGCGAGTCCTGCACCAACACCCTGCGCTGCCTGGTGGGCCCCTGCGCCGGAAACCTGGACGCGGGCGTGCGCTGCCTCGAGCCGTACGGCCCGGGCACCCTGTGCAAGGCCGACGGCGACTGCGCGGGAGACGGCTGTCTGGCGGGCAAGTGCCTTCCCGCGTGTGCGCCGTGACCTGTCTGCGCGAGGGCGCTGCCCGCGCAGACGGCGGGGCGTTCGCCCCGTCCCACGG
>JAIBBQ010000359.1 GCA_019694595.1 Myxococcaceae bacterium
GCTCACCAGGGCCGCATGCGCGCCCTGCTCCTCGCCTGCCTCGCCCTCGCCGCCTGCGACGCCGACATCCTCGGCGGCGAAAGCCCGGCCGCCCTCGGCGATCCCGCGAGCCCTGGAACCCCGGCCGGCTCGGGCGGCGGCAGCGCGGCGCCGGCGCCCAAGCCCACGCCTCCGCCACCGGCGGTTCCCGCCGTCATCCCCGAAGCGAAGGGTCCGGTGGTGCCGGGGCCGAGCCCGCTGCGCCGGCTGTCGCACCGGCAGCTCGAGGCCTCGGTCAACGACCTGCTCGGCACCGCGCTGCCCCTCGCCGCCGGCCTGCCGCGCGAGTACGACGACGACGGCTACTCCAACCAGGCGGTGGTGCAGGAGCCGACCGGCCCGCTCATCGAGGCCTACGCGCAGCTCGCGGAGGACGTGGCGGCCAAGGTGCAGCAGGGCCTCTACCTGGAGCCGATGAAGAGCCGGCTGCTGCCGTGCGCGCCCGCGAGCGCCACCGACGCGGCCTGCCTGCGCCAGGTGGTGTCGCTCTTCCTGCGCCGCGCCTTCCGCCGCGCGCCGTCGACCGAGGAGCTCGACGCCTTCGTGCAGCTGGGCGCTTCCGAGGCGGCGAGCACGCTGAGCCACCCTGCTGGCTTCTCGTGGGGCGTGAGCGCGGTGGTGCAGGCCGCGCTGCAGTCGCCCTCGTTCCTCTACCGGCTGGAGCGCACCCGCGGCGCGGCGGTGGCGGCGGGCCTGCCGCTCGAAGGCCACGCGCTCGCCGCGCGGCTGTCCTTCCTCGTGTGGGGCACCACGCCCGACGACGAGCTCCTGCGCGCCGCGGACGCAGGCGAGCTGGACACGCCCCAGGGGCTGGAGACGCAGGCGAAGCGGCTGCTCGCCTCGCCCCGGGCGAGAGAGGGCCTGGGCGAATTCCTGCGCGAGTGGCTCAAGGTGCCGTCGCTCGCCACCGTCATCAAGGACCAGAAGACCTACCCGCAATTCACGCCCGAGCTGCTGGCCTCGATGGCCGAGGAGCTGGGCCGCGACGGCGACGAGGTGACCCGCGACGGCGTCGACCTGCTGTCGCTGTTCCGCTTCGAGACGAGCTGGGTCGACGCGCGCCTCGCCGCGCTCTACGGGCTGCCGGCGCCGAGCGGCGGTGGCTTCGCCAAGGTCGCGCTGCCGAAGAACCGCCGCGGCGTGCTGTCGACGGCCGGCTTCCTGTCCAACAACCACCGCACCGACGGCAGCACGCCCACCGGCCGCGGCCTCTTCCTGCGCCAGCGCTTCTTGTGCGGCACCATCAACCCGCCGCCCCCGGGCGTCTCCACCACGCCGCCGCCGTCGACCGCGGTGAAGACCACCCGGCAGATCGCCGAGGAGCGAATGCAGAACCCGGTGTGCGGCAGCTGCCACCAGATGATGGACCCGCTGGGCTTCGGGCTCGAAGGCTTCGACGGCATCGGCGCGGCGCGCACCGAGGAGAACGGCCTGCCCATCGACGACAGGGGCCAGCTCATCGCGAGCAGCACCGTCACCTTCCAGGGTGCTTCGGAGCTGGGCGCGGCGGTGGGCGCGCTGCCCGACACCCGGCAGTGCGCGGTGCGCCACTTCGTGACCTGGAGCCTCGGGCGAAGGCTCACCCCCGACGACGGGCCCGCGCTGTGGTCGCTCGACCAGCAGTTCCAGGCGGCCGGCAACAGCCTGCCGCAGCTCGTGCTCGCCCTGGTGAAGAGCGACGCCTTCCGCCACCGCAGCGCCAACTGACCGGAGAGAACGACCATGCGCACCCCGCTGAGCCGCCGCACCTTCCTCCGTGGTCTCACCGGCACCGGCGTGCTGGTGGGGCTCTGCCCGCTCGACGCGATGTTCGACGGCAACGGGCTCGCCTACGCCGACACCGCGACGCCGAGCCGCCGTTTCGTCCTCTGGTACAAGGGCAACGGCGTCCCCACGCGCGGGTACTTCAGCGGGAGCACGCCCGAGCACTGGGTGCCGCAGGCGCAGGGCCCTGGCTTCGCGCTGTCGACCGCGCTGCAGCCCTTCGCCGCGGTGCGCGCACGCCTGCGGCTGCTCACCAACGTGCGCCTGCCGAAGGATCCGCACGCCGAGAGCTTCGTGTCGGAAGGCACCGGCACCCACGAAGGCAACATGAGCCTCAACCTGACGGGCTTCGGCAACTTCGACCCCAACCAGAACCCGAGCAACCTGAAGAACAGCTACAGCTACCAGCGGCTGGGCGGCGCCACGCCCGACTTCGTGGCGGCGAAGTCGCTCGGCGGCACGCGGCTCGGGCACCTGCCGCTCGTGGTGTGCCCGGCGTACAACGCGAACACGCCGGTCTTCAATTGCCTGACCTTCGACGACTCGGGCCGCGGCATCACGCCCATCGCCTCGCCGCAGGCGCTCTTCACCAAGCTCTTCTCGGGAGCGCCGGCGCCGATGCCGTCGCCTTCCCCCGCCGACGCCGGAACCGCGGCGCCGACGTCCGACGGGGGCCGGCAGCGCCGCCGCTCGGTGCTGGACGCGGTGCTGGGCGACGCCGCGCGGCTCCAGCGCGAGCTCGGGGGCGCCGACCGGCAGAAGCTCGACGCGCACCTGACGGCGATTCGCGAGCTCGAGGTGAGCCTGTTCCCGCCGGTGGCCGACGCGGGCGTGGCGACGCCGCCTCCCGCGCCGCCGCCTCCTCCGGGCGCTTCCTGCACCACGCCGGCCGCGCCCGCGGCCTCGACGGACTACACGGTGGTGGCGCAGCAGATGAACAGCCTCCTGGCGCTGGCGCTGGCGTGCAACCAGACCAACGTGGCGTCCTACATGCTGACCAAGAACACCTCGCAGCAGGTGATGAGCTGGCTGGGGTTCTCGGGCACGTACCACAACGTCTCCCACGGCTCGGACGGCGCACAGGTGGTGAACGACGTGCTGAAGATCACCCAGTGGGAGATGCGCATGCTCGCCGACCTGGTGACCAAGCTCGACGTGCCGGAAGGCGCGGGCCGGCTGCTCGACAACACCATCCTCGTCGCCACCTGCGAGAACGGCGGCTCGCAGCACCACGCCGGCTTCGAGACCCCGATGGTGGTCTTCGGCGGCCAGGCGCTGGGCGTGAAGGGCGACGTGCACTGGCGGGCGCCGAGCGGCACCTACGCGGAGCAGGTGTGGTTCACCGTGCTCAAGCAGCTCGGCGTGCCGGTGACCAAGTTCGGCACCTACGGCACCGCGCTGGTGAACGGCGCGCTCGGCTGAGGCCTTGACTCACCGGTGGGCGCGTCGTTTCGTGCCGCGGTGCGAACGCTCGCCCTCGCCCTGCTGCTCTCCACCCGGGCGGCGCTCGCGCAGGGCGTGCTGCTGCCCTTCGCCTTCGAGGACGGCGGCGTGGCCCGCCAGACCTCGGGCAGCTCGAGCTTCGGTCCCCAGAGCCCCGGCCACCGCGGCGCGCGCGCGCTGCGCTACGAGCAGCCGAGCGCGGTGGCGGCGAACGGTTCCCGGCTGCACGCCTTCTTCGAGTTCGCGCCGGTGAGCGTGGCGCAGCCGCTGTACCTGCGCACCTGGGCGAAGGCGGCCACCACCAGCACCGGCATCCTCACCTTCGGCGGCGTCATCCCCGGGGAGCAGCCCGACGGCGGCATGCTCACCGCGCACCTGTTCGGCTGGGCGCTGCAGCCCGACGGGCAGAGCCAGCTCAACGTCATCGTGGACAACACCTCGGCCCTGGGACCGAGCCGCGTGCCGCTCGCTCCGGGCTGGCACCTGCTCGAGCTCGCGGGGCGGCAGGTCGGCGTCGACGGCCAGGGCCGCACGCGCTGGCACACCGAGTGGTCCATCGACGGCGTGGTGCAGGCGCCGCTGGAGCAGACGCTGACCGAGCTGCCGCCCCTCTCCACGGTGCGGCGCCTGCGCCTGGGCAGCGAGTTCGACTCCGCCTTCGCAGGCACGCTGGACCTCGACGACTGGCGAGTGAGCACCGGCGCGCCGGCGACGCGGCTCGTCGCCCAGGCCAGCGCGTCGGTGGGCGCCGGCGGCTGTCTGGTGGTGAGCGCCGCGCTCGGCTCGAGCCTCTCCGATGCCGGCGCGAGCGCGCCCGTCGCGATGCCGCTGCGCCTGGTGCTGGGCGACGGCGGCGTGG
>JAIBBQ010000111.1 GCA_019694595.1 Myxococcaceae bacterium
GCGGGCGGCGGGACTGGCGGTTCCGCGGGCGGCGGCATGGCCGACGCCGGAATGGATGCGGGCGTCGATGCCGGCCAGGACGCTGGGCAGGATGCCGGCACGGACGCGGGAATCGACGCGGGCCCCGCCGACTACTCCGGCACGTACACGGCGCGGCTCAACGGCGCGCAGGAACTCCCGCCGTCGGGCTCCGCCGCCGAAGGCACCGCGACGGTGACCCTGACCAGGAACGCGTCCGACTACTCGGTGTCGGTCAGCGGCACGCACTCGGTCACCGGGTCGAACCTCTCCGCGCACCTCCACACCGCGATCGGCGGGCTGAGCGGCAACGTCGAGGTCAGCCTCAACGTCACCGCGCAGATCGCGCTGGTCCCCGGCACCGTCGGCACGCTGGTGGCGCAGACCATCACCAACCAGGTGGCGCAGGAGATCGGACTCGGCCGCGCCTACGTCAACATCCACAGCCAGGGGTTCTCCGGCGGTGAGATCCGCGGCCAGGTGCTCCCGTCCGGCGCAGGACTGATGACCGCGCTCCTGTCCGGCGCCGATCAGGTGCCCGCCAACGGGTACCCGGCCGGGGTGGCAGCGCTCCAGCTGGTGCTGCGCCCCGACGCCGGGCTCGGCCTCTACACCGGCCTCTGGCCGCAGGACGTGGACGCGGTGGCTGCCCACATTCACCAGGGTGGCCCCGGGGCGAGCACCGCCAGCCCGTTCGTGAACTTCACCGTCAACGGCGACGGTCACGGCGCCACCGGCACCATCGACATCGGCCCGAGCTCCGCGTTCGTCACCGGGAACACCGATGGCGGCATCTACGTCAACGTCCACACCAGTGACGCCGGCAGTGGCCTGCTCCGGGGCCAGCTGATCCAGGTGCTGGCGCCGAACTGAGCCGATGCGTCGCCCGCGCGCAGCGCCGAGACCCACGTCATGAGCGATGAGTCCCTCCGCCGTCTGCTGACGCTGCGCCACGGCGATCCGCACGGCGTGCTCGGGCCCCACCCCGTGGCAGGCGGCCAGCTGCTGCGCGTCTTCCGCCCCGACGCGCTCAAGGTCACCGCGCTGCGCGCTGGCAAGCGCTTCCCGCTCGCGCCGCGGACCGGCTTCGACGGCATCTTCGAGGCCCTGACTCCGCCCGGTGAGCGGTACCGCCTCGAGGTCGACTACGGCCCCGGCCGGGTGTTCACCGTCGACGACCCGTACGCCTTCGGGCCCACCGTGGGCGCGCAGGATCTCCACTTCGCCGGCGAAGGCCGCCACGAGCGCCTCTGGGAAGTGCTGGGCGCGCACCCGCGCACCCACCAGGGCGTCGACGGCACCTCGTTCGCGGTGTGGGCGCCCAACGCCGAGTCGATCTCCGTGGTTGGCGACTTCAACCGCTGGGACAGCCGCATTCACCTCATGCGCTGCCTGGGCTCGTCCGGCATCTGGGAGATCTTCGTCCCCGGCGTCGGCGACGGCGAGCGCTACAAGTTCGAGCTGCGCGTGCGCGGCCAGCCGGACCCGTTCCACAAGGCCGACCCGATGGCCTTCGGCACCGAGGTGCCGCCGCGCACGGCGTCGGTGATCCACGATTCCCGGCGGTACGCCTGGGGCGATGCGCGCTGGCTGACCGCCCGCAAGGACCGGCACGCCCCTTCCCAGCCGATGTCGATCTACGAGGTGCACCCCACCTCGTGGCGGCGCGTCCCCGAGGAAGGCAACCGGCCGCTCACCTGGCGCGAGCTGGGGCCTGCGCTCGCCAGCTACGTGAAGGCGCAGGGTTTCACCCACGTCGAGCTGCTGCCCATCGCCGAGCACCCGTACGGTGGCTCCTGGGGCTACCAGGTGACGTCGTACTTCGCGCCCACCGCCCGGCTCGGCACGCCAGACGACTTCCGCTTCTTCATCGACACCCTGCACCAGGCAGGCATCGGCGTGCTGGTCGACTGGGTGCCCGGCCACTTCCCGCGCGACGCCTGGGCGCTCGCGCGCTTCGACGGCACCGCGCTCTACGAGCACGAGGACCCGCGGAAAGGCGCCCACCCGGACTGGGGCACGCTGATCTTCAACTTCGGGCGCAACGAGGTCCGCAACTTCCTCGTCGCCAACGCGCTGTTCTGGCTCGAGACCTTCCACGTCGACGGGCTGCGGGTCGACGCCGTCGCCTCGATGCTCTACCTCGACTACAGCCGCAAGCACGGCGAGTGGGAGCCCAACGTCCACGGCGGGCGCGAGAACCTCGAGGCCATCGCCTTCCTGCGCGAGCTCAACGACACCGTGCAGCGCCGCGTCCCCGGCGCGCTGGTGATCGCCGAGGAGTCCACCGCGTGGCCCAAGGTGTCGCGCCCGGTGGCCGACGGCGGGCTGGGCTTCACCCACAAGTGGAACATGGGGTGGATGCACGACACCCTGAAGTACTTCCAGACCGACCCGATCTACCGGCGCCACCACCACCACCAGCTCACCTTCGGGCTCATCTACGCCTTCACCGAGAACTTCGTGCTGCCGCTCTCGCACGACGAGGTGGTGCACGGGAAAGGCGCGCTCATCAACAAGCTGCCCGGCGACGACTGGCAGCGCTTCGCCACCCTGCGCGCGCTCTACGCGTGGATGTTCGCCCACCCCGGCAAGAAGCTGCTCTTCATGGGCGGCGAGCTCGCCCAGTGGAAGGAATGGAACCACGACCACAGCCTCGACTGGCACCTGCTCGAGCTCTCGCCGCACCAGGGCGTGCAGCGGCTGGTCGCCCAGCTCAACCGGGCCCTCGCCGACTACCCCGCGCTCCGCGAGCTCGACTTCACGCCCGACGGCTTCCAGTGGATGCAGGCCGACGCCGCCGACTACAACGTCTACGCCTTCGTCCGGCAGGGCACGGCCGCCACCGCGCGCGTGCTCTGCGTCGCCAACCTCTCACCCGTGGTGCGCACCGGCTACCGGGTCGGCGTGCCCCTGCCCGGCCGCTGGCACGAGGTCCTGAGCACCGACGCCCGGGACCTGGGCGGCACCGGCATTCACTCGGCCGAAGCGCAGACCGAGAGCGTCGCGTGGGACGGTCAGGCCCAGTCGCTGGTGCTCACCCTGCCGCCGCTGGCGGTCGTCTACTTCGCGCCCGGCTGAGCGGGCGCCGCGGCGGTCGTGGTGCTGCCCGGCGCGGCCGCGGTGGTGCTGCCCTTCTCGAGCTGATCGCGCTTCGCCTTCAGCGTGCTGATGAGTCCGTCGACGCCCTTCTTGGCGATGAGCTGGCGGAACTGGTCCTGGTAGGTCGCCACCAGCGAGACCTGGTCGGTCACCACGTCGAAGATGCGCCAGGGGGCCTTGGCGTCGGTGCGGAAGAGCTTGTACTCGACGGGGAACCGGTCCTGCTTCACCACCAGGGTGCTGGCCACGGTGGCCTCGTTGCCCGCAACCTGCTCGCCGCCCCACTCGAAGGTCGCGCCCGACTTGCCGTCGCCCAGCGCGCGCTGCGCGTAGCTGGCGCGCAGGAGCCCCTTCATCGCGCCGGTGAACTCGTCCTGCTGCTTCTTGCTCAGCTTGGGCCATTCCTTGCCGATCGCCCGCTTGGCGAGCTCGGCGAAGTCGACGAACTCGTCGGCCTTCGAGGCCAGCTTCTCGACCGTCGCGCCCTCGGCCCCCAGGATCTTCTGCACCTGGGCGTTGCCCTGCTTGACGACCTCCATCGGGCCCGGAGTGGCGGTGAGGACGACGGCGACGGCGGCGGCGAGGAACACGGGGACACCCTTTCGCGAATGACGGCTGCGACCCTCTCTACAGCAGTCTGACGCAGGGCCCCAAATCGCATTCACCCCAAGGGTGACGCCTACTTGGGCTGGAGCGCGTCGCTCTTGGGGGCCTTCACGGGGCCTGGCAGCAGCGCCACCGGGCTGCCGACGGCCTTGGTGAGGGTGTGCAGCCCCACCTGCACGTCGTGGAAGGCGTGCCCCTTCTCGACGGAGGAGACCGCCAGCGCGGTGAAGGAATCGACCAGCTCGCGGGTGTCGGCGGTGCCCACGTCGAACGCCGCGAAGGCCGACGTGGCCCAGCGGCGCGACGACTTCTCGGCCTCGATCTGGTGGGAAGCGCGCTCCAGGGCGTCGCCCAGGTCGGCGTGCGCCTTGGACACCTCGAGGCGAATGGCGTTGAGGAGCAGCTCGCGCTCGCGCTCCAGCTTCTCGTACTCGGCGCGGGCCTGCTCGAGCTGCGCCGCCTTGATGGGGAAGTCCCAGGTGTAGCGCCCCACCAGCGCGAAGCCGGCGGACAGATCGTTGTACGGATCGTACGCGAAGGGCGAGCGCTGCCGGGTGGTGCTGGTGGTCCACATCCAGCGGGCGAAGCCGGCGATGCCGAAGTCGGGCAGGAACATGCGCTCGCGAATGAAGACCTCGCGGTCACGCAGGCCGAGGCCGGCGTCGATCGCCTTCACCTCGGGGCGGCTCAGCACCGCCTGGCCGAGGAGCGCCTCCACCGGCGGCAGGCTCCCCGCGGGCTCCGGAATGTCCTGCTCGGCGATCTCCAGCGTGCCCTTGGGCTGGTCGATGAGCAGGCGAATGGCGGCCAGGGCGTAGCTCTCGCCGGCCCGGGCCGCGCCGCCCCGGGAGCGCGCCTGCTCGCGGAAGAACTCGACCTTGTACACGTCCATCTGGGTGACCTGCTCCGACTGCTCGGCGCGCAGGCGCTTGATGGTGGTGTCGGCGTCTTCCAGCCGCTTGAGCGTCTCCTCGAGCGACTTCTTGCCCGCGCGCGCGAACTGCAGCCCCCAGTAGGCCTGGGCGACCTGGAGCTCGGCCTCGTCCTGCGCGCGCACCTGCAGCGCCTGGCCCACCTCGACGCCCTTGGCGCCGAGCTCCGAGAGCGCGTCGAGCTTGCCGAAGGTGTAGATGGGCAGCACGCCCTGGGCCTCGGCGCGGAACATCACGCCCGGCTGACCGAAGTCGAGGTCGTACATGTACGTCGCCGCGGTGGTCGGCGGCCCGCCGAGCCCGTCGTTGCGCGCTTCCGGGGTGGGCCCGGCCACCGCGAAGGTGGACTCGATGCGTGGGAACCAGGCCCAGCGCGCTTCCTGGTACTTGCCGCGCAGCACCCGCAGCTCGCTCTCGGCCGACTTGACCCGCCCGTCCTTCATGCGGGCGAGCTCGATCAGCTGCGTGAGCGTGAGGGGTTCGGCCGCGGCGAGCGGCGCCCAGAGGCACACGAGGCTGAGCAGGACGCGACGGCTCAAACGGCCGCGGACTCTGCAACAGCGCTTCAGGGAAATGAAGCGCTGAATCCCTTGGGGTACGGTGCGTCACCATGTCCATGCGCTGGCCCATCGTCCTCGCGTTCGCGGTCTGTTCCCTCGCTGCCGCGGCGGACAAGAAGAAGCCCAAGCTCGACCTGGGGCTCCCGGCCTCGAGCTTCAGCCCGGTGCCCACCGGGGAAGGCATGCAGAAGAAGGTCGAGAAGCAGACCGGCACCGAGCCCACGATCACCACCACCGGCGCGCACTACGAGGTGGTGCGCGTCTCCCACGGCAAGGCCTTCATTCGCACGCCGACCGGCGCCCAGCCGTCGACCCCCTTCCCCGCGGTGCCGACGTCGGGCAACCCGCCGGTGACCGAGAAGTTCAGCTCCGTGGTCCGGGTGAAGTGCCCCGAGAAGGTCAACGCGCCCATCGAGATCGTGATCCTCGACATGCGCGGGGACACGGTGATGGACGCCAGCGGCCAGCTGCAGTTCCGCGGGCAGAAGGAAACCGAGCTCGACTGGACCGTCGACTGGGAATCGACCCAGCTGCAGCGCGGCGCGGGGGCGTACCAGGTGCTGGTGCGGGTCGGCGGCCAGCCCATGGGCACCTTCCCCCTGACCATGGCCGAGCCCCCGGCCAAGGGCGACCCCGCGAAGAAGTAGCGAATTCGCAGCGGCAGCGGCGGGGGCTTGGGCTATACGCGGCCAGCTTTCGAACGAGGAGCCGCCATGGCCTACACCGACCGCGTCAAGCAGATCCTCTCGTGGTACCCGTCCGACACTCCGGGCACCCTCACCAACCTCGCGCGCATGCTGAACCACGGCACGCTCGCGGGCACCGGCAAGATGGTGATCCTGCCCGTCGACCAGGGCTTCGAGCACGGGCCGACCCGCAGCTTCCAGCCGAACCCGGCCGGGTACGATCCCGACTACCACGCGCAGCTGGCGATCGACTCGGGTTGCAACGCCTACGCGGCGCCGCTCGGCTTCCTGGAGATGGTCGCCGGCAAGCTCAACGGCGAGATCCCGCTCATCCTCAAGGTGAACAACTCCGACACCCTGGCGAAGATCTCCGAGCCCTGCTCGGCGCTCACCAGCTCCGTGAAGGACGCGGTGCGCCTGGGCTGCGCGGCCATCGGCTACACCATCTACCCGGGCTCCGGGCAGCGCAACCAGCAGTACCAGGACCTGCGCGACCTCATCGCCGAGGCGAAGAGCTACGGCCTGCCGACGGTGCTGTGGGCGTACCCCCGCGGCGGCGGCATCTCCAAGGACGGCGAGCAGGCGGCCGACGTCATCGCCTACGCGGCGCAGATCTCGGCGCAGCTGGGCGCCCACGTCATCAAGGTGAAGCCGCCCAAGGACTTCCTCGAGCAGGCCGAGGCCAAGAAGGTGTTCGAGAAGTTCAGCGTGCCCACCAAGACGCTCGCCGAGCGCGTGCGCCACGTCGTGCAGAGCGCCTTCAACGGCAAGCGCATCGTGATCTTCTCGGGCGGCGAGGCCAAGGACACTCCGGCGGTGCTGGAAGAGATCCGCGGCATCGCCCAGGGCGGCGGGTTCGGCTCGATCATGGGCCGCAACGCCTTCCAGCGGCCGCACGACGAGGCGGTGAAGCTCCTCAAGGACGTGATGGCCGTCTTCCGCGGTTGATGTCCCCTCGCTTCAAGGTCGCAAGGAACTCCATGTCCCGCATCGCACTCGCAGCTGCCCTCACCTTCGCTTCCCTGGCGCTGGCCGCCGACCCCGCCAAGGCCCCGCCTCCGGGCGGCGCTCCGGGTGGAGCCCCCGGCATGATGGGCGCGCCGCCGCCGGCCGCCCCGCTGACCGCCGACGACCGCAAGAAGGCGCTCTACGCGGTGGGCGCTTCCATCGGGAAGAGCCTGGGCAACGACTTCGCGCCCAGCGCCGACGAGCTCAAGGAGATCATCAAGGGCCTGACCGACGCGGCCACGGGCAAGAAGCTCGCGCTCACCCCGGAAGAGTACTTCCCCAAGGTGCAGCAGATGATCAAGGACCGCCGTGAAGTGCGCGGCGCCGAGGAGAAGAAGAAGGGCCAGGACTTCCTCACCAAGGCCGCCGCCGAGAAGGGCGCCGAGAAGACCGCCTCGGGCCTCATCTACAGCGCGACCAAGGTGGGCACCGGCGCGCAGCCGACCGCCGCCGACACCGTGAAGGTGCACTACCGCGGCACGCTGATCGACGGCACCGAGTTCGACTCCAGCTACAAGCGCAACGCGCCCATCGACTTCCCCCTGGGCAACGTCATCAAGTGCTGGACCGAGGGCGTGGCGAAGATGAAGGTCGGCGGCAAGGCCAAGCTGGTCTGCCCGTCGGACATCGCCTACGGCCCGAACGGCAGCCCGCCGGTGATCCCGCCCAACGCGACCCTGGTGTTCGAGGTCGAGCTGCTCGACGTCGTCGCCGCCAAGAAGTAGCGCGCGCGGGCGTCATGCCCCGCAAAGTCGAAGGCCTCGGAGGTTTCCCTCCGAGGCCTTCTTCGTTTCAGTGGAGCCAAACGGGATCGAACCGATGACCTCCTGAATGCCATTCAGGCGCTCTCCCAGCTGAGCTATGGCCCCGACACTGCAACCGCCCTGCACCCTGGGGGGTGCGAAGCGGGCGCTTCCTACCGCTTCTTTCCGCTCGCCGCCACTGGAGTTTTCGTCCCCAGCTTGTTCTTGAGACGGGAGGCGATCTCCGCCCCTTCCGCGAGCAGGTCGTTGATCGACGCGTTCTGTTCCTGGATGCGGTTGGTGACCGAATCCAGCGCCTTCATCACCGGCTTGAGCGAGTCGGGCAGCTGCAGCTTGCCCTTGCTCACCTGGGCCCAGACCGCCTCGCCGAGGTCGCGGAACGCGCGGTCGACGTCGCGGTCGAGAATGTTCTTCTGCACCTTGGCCTGCGCGAGGTTGGCCAGGTACTCGACCTGGGCGCGGAGCTCGACGACCTGGTCCTGCGCGGACTTCCACGCTTCCTGGATCGCCTTGAGGTTCGGGGTCTGCGGCAGTTCGGCCATGGGACTGGGGGCGCTAGTTGACCGTCGACCAGTCGTCAACCGGGCCCGGGATCTGACGGCGGCGCCGTCACGACGCGATCAGCCGGGCTCCGAAGAACCCGCCACCGGCGCTCTGGTGCGGCAGCACCGTGAGGGGGGCGCCGTCGAGATGGAAGCGGGGGTGCGCCTCGAGGAACCAGTCGAGCTGGGCGGCGTTCTCGTCCCGGAGGATCGAACAGGTCCCGTAGACGACCACCGCGCCGGGCTTCACGGCCTTGGCCACGTCGCCCAGGATCTGCCGCTGGGTCGAAACCAGCGTCTTCACCTTGTCGGCGGTCAGCTTCCACTTCTGGTCCGGCTCGCGCGCCAGGGTGCCCGTGCCGCTGCAGGGCGCGTCGATCAGCACCACGTCGGCGCTGGCCAGCCGGGGCCGCTCGGGGAAGCTCACCTGCCGCAGCGACAGCTCACGGGTGCGGCGGCGGGCTTCCTTGAGGCGGCCGGGGTTCTTGTCCCACGCCTCCACGTGGCCGGTGGGCCCCACCGCATCGGCGAGCGCGATGGTCTTGCCCCCTGCCCCGGCGCAGTAGTCGACCGCGGTCTGGCCCGGGAGCGCCCGGCAGAGCGCGGCGAGCGCCTGGCTGCCCACGTCCATCACCTGGAGGTGGCCCTGCTTCATCGCCGGCGAATCGAAGATCGCCCGGCCTTCGTCGTCCTGCACCAGGGCGCCCGGAGCGCTGGGGTCGACCGAGAGCTGGTGCCCTTCCTTGGCGAGCGCCTCGAGCAAGGGGCCCACGGGCCGCCGCGCGCGCAGCATGAGCACCGGCTCGCGGTTGAGCGCCGCGAGCACCGGCTCCAGCGCCTGCGGCCCCACCGAGGCGGCGATGGCCTGGGCGAGCCAGGCGGGGAACGAATGCAGGAAGGCCGCCCGTTCCAGCGGGTCGGGAGGCTCGGGTGCGGTGGCGGCCACCGCGAGGTGCTTGGCGATCACCGCGTCGGGGATCGACCGCGGCCGCACCGGCCCGGGGAGCGCGATCTCGGTGAGCGCGCGCTCGGCGTCGGCTCCGCCCTTCAAGGTGCGCCACAGGGCGTACCGCCAGATCGCCCGGTCGCCTTCCAGGTTGAGCGAGGAGAACGGCAGCCCCTTGGCCTTGGCCGTGGCGTCGAGCCACCGCTGGTGCCGCGAGAGCTCGCGCGCCGCGTAGGCCGCGAAGCGCCGTTCCTTGCCGCCGAGTTTCTCGTCGAGCGCCTCGCCGATGGCGCGCCGCAGCGGGTCGCCCTGGAGCACGGCGAGGTGGGCTTTCACCGCGCAGGCCGCTGCCGCGCGCGATGGCCGGCCGACCTGTCGTTCACCCACCTCCACGCCGGCTCCTCGCTCCGCGCTGTGGCCCTCCCCGGACTCGAACCGGGATGCCCGTGAAGGCGGCGGATTTTGAGTCCGCTACGTCTACCAGTTTCGTCAGAGGGCCTGACCGAACACCGATCGCGCGCTCGATACCACATCTGCTAGAGGCCGCGGCATGATCAACCTGGCCATCTCGCTGGCGCTGGGCGCCGCCGTCGCCTTGGGCCTGCGGCTCGCCGCCTTCAACTGGATCGCGGTGCTCGTGCCGGGCACCCTGGTCTTCGTCGGCGCCTTCGTGCTGCTCGGCCGGCGCTCGCTCAACCAGCTGCAGGCGCTCTTCGCCGCGGTGCAGGAAGACCTGCAGTCCCTGAGCCCCCAGGCCAAGGAACTCGAGCGCCGCGCTCGCGTGGAGCGCGCGGTGAAGACGCTCGAGAGCGGCCTGCCCATCGGCAAGTGGCAGTTCCTGGTCGAGTCCGAGATCCACGGGCAGATCGGCGTCATCAAGTACCTCTTCAAGGACTACGACGGAGCCAAGGCGTCCCTGACCAAGGCCAACCCGCGAAACTTCATGGCCCACGCGATGCTCGGCGCGCTCGCCTACCAGGCGAAGGACTACCCGTCGGCCAGGGCCAACTTCGAGAACGCGGTGAAGTACGGCAAGAAGGAAAGCCTGATGTGGGCCGCCTACGCCTGGGTCCTCATGCAGCAGAAGGAACGCGACCAGGCCATCGCCGTGCTCGGCCGCGCGGTCGCCGCCAACCCGTCCGACGAGAAGCTCAAGGGCGCCCTCACCTCGCTCCAGAACGACAAGAAGCTCAAGATGTCGCCCTGGGAGCCGATGTGGTGGCAGCTGGGCCTCGAGCTGCCGAAGATGCCCCAGCCGATGTTCGCACCGCGCGGTCGCGCTTTCCGCGGCGCCCGGTAGCCAATGCTCTAAGCTCGCCGGCGTTCGTGGAACGCCTCGGCCGGTACACCCTCGAGCGCAAGCTGACCGTCGGCGGCATGGCCGAGATCTACCTGGCCATCGAAGACGGCACCGGCAAGCGTTACGTCATCAAGCGGGTCGCCCAGGCGCTGGCCAACGCCCAGAACGTGGTGGCGATGTTCTTCGACGAGGCCCGCGTGCTGGCGCAGCTGAACCACCCGGGCATCGCGCGCGTTCACGACTTCGGCCACGACGAAGGCGTGCTCTTCCTGGTGATGGAGCACGTCGACGGCGAGAACCTGCGCACCATCACCTCTGCGTTCGCGGCGCGCCTGCAGAAGCTCACCTATGCCCAGTGTGCGCGGATCATCGCCCGGGTCGCCCTGGCGCTCGATGCCGCGTACACCGCCAAGGGCCTCGATGGGCGAGAGCTGCGGGTGATTCACCGCGACGTGAGCCCCCACAACGTCATGCTCGCCCGCAACGGCGAGGTGAAGCTCATCGACTTCGGCGTCGCCAAGGCCACCTCGGCGAAGAATATGACGGCCGCTGGCCTCATCAAGGGCAAGTTCGCGTACATGTCGCCCGAGCAGCTGCGTGGGCAGGCGCTCGACAACCGCAGCGACCTCTTCTGCCTCGGGCTGGTGCTCTACGAGCTGCTGACGCTGGAGCGCGCCATTCCAGGCCAGACCGACGCCGAGGTGGTGCGCAACGCGCTCGACCTCAAGATCGCCCCCATCGAGTGGGCGCGCCCCGACATTCCCCCGGCGCTGCGCGACATCCTCGCCGAGCTGCTGTCGCCCGACCGCGAGCAGCGCCCGGCGAGCGGGGCTGCGGTCAGCGCGGCGCTGGAAGCCTTCGTCGCGAGCACCGCAGAAGACGTGGGCCGCGACGCGCTCGCGCACCTGATCACCGCCGACGACCCGACCCAGATCGGGCGCGCGCTGATCAGCGAGCCCGAACCGCCCGCCAAGCGCACGCCGGAGCCGACCCGGCCCATGGCGGGCCCGCCGAAGATGACGCCCAGCGGGCCGCGGCCGCCGGGCATCGTTCCCGAGGTGCAGCTGACGCTGAAGCACGACCCGTCGGCCGGCCAGCCCACGCTCGCGCCAGGCGTACCGCGCCTCGACGATCTCGGGGCCCTGGGCAGCGGGCCGGACATTCCCACGCTCACCTCCCACCCCGGGCGGGCAGTGCCGGTGCTCACGGTCACCCCCACCGATCCGGCGACGGGCATCGAGCGCCCGACGATGCGCCTGCCCAACTTCACTCCGCCGAACTCGACCGTGAGCAGCCTCCTGGGCTCCCAGCTCCCCACGCTGCTGGGGCTGCCGGCGGAGCCGCCGACCGTGCTCGACGATCTGCAGGCCCGCATCGCCACCGCGCCCTTGCCACCGGTCGAGAGCAACCCGCGGGCCGCGCCGCTGGCCGTCGCCCCGCGCTCGACCCCGGCCCCTCCGCGGGCGCCTGAACCTCCTGCGCGGCTGAGCCAGAGCGCCGAGCAGGCCGCCCGCCGCGCCCCGCCGCCGCGAGAGCGCACGACGGGCCCCAAGATCTCCGAGGAGCTGAGCGCTGCCGAGCGGGCCGCCACCCGCGGCGCCTACCCGGCGTGGGTGCTGGCGCTGGCCGGGCTGGCGATCGTCATCGGCACCGCGGTGCTGGTGCGCACCCTCTTCTTCTAGCCGGGCACCAGCTGCTCGACGTCGACCGGCGGCTCGAGCCACTGCGCGCCAGGCTCCTTGCGGAACCAGGTCCGCTGGCGCTTGGCGTACTGCGCGGTGGCGTGGGTGGCCAGCGCGATGGCCTGCTCCAGGGTGTAGCGGCCGTCGAGCACCCCGAGCGCCTGCACGTAGCCCACGCTGCGCATCGGGGCGGCCTCGCGCAGCCCCTGCTCGAGCAAGCCGCGGACCTCCGGCAGCAGGCCGCCTTCGAACATCGCCCGTGTCCGCCGCGCGATCACCTCGCGCAGCGCCTCGGCCGGCGGCGAGAGGACCAGCAGCCGGTGCGGGTGGCGTGGCTCCGCGAAGGCGTGGGCCTCGCGCAGGGCCGACGGCGCCTTGCCGGTGAGGGTGGCGATCTCCACCGCCCGCACCAGCCGCACCCGGTCGGCGGGGTGGAGCTTCCCGGCGCTCACCGGGTCGAGATCCGCGAGGCGACGGTGGAGCGCCTGGTTGCCCTTCTCGTCGGCGAACGCCTCGAGCTCGGCGCGGAGCGCGGGGTCGGCGCTGGGGGCTTCGACCACCCCCCGCAGGAGCACCCGGAGGTAGAGCCCCGTGCCCCCGCAGACCACCACCGGCTTGCCCCGCCCCTCGATGTCGGCGATCGCCGCGTCGGCGAGCCGCTGGTAGGCGGCGGCGCTGCACTGCTGACGAGGGTCGAGGGTGCCCACCAGGTGGTGAGGCACCCGGGCCAGGTCCTCGGGCGAGGGCTGGGCGGTGCCCACGGAGAAGCCGCGGTAGAGCTGCTGGGAATCGGCGCCGACGATCTCCGCGCCCAGCCGCTCGGCGAGCTCGAGCGCGAGCGCGCTCTTCCCCGACGCCGTGGGCCCGGCCACCACCCACAGCGGGCTACGCGTCACTTGATGGCGGCCTGGACTTCCTTGTCGAGGAGCGTCGAGGCCTCTTCGCTGTAGCCGCGGTGCACGGTGGCGATGGTGCCGTCGGGCTTCACCAGGAAGACGCTGGGGAGCGGGAACTGGGTGCCCAGCCAGCGGCGCGCCACCAGCTGGAACCGGTCCTTGAGCACCGGGAAGGTCACCTTGTTCTTCTCGATCAGCTCGTCGATGAGCTTCTGGCCTTCTTCCTTGTCGTCGATCGACACCAGCACCACCCGCAGACCCTTGGTGCCGTACGTCTCGTGGAGCTTCTGGAGGTACGGCAGCTCCTTCTTGCAGGGCCCGCAGAACGAGGCCATGAACGACAGGAGCACCAGCCTGGTGTCCTTGTCGGAGGCGTTGGGGCCGACGTAGCGATCGAGCCCCACCGCAGTCACCCCGGTGGCCTTGCCGTTGTACGTCGGGAGCCGGAACATCAGCGCCGACTTGCCCTGGGCGGGCAGCTCGTCTTCCGCGAAGGCGGGGGAAGCGACCAGGCACAGCGCGGCGGCGATGGAGAGCGGGCGGTTCATGGTGGGATCGTGGGAGAGGAAACCACGGGTGCCGACGGGGCGGAACGTCGATCATTCACCGCCCGGCGAAGCCTGGCGGAGGTGGGCCCAGCACGCACCCTGCCCGGCCGACCTTCAGCGGGTGGAGCCGATGCGCTGACCGAGGCGGAGCGTGGCCGAAGGCGTGAGGCCCGGCTCCCAGCGCACCTTGCCCGGCGGGGCGAGGAGGATCACCGTGGAGCCCATCTCGAACATGCCGAGCTCGCCGCCCTTCTCGACGGCGATGGGGGTGTCGTAGGTGCGCGAGCGCGCCGGCGTCTGGGCGTGCGTCACCACCGCGTCGAAGCTCAGGTGAATGCGGCCGACGCAGGTCGCGCCCACCGCCACCACCGCCATCGGCCCGAAGCTGGTGTCGAGCCACACCACCAGGCGCTCGTTGATGGCGAAGAGCGCGTCGGTGTTGCGCACCGACGCGGGGTTCACCGGCCAGAGCGCGCCGGGCAGGTACGTGTAGCCGGTGATCTTCCCCGCCACCGGCGCGTGGATGCGGTGGTAGTCCCGCGGCGACAGGTAGATGGTGGCGAAGAGGCCACCGTCGAAGCGCTGGGCGGCCTTGGGATCTCCCAGGAGCTTGTCGACCGGGAAGGTGATGCCCTTGGCCTGCAGGCACCGGCCCTGGGTGATCTCCCCTGCCTCCGACACCGCGCCGTCGACCGGCGAGACCAGCGCCTCGGGGGCCGGGTCGATGGGGCGAAGCCCGGGCTTGAGCCGGCGGGTGAAGAACTGGCCGAACGTGGGGTAGTCCTCGATGCGCCCTTCGGCTTCGTCGAGATTCACGCGGAAGCGCTGCGCGAACAGTCGAATCGCGGCGTGGTGCACCGCGGGCGGCACCGGCAGGCGCGTCGCCTGACCGACGGCGCTCGACAGCGCGCTCTTCGGCAACAGCTTCATCAACTGCATGTACAGCCCGTCGTCCATCGCTACGGCGTACCACCGTCGGCGGCCTTCCGGGTCAGGTCCTTGAGCGGCCCCAGGGCGACCACCTTGCCGTCGCGCACCAGGGCCAGCGACCCGACCAGCTCCGGGAGCGCCGTCTTGCAGTGCGAGTAGTCCTTCACCGTCCACCCCATGGCGCTGCCCGACAGCGCGCCGTCGAGCACCACGCTGCCGTGCTGTTCGAGGCAGGTGGCGTTCGCCTGGTACACGTCGTTCCAGATCGAGCCCACCGCGACGTGCGCGGGCGGCGGGCCGGCGTCGACGGGGGCAGCGGCTTCCACGCCTCGTCCGCCGGTCGCCGGCCCCGCGGGGAACGGGCTGCCGGGCGGTGGCGGTGGAGGCGCCGCCGCGGCGACCGCGAGCTGCGGGAGCTGCGCCAGCTTGGTGCGGGCGTCGGCGATCGACACCTTGAGCGCGATGGCGCGCGCCGCATCGGGGCACTCGGGGTCGACCTTGTCGAGGAGCGCGACGACCTCGTCCATCTCCGGCAGGAGCACGGCGCGATCGCCTTCGCGGAGCGTGAGCGCCGAGTGCTTGGCGAAGGCCTGGGTGTACTCCACCGACGGCGGGTGCCGCTTGCAGCCCCCGAGGCAGAGCGCGAGCGAAGCGACGATCAGCAGAGCGGAGCGCATCGCCTTCTCAGACGCCGAGGAAGAGCCGCTTGCCGAAGTTGAGCGCCAGATCGGCGTCGAAGATGCGCTGCGCCGACGCCTCGATGTCGTATTCCACGCGGAGGTACTCGACGGTGCGCGCGTCGGTGTCGCAGATCACGAAGCAGGCGCGGTTGTCGTAGTCGCGCGGCTGGCCGACCGAGCCCACCGAGATGATGTAGCGGTAGCCGCGGCGGATGCCGAACTTCTGCGCCACCACGTCGTTCACCTCGCCGTTGCCGATCGCGAACGCCTTGCAGAGGTGGCTGTGGCCGATGAAGGTGACTTCGGGCAGCACGCCGGCGAAGGGCGTGAGCTCGCGCGCCTGCTCGAGCGCGAAGATGTACTCGTAGGCGCGGGGCTCGATCGGGCTGCCGTGGCTGAAGCCCACGTCGCCGATGCGGTAGGTGTACGGCAGGCTCCGCAGCCAGGCGAGGTTGTCGTCGGTGATCACGTTCGCCGACCAGTCGAGCGCGTGGCGGGCGGCGTCGTAATAGAACGAGTAGTCCATGCGCCCGGCGACGGCGGCGTCGTGGTTGCCGAGCAAGGTGACCTCGGCCGTCTTGCGCACCATCTCGCAGCAGGGGTTGGGCGAGGCGCCGTAGCCCACGACGTCACCCAGCGACACCACCCGGTCGACGTTCTGCTGGTCGATGACCTTGAGCACCTCGGTGAGGGCTTCGACGTTGGAGTGGATGTCGGAGATGATCGCGATGCGCACCCGGATACCCCTTCGGCCAGAGAGAGCTGCTCGAACGAACCGGTCTACAAGGCCTTCGAGCCGTTGAAAACCCGCAGTTTGAACCAGCTCCGGTCAGGGTTGCTTGGATTTCGGCCGGTTCCCCTGGAGTTCCCGCTCCACCATGCGGCGGATCAGGTCCTTCCGGGACTCATCGACCTCGACGAACTGCAGCCCCATGCCCGCGGGCCCACCTTGCGACTCGGCGCCGCGCGACCAGACCACCATCGCCGTCGCCTCGATGCCGGGCTCGCCGAAGCGCACCACCGCCTTCGAGCCCAGCGACAGCGGCGTGCTGGTGCGCAGGAACAGCCCGCCTTCGGACAGGTTGTGAATGCGCGCGTAGACGGTCACGTTTTCGCCTTCGCACCAGCACCGCAGGCGCGAGTCGACCCGGCTGTATCGGCGATTCTCGACTCCAGAACTCAAGACGCGCGGCCTTTCCGAAACGCGAAGGAAGTGTCGTGCCGAGCGTGAAGCGTAAAGACCGGTCTTCCGGCCCGTCAAGGTACGCACCTGCGCACACGCCGGGCGTCAGCCAGAGGCGGAGAAGTCGTAGATCTTCTCCAGCGCCACGTTGCGGTACCGATCGGCCTTGAGCGAGCGCCGCGCGCAGTCCCAGATCAGGGTTTCCCTGGGAGCATCGGGCGACACCTTGCGCCGGCGCCTCGCCTCGCGGCCGATGAGCTCGGCGACCTGGCGGGGGTGAAAGCAGAACGCGGGGGCGAAGCTGGGCTGCTCGTCCCACGGAACGAGGCGCGCCTCGAGCACGTCGCCCTTCCCCAGCCCGGCGAGCGCCCGGCGCTCGGCGACCTCGATCGTCGCGCCGTCGTGCAGATCTTCGAGGGTGACCGCGCCTTCCTTGAGCCGGCGCACCAGGAAGAGCGAGTGCAGCGTCTCGGTGAGCTTGCGGAAACCCGCAGCGCGCTCGGGCGGCCCCTGAGTCACCACTTCCAGGTAGTACTCGCGGGCGGGCGTCAGCCCCGAGGTGGGCGACGGGCGATCGAAGACGTGGAATTCGAGCATCGACGCCATGCGCGCTTCGAACTGCTTGTCGTCCTCGAAGATCTCGCCGGTGCGCTCGAAGTATTCCGCACGGCTCTCGAGCAGCGCGTCGCGCCGCGGCCCACCGGTCGCGAAGGCCACCAGCTCGTCGAACGCGGCTTGCCAGACCGGCGCCGAAACGCTCACGCCGCCTTGGCCTTGTCGATCGCCTGGGCGAAGCGCTGGAAGAGGCTGCGCGCGTCGTGCGGGCCGGGCGACGACTCCGGGTGGTGTTGCACCGAGAAGGCGTTCAGCTTCTCGGCGGCGATGCCTTCGACGGTGCCGTCGTTCAGGTTGACGTGGGTGACCACCGCGCGGCCTTCGAGCGACCTGGCGTCGACCGCGAAGCCGTGGTTCTGCGCGGTGATCTCGACCTTGCCGGTCGAAAGGTCCTTCACCGGCTGGTTCGCGCCGCGGTGGCCGAACTTCAGCTTGTAGGTGCTGCCGCCGAGCGCCAGCGCGAGGATCTGGTGGCCCAGGCAGATGCCGAACACCGGGACCTTGCCGAGGAGCGCCGCCACGGTCTCCCGCGCCCCCACCACCGCCGCCGGGTCGCCCGGGCCGTTGGTGAGGAAGACGCCGTCGGGCTTGCGCGCGAGGATCTGCGCCGCGGTCTCGCTCGCGGGCACCACCGTGACCCGGGCGCCGACGTCGCAGAGGTACTGCAGCATCGAGCGCTTGAGGCCGTAGTCCACCGCGACCACGTGGTAGCGGCCGGTGGTGGGCTTCGCGGGCGCGCCGGTGAGCGGGTCGGGGGTGCCCGCGGTCCACTCGTAGGCGGCGCGGGTCGAGATGCCGGTCGCCAGATCGAGCCCTTCCATCGGGCGCGACGCCTTGGCGCGCTCCACCAGCGCCTGGGCGCTGGCCCCCGAGGTCGACAGGACGCCCTGCTGGGCGCCGTGGGTGCGCAGGTGACGGACCAGCGCGCGGGTGTCGAGCCCGGAGATGCCCGGCAGCCCGTGCTTCTCGAGGTACCCGTGGAGCGTGTCGCTGGCGCGCCAGTTGGAACGGTGGGTGTACTCGCGGACGATGGCCCCCACGGCGTGCGGTCGGGCCGATTCCTCGTCGTGGGCGTTCACCCCCACGTTGCCGATGTGCGGACAGGTGAAGGTCACCAGCTGCCCGACGTACGACGGGTCGGTCAGCGTCTCCTGGTAGCCGCTCATCGCGGTGTTGAAGACCACCTCGCCGGCCACGTCGACGCGCGCGCCGAAGCCTTCGCCCTCGAAGAGCCGGCCGTCGGCCAGCGCCAGCACCGCCTTCACGCCTGTTGCCCCCGGTGATGGACCATTCCGTTGACCAGCGTGTAGCGCACCTGACCCTTCGCCGCATCCACCACGGTGAGGTCGGCGAGGGCGCCGGCGCCGAGCGCCCCGGCCTCGAGCCGGGCGATGGCTGCTGGCCCGCTGGTGAGCAGCGCGATCACCCGGGCCAGGGGCAGCCCCAGGCTGCACAGGCGCCCGAAGACGTCGCGCGCGGACCGCCCCCCGGGGGCGTTGGCGTCGAAGGTGTGCTCGCGGTCGACCGCCTGCACCGGCCGGTGGTCGGAGCTGACGGCGTCGAGGGTGCCGTCGCGGAGCGCCTCGACCACCGCGGCGCGGTGCTTCGCGGGCCGCAGCGGCGGCCAGATCCGCGCGGCCTGGGCGTAGCCGCGGGCCAGCGTGTCGTCGGCGCACGCGTGGGCGATGGCCGCGTCGGCGGTGAGCTTGAGCCCCCGGGCCTTGGCCTCGCGCACCAGGCGCAGCGAGCCCGCGCAGCTGAGGTGGTTCAGGTGGAGTGCGCCGCCGCATTCTTCCAGCACCTCGATGATGCCGGCGACCGCTGCGGCCTCGGCGGCCTCGGGCACCGGCAAGAGCCCCAGGCCCGCGGCGGTGGCCCCTGCCCCCAGCACGCCACGCAGGGTGAGCGAGGCGTCCTCGGCGTGCACCAGGAGCGGCACCCCGGTGTCGCGCCAGTACAGCAGCGCTCGGCGCAGCACGCCCAGGCTGGGCGGAGCCTGGTAGCCGCTCGAGAGCACGGTGGTGCCCGCTTCCAGCGCCCCCAGCCCCTGGCCGTCGAACAGCGAGGCGCAGCGCACCGCGCGGGGCACGGCCGCGCCGGCCCGGCCCTCGGCGAGCACGGTGGTGAAGCCGCCCGCCAGGGCGTCGAGCCGATCGTCGTCGGCGTCGAGCGACCCGCGGAGGTCGATGAAGCCGGGGCAGACGTGCAGCCCAGAGACGTCGAGCGCCTCGGCGCCCGGGGCGGCGGCGCCCGGGGCCACCAGGGCTTCCACGCGCGTCCCGCGCACCACCACGTCGCGCGGCTCGACCGCCCCGGTCCGGGGGTCGACCACCGCGCCGCCGCGGAGCACCAGGCCGCTCATTGCAGCCACTCCAGGATCGCCTTGCGCACCGCGACGCCGTTCTCGACCTGCTCGAGGATCACGCTGGCGCTGCCGTCGGCCACCTCGGGCGCGATCTCCAGGCCCCGGTTGACCGGCCCGGGGTGCAGCACCAGGGCGTGCCGGGGCAGCTGCGCGGCCCGCCCGGCGGTGAGGCCCCAGCGGGCGTGGTACTCGGCCTCGGTGGGGAACAGCGCCTCCGCCATGCGCTCGCGCTGGAGCCGCAGGAGCATCACCGCATCGGCCCCGTCGAGCGCCCGGTCGAGGTCGCGCAGCAAGGGCACTCCGAGCGCGGCGAGCTCGTCGGGGACCAGGGTGGCGGGACCGCACAGCTGCACCTTGGCGCCCAGGAGCCGCAGGCAGTGCACGTTGGACCGGGCGACCCGGCTGTGGAGCACGTCGCCGACGATGGTGACCTTGCGCCCGTCGAGCGAGCCCCAGCGCTCGCGGAGCGTGAAGGCGTCGAGCAGCGCCTGCGAGGGGTGCTCGTGCTGGCCGTCGCCGGCGTTCACCACGCTGCAGGTCTTCTGCGCGGCGGCGGCGAGCGCGGCCGCTCCGGAACCGCCGTGGCGCAGCACCAGCACCCGGGGGCCCATGGCCGCCAGGTTGCGCACGGTGTCGAGCAGCGACTCGCCCTTGGAGGCCGAGGAGCCCGCCACCGTCCAGTTGAGCACGTGGGCGCCGAGGAAGGCCGCGGCGAGCTCGAACGACGTGCGGGTGCGGGTCGACGGCTCGAAGAACAGGTTCGCCACCACCTGCCCCGCCAGCGGGCGCTCGCGCACGCGGCCTTCGCGGAACTCGCGCGCGCGGTCGAGGAGCCGTTCCACGAACGGCCGGTCGAGCCCTTCGATGGCCAGGAGGTGCTTCATGGCGCCGGCGTGGAGCCGCCCTCGGTGACCACGAAGTGGACCACCCGGGGCGCACCACCGGGCTTGAGCGCGATCTTGCGGTCGTATTCCACGGTGATGCGAATGGTCTTGCGGACCTCGTCGCGCACGATGGTGATGTTCTCGTCGGTGAGCCCCAGGCCGGGCACTTCCTTGTACTCGTTGCCGTCGAATTCCTGGTGGGTGCCCACGCGGGCCTGGTTGCAGGTGTCCTTGATCGACGAGCGCAGGTACTCGTCGCCGCGCCGGCCGGAGTCGTTGAAGGCGCTCTTCACCGCGTCCTTCACGTTGAGGTTGTCCATGTGGAGCGGCACGAAGTTGATGCACCACCAGACGCCGCCGGCGATCGCCCCCAGGGTGAGCAACGCCGACAGGCTGACGCGGCCAGGAGCACGCATGGGCGGCGGTGAGGTACCAGCCGCAGCGCTCGACTTCAAGGAAGCGCGCTGGGGCGCCTGGGCTCGGCGCCGCACATCGTGACCGGCTTGAACAGCCGCTCGGTGCTGAAGCCGGTGCCCGAGAAGAACCCTTCGAACAGCCCGCCGTGCGACAGCGACAGCCAGATCACCATCGCCTTGCCCTTGATGGCGCCGTACGGCACGAACTGCACGCCGAGCTCGTGGCGGCTCAGGCCGTAGCGGCTGTCCTCGCTGTTGTCCCGGTTGTCGCCCAT
>JAIBBQ010000360.1 GCA_019694595.1 Myxococcaceae bacterium
CGCGGTGGAAGACGCGCAGCGGCTGGTGGCCCGGCTGCGTGCGCCTCACCCCGGGTGGCCCGGCGCGCGCCATCACGCGCCCGATCTCCTGTGGGCTGCACCCTCGGCGGAGGCGATGCTGGCCGGGGCAGGGACGCCGGTGCTCGGCGAGCTCCACCCGGGGGTGACGCCGTTCAGCACGCTGTCGGTGCTGGCGCTGGCGCCCGACCGGCGCGCGCTGGAGCGGCAGTGGGCCATCGACTTCCCCGGGGCGCTGGTGTCGCCGGTGCCGTGGGAAGACTTCGCGCGCTCTTCGCACGACGCGCGGCTGGCGAAGCGGCACTGGCACCTGGACCTCGGCGGCGAGTTCGAGAGCGAGCGCCCCGCGGACCAGGTGCTGCGGGCGGCGGACTTCGACGTCGCGCCGGCCCGCGACGGGTACCGGGTGGTGCACCGCACCCGGCCGCTGACCTTCTCGCTCATCGAGGTCTTCGAGCGCCGGCTCAAGATGCTCGCCGCCTCGGCCTTCAGCGTGAGCGACGGCGCGCCGACCGGGCCCCGGCGCTCGCTGGGCGCGCTGGTGGTCGAGCGGGCCCACTGGCGCTTCGCGCGGGAGTCGCTGGGGTTCCTCGAGCAGGCGGAAGGCCGGCGGGAGCGCGCGGCGGCGTTCCGCGCCGCCCACGGGCTGCCGCGCCGGGTCTTCGTGCGCAGCCCCACCGAGGTGAAGCCGCTGTACCTGGACTTCGAGGCGCCGCTCCTGCTGGAGATGATCGCCCGGCTGGCGCGGCAGGCGCCCTGGCTGTCGCTCAGCGAGATGCTGCCCGACCCTTCGGGGCTGTGGCTACGCGACACCTCGGGGGCGCCGTACGTCTGCGAGCTGCGCTGCCTGGCAGTGGATCCGCTGCCGCACCCATCGCAAGATCAATGAGTTAGGGGCGTCAATTGCACCCCCGTGGGGGGTGTAGTAGGTGCGCCCCCGACATTTCCCGTGCTGTTGGAGAAATGGGCCGGCCTGGCCCATTTTTTTTGGGTCGTATCCATGTCCGAGCGCCAGACCATCGAAGAGAAGGCCCGCGCCGTCTGCGAGCCGTTGATCGCCGCCGAGGGGCTCGAGCTCCTCGAGGTCGAGTGGTCGCGCGCGCACGAAGGCTGGGTGCTGCGGCTGACGGTGGACAAGCCGGGCGGCCGGGTGGGCGTCGACGACTGCTCCACGGCGTCGCACGCGGTGGACACCGCGCTCGACGTGGAAGACTTCATTCCCCACGAGTACTCGCTCGAGGTCTCGAGCCCGGGGCTCAACCGGCCGCTGGTGAAGCCGGCGCACTTCGAGAAGGCCGTGGGACAGAAGGTGCGGCTCAAGACCTTCGGCCCCATCGGAGAGCCGCCGCGCAAGAACTTCGCCGGCACGCTGACCGGGTTCTCGCCCGAGAGCCTGCAGGTGCAGGTCGAAGGCGCCGGTCTCTTCACCATTCCGCTCAAGGACGTGGCGAAAGCCAACCTGGAGCCCGAGCTGTAACCCACAGACAGGCCCGACTCGAAAGTCGGGCCGAGGAACGAAAGGAACACCACCATGGCCTCCGAAAACCCCCGCATTCCGCTCGACGACGCGCTCAGCCTGGTTGCCAAGGAGAAGGGCATCGACAAGGGCGTGCTGGTCTCGACGCTCGAAGAGGCGATGACCGCCGCGGCGAAGAAGCACTTCGGCCAGGATCGCAAGCTGGAGGCCCGGTACAACGGCGAAGGCGGCAAGGCCGACCTCGGTGAGAAGGGCGTGGTCGAGCTGTACCAGACCATCAACGTGGTCGACGTGAACGGCGACCCGCTCAACCTGGTCAACGAGCTCACGGTGGAGCGCGCGCGCAAGCTGGGCCTCGACGAGGTGCAGCCGGGCGACGAGCTGGTGTTCCAGATCTTCTACCGCAACGAGGACGCGGCCGAGGCCAAGGCGCAGGACGACCAGTACGGCGACATCCTGGGGCTCAAGACCTTCCGCCGGGAGTTCGGCCGCATCGCGGCGCAGACCGTGAAGCAGGTGCTGCTGCAGCGCACCCGCGACGTGGAGCGCGAGAACGTCTTCAACGAGTACAAGGACCGCAAGAACGAGATCGTCACCGGCATCGCGCGCCGCATGGAGCGCGGCAACATCATCGTCGACCTCGGCCGCGCCGAGGCGGTGCTCCCGGTGCGCGAGCAGGTGCCGCGCGAGACGTACCGCCCGGGCGACCGGGTGCAGGCCTTCGTGATCGACGTGCTCCGCGAGGCCAAGGGGCCCCAGATCATCCTGAGCCGCGGCTCGGTGAACCTGTTGACCAAGCTGTTCGAGATGGAAGTGCCGGAGATCGCCGAAGGCATCGTGGTCATCGAGGCGGCGGCGCGGGAGCCCGGGCGGCGCGCGAAGATCGCGGTCAGCTCGCGCGACGGCGACGTGGACCCCGTGGGCGCGTGCGTCGGCATGAAGGGCAGCCGCGTGCAGGCGGTGGTGCAGGAGCTGCGCGGCGAGAAGATCGACATCGTTCCCTGGGACGAGGACCCGGCGCGCTTCGTGTGCGCGGCGCTGGCCCCCGCCGAGGTGGCGCGCGTGATCATCGACGAGGCGAACCACGCGATGGAGATCATCGTGCCCGACGACCAGCTCTCGCTGGCGATCGGCCGCCACGGCCAGAACGTGCGCCTCGCGGCGCAGCTCACCGGCTGGAAGCTCGACATCAACAGCGAGTCGCGCGTGAAGGAGATGCGCGAGTTCGCCAACGAGTCGCTGGGCAGCCTGCCCGGCGTCAACGAGATGCTGGTCGAGTCGCTCTACGCCCACGGCTTCCGCCAGGCGAAGGACGTGGCCGACGCGTCCGCCGAGGTGCTGGGCCAGATCCCGGGCATCGACCCGGCGCGGATCCCCGCGATGCAGGAAGCGGCCGGCAAGCGCATCGAGCAGGACACCGCCGAGCTCGCCAAGCGCGAGGCGGAGCGCGAGCGCAAGCGCATCGAGGAAGAGAACCGCCACCCCGACGAGCTGTCGCCGCAGGAGCGGTTCCTGCGCGTGCGCGGCATGGGCGAGAAGACGATGCAGGCCTTCATCTCGCACGGCTACCTCTCGGTGGAAGACCTGGTGAAGGAGATCGACCTCACCAAGCTGGGCAACGTCGACGGCATCGGCATCAAGAAGGCGCGTCAGCTCAAGGCGGCGGCCGAGCACTACCTGCTCGAGGAGTCGCGCCGGCGCACCGAGCTCAACGCGCAGCGCGCCGGTCTGGCGCCCCCGGCGGCGCCCAGCCTGAACGCGCCCCCGGCCTGATGTCAGTGCAGGCCCCCCTCGGGCGTTGTCGCTTGCATGGGGGCCGAAACGAGGTCAAAGGTGGTGGCAGTCGAACCCGAAGTGGAGACGAAGGGCCCGGAGCGAAGCTGCCTGGGCTGTGGAAGTAAGCGCTCGAAGGGAGCGCTTCATCGCCTGGTGCTCGATCGGACGCACCAGCTGGTGATCGACGCCGCCCAGACCGCCCCTGGCAGGGGGGCATACCTCTGTGGCGCTGGCTGCTTGAAGGCAGCCTTCAAGCGGAAGGCATTCCAGCGTGCCTTCCGTGGACTGATGCAATCGCTGGACATGACGAGCCTGGAGGAGCACCTGCAGCCCTGAACGAATCAACGAGTCCAAATCAGCAAGCAGCACTGGTCGGCCGCGTCGCCCGCTTTCGGGAACGGCCGTTGGAATCCTGAGTCAGTTCAGTCGTTCGCAGGCCCGCACCGCAGGGTGGGAGTGGTTCCCACGGGCCCCTTTCTGAAGTACGGGAGCACCGCCATGTCGAAGAAGCGCGTTCATGAAATCGCCAAGGAGCTGAAGGCTCACGGCATCGAGCTGGACAACCGCGAGGTCGTCACCGAGCTGGTGTCGCTCGGCTACGACGTCAAGAGCCACTCGAGCTCCCTGGAAGACGACCAGGCGAACGAGGCGGTGAAGAAGATCGTCGACAAGCGCAAGCCGAAGGCTGCGCCCGCGCCGGTGGCCCCCAAGGGCTTCGTGCTGCGGCGCAAGGCGGTCGAGCCTGCCCCGGCAGCGCCGGCGGCGGCCGTCGCAGCGCCGGCCGCGCCCGCGGCTCCGGCCATGGCG
>JAIBBQ010000112.1 GCA_019694595.1 Myxococcaceae bacterium
TCCTCGCGCCTGGGCTGTGGCTGCTCGCGGCGCCCGCGTTCGCGCAGGCCACCGGCGAGGTCGCCCCCGAGGTCGCCAACGGCGCCGCCGACGCCCATGCCGAGCTGGAGCGCGCCAGCGGACTGTCGGAAGTGCCCGCCGATGCTGGGACTTTGGCCGACGCCGTGGTGAGCCCCGACGCCGGAGCGCCGCAGCCCGTGGCCACCTCGCTGGGCCCGGTGGACCCCGCGCTGCGCTCGGCGCTGCCCCAGGAGCCCGTCGCCGACGACGGCCTGCGGCCCGCGATGCACGCCTGGCTGCGCCTGTCGGGGCAGGCGAGCTCGTCGTACGTGGTCGATGCCGCGGGCACCACCTTCGCGCCGATGCCCTTCGAGCCCCGGCTCCGGGTGAGGCCCGAGCTCGGCTACCGCGACCTTTTGCTGGTGGCCGAGGCGGACACCGCCACCGGCGCCGTCGCAGGCATGCCGCAGGCCGACCAGGTGGGCGAGCGCACGCCGCACCCGGCGTTCCGCGGCCTCGAGCTGCGCCAGCTGTCGGTGCAGGTGAAGTGGAAGACGGGCCTCTTCCGCGTCGGCCAGCAGACCTCGCACTGGGGGCTGGGCCTGCTCGCCAACGACGGCGCCCACGACGGCGCGCCGGGCGACTTCGGGCAGGCGCGCTTCGGGAACTCGAGCTACCGGGCGCTCCTGGCTGGCCGGCCACTGTTCGACCTCGGCGGTGCGTGGCGGGCGATCGAGCTGGCGGCGGCCGCCGACCTGGTGGTGCGCGACGCCAACGCCGACTTCGCGCTGGGCGACCGCGCCTTCCAGGGCATCTTCGCGGCGCGCTTCGTGGCCTCCGACGAGCGGTGGCTGGGACTCTACGCGGTGGTGCGCTCCCAGCGGCCCGAAGGCCTGAGCGACGGGAGCCGGGCGACCGACGTGGTGGCGCTCGACCTGTCCGGGCAGTTCGAGCGTCACGGCAAGGGCAAGCGGCTGCGCAGCTGGTCGGTGGGTTTCGAGCTCGCCGGCGTGTGGGGCACCACCACGGTGGGCCGCACCGAACAGCACCCGACGCTCGACGTGCGGCAGCTCGGCGCGGCGGTGAAGGGAAAGCTCCAGCTCGGCCGCACCGGGCTCCTGCTCGACCTGGGGCTCGCCACCGGCGATCAGAACCCGTCCGACGGTCGGGTCGACGCCTTCCGCATGGACAAGGACTTCAAGGCCGGCCTGGTGCTCTTCGACGAGGTGCTGGGCTGGCAGTCGGCCCGGGCCGCGGCGCGCGCGGCCGACCCGTCGCTCGCCGGCGTTCCCCCCGACGGCGTGGGGCAGCTGCCGTCGGGCGGCGCGGTGAGCGGCGCCTGGTACCTCTTCCCGCGGGTGCGTCACCAGGCGCGCGAGTGGCTCGACGTCTACGGCGGCCCGCTCTTCGCCTTCACCACCGCCACCCTGACCGATCCGTACAACACCCGGGTGAGCGGCGGCGGCGCGCCCTTGAACTTCCTCGGCGGGCGCCCGGGGCGCTTCCTCGGCACCGAGCTCGACGTCGGCGCGCGCGGGCACTGGCAGCTCAGCGAGGCGGTCAAGCTCACCGGCGTCTTCGAGGCGGGCGTGCTCCTGCCCGGCGACGCCTTCCGCACCGCGGGCGGCGGGGTGATGGGCTCGGTGGTGGTCGGCCGGCTGCGACTGGAGGCCGAGCTGTGAGGCACGCGCTCCTGGGGCTCCTGGTGCTGGCGGCGGCGTGTGGCGCTCCCGAGGCGCGCGGGCTGTGGCCGACGCCCGAAGGCAGCGGCGCGCAGGTCCGCTGGGACGTCACCGCCAAGCCGCTGCCCGAGCTGCCGTTCCCCAACGACTTCGCCACCCGGTACGACCCGTCGTCGCCCTCGAAGCGGCGGCTCGACGTCAGCCTGGTGGCGAAGACCGACTGGGAACGCTCGACCCGCGAAGGGCTCGATCAGCTCGACGGCTTCAGCACCTACGCGCCGGTGACGGTGGCCTTCGACCGGCCGCTCGACCTGGAGTCGTTGATCTCGCGGCACCAGGGCGACGACTACGCGCCCCGCAACGACGCGGTGTTCGTCTTCGACGTGAGCCCCGACTCGCCGGACTTCTGCCAGCCGATGCCGCTCGACCTGGGCGAAGGGAACTTCCCGCTGACGCTGGAAGCGCGCGCGCCGTACCCCAACGACCCCGAGCCGCTCGCGCAGCAGCTGCTCTTCGAGGAGCGCGAGGAAGACCGCAACCACGACGGGAAGCTCGACCTCGGCGAGGACCTCGACATGGACGGGGTGCTCGACCACCCGAACCTGCGCTTCCCGGGCGACGGGCCGTTCAGCACGCTGGGCTGGTACGAGCGCGAGACCAACACGCTGATCATGAAGCCGGTGCTGCCGCTGCGCGAGCGCACCACGTACGCGGCGGTGATCACCCGCCGGGTGCTCGACGAGACGGGCAGGCCGGTGCGCTCGCCGTTCCCGTACGTGAACCACGCCGAGCAGACCAAGACGCTGGAGCCGCTCAACGAGTGTCTCGCGCGCCAGGGCCTGGCCCTGGAAGACGTGGCCTTCACCTGGGCCTTCACCACCCAGAACACCAGCGCCGACTTCCAGGCGGTGCGCGACGGCCTGTACGGCGTGGGGCCGATGCAGCGGCTCGCCGAGCAGTTCCCCGCCGAGCTCACGCAGCTCTACCCGGTGCGCGAGCCGGGGCAGGGCGTCAACGTGCGCATCATTCCCGGGGCCGCCATGTACCAGGCGGCGAAGGACCTGCTGCCGCTGCTGCAGTCGCTCGCGTCGAAGGAAGCGCTCGACGGCATCGTGGAGTCGATTCGCTTCGTCGACTTCTACGCGGTGTTCAGCTTCGACTCGCCCCAGTTCTTCCCGCGCGAGGACGCCTCGGGCGCCACGCTGCCGCTCTACCGCCAGACCTGGCAGGTGGACCCGGTGACCGGCGCGGCCTTCGTGCGGCCCGAGAAGGTCACCGTGCTGCTCACCGTGCCCAAGAACCGCAAGGGGCCGGCGCCGGTGGCGATCCTCGGCCACGGGTACACCAGCTTCAAGGTCGACCCGCTGCTGCTCGGGGGCTACTTCGCGCGGCACGGCATCGCCTCGGTGGGCATGGAAGCCGTGGGCCACGGGCTGCCGTTCTCGCCGGTGGAGATCGACGCCGCCCGCGGGCTCGTCTCGTCGAAGGGGCTGGTGCCGTTCCTCAACGCGGTGGTGAACCACCGGGCGATCGACCTCGACGGCGACAAGCTCCCCGACTCGGGCGGCGACTTCTTCACCACCTTCGTCTTCCACACCCGCGACATGGTCCGGCAGTCGACGGTGGACTTCATGCAGCTGGTGCGCGTGCTGCGCAGCTTCGACGGCCGGCGCCGCTGGAAGTACGACACCAGCGGCGACGGGGCGCCCGACCTCGCGGGCGACTTCGACGGCGACGGGCAGGTGGACGTGGGCGGGCCGGCGCCGATCCACATGACCGGGGGCTCGCTCGGCGGCATCCTGAGCACCATGGTCGGCGGCAGCGAGCCGCAGATCGATCTCGCGCTGCCGTTCTCGGGCGGTGCCGGGCTCATCGACCTCGGCGCGCGCTCGGTGCACGGCGGGGTGCTCGAAGCCATCACCCTGCGCATGCTCGGGCCCCTGCTGGTGACGCTGCCGGCGGAGCAGGGCGACGGCCTCGAGCTGTGGGAGTACGTCGCCAGCCTCAACAAGCTCGAGACCCGCAAGCTCGCCAGGGTCCCGGTGGCGTTGAACGAGAGCGACACCGCGGTGCTCACCAACCTGAAGACCGGCGAGTACCGCTGCGCCCGGGTCCAGGCGGGCGGCCGGCTGCGCGCGGCGATCTCCAGCGACCAGGGCGACGCGCTGCGGCTCCAGGTCTTCTCCGGGGTGCTGCCGCCGAAGACGCCCGAAGGCTGCGTGGTGCCCGACGACGCGGTGCCCGCGTGGACCCAGGAGACGCTGGACTTCGACGCCCGCTACCACGGGGTGGACTTCAAGGCGGGCACGCCCCTCATCGCGTTCGACACCGGCCTCGGGCTCCGGCGGCAGTCGCCCGAGCTGCGGAGGACGCTCGAGCTCGCGCAGCTGGGCGTCGACCGCGGCGATCCGATCAACTTCGCGCCCAACTTCGAGCGTCGGCACCTCGAGTACGGCACCGGCGAGGTGGTGAAGACACGCTCCATCGTCCTCAACGTGATCGGCGACATGGACGTGCCCATCGCCAGCGGCGCCTCCATCGCCCGCGCCGCCGGGTTCATCGAGCTGCGCCAGAAGGACCCGCGCTACGGCGCCACGGTGAACCGGGTGCTCATCGATCGCGGCGTGCTCGAGGGCGTGGAGCGCACCCACCGGTACCAGGACGCCAAGGGCCGCGACGTGCTGATGGACGTGGAGAACTTCTCCCAGGCGGCCGGCAAGGACGACGGCTTCGACGTGCCCCGGCTGTCGCCGCCGCTGCGCGCCGTGGGCCAGAGCCCCCGCGTGGGGGGCGTCACCGGCGCCATC
Source organism: Myxococcaceae bacterium (assembly GCA_019694595.1). Taxonomy (GTDB): domain Bacteria; phylum Myxococcota; class Myxococcia; order Myxococcales; family Myxococcaceae; genus JAIBBQ01. The sequence continues at coordinate 4,490 of JAIBBQ010000112.1, forward strand.
TTCCCCCTGGTGACGCCGACCGGACACCACGGGTTCGACCCGCCGAACCCGGCGTCGAAGTTCGACGTGGGCGGCTTCCTGGTGAACCTGCTCGGCCGCTACGGCTCCTCGGGCGGCGAGACCTTCGACATCGAGCCGTGCCTCGCCGATTCGAGCTGTGCCTGGCTGCCGCCGCCGCCGCCGGTGCCCTGACGCCCGCCTCAGCGGATGCCGTTGTCGCAGAGGCAGCGGTTGCCCACCGACGGGTCGGCGCTGCAGCGGCCCAGGCTGGAAGGCAGGCAGGCGCAGGCGTCCTTCGACTGGCAGGCGATGGGCGCCACGCACTGGTCGGCCGGGGGCGGGTATTGCACTGCGGGGCCGCCCAGCTGGCGCACGCAGACGCCGCCGTTGGGGCAGGCGCAGGCCACGCCCATGCCGGCATCCGAGGCGCCGCCGCCGCCGACGCCGCCGTCGACCGCGGGCGGCACGCGTTCCTGGCAGCTGCCGCTCGACGGCGGGCAGAGGGTGCCGCCGTCGGCGAGGCGCTGACGCGGGCCGCCGATGGGCACGAAGAACCACGCGCACCGGCGCGGGTGGCGGTGGCAGGTGAGCTCCGAGCTGAAGGTGCTGCACGGCTGGCGCAGCTCGTCCTGGCTGAGGCCGAGGTCCGGGTCGTCGGTCGGGCCGACGCCGCACGCAGTCAAGGCACACAGGGCGAAGAGGATCGACGGCTTCATGAGTGCTCCTTCGAGGACCAGCGAGGGAACTGCGCTCGCGAGTCAGAGCACTCCGTGAACCGGGGGCGGCGTGGGACGGCGGCGCGATCGTCGCTCCAGCGACATCATGGCGTTCGGCTGCCGTGACGACGCGGCGCTGTCCTGCGCCGGAGGACAGCCCATGAGGCCCCGAGTCGGCAGCCTCGAAAAACTGAAGGACCGGCTACTCGTCCTGGGCTTCGGCGAAGCGCTGCAGGGCGGCGGAGATGCTGTCGTCCTGCTCGGAGGATGCGTCCGGGAAGACGAAGAGGGGCGGGCGCTTGCCGGGGAAGAAGGCGTCGGCGCGAGGGTTGCGCACCCGCACGTGCTCCCGGCTGGGGATCAGGACCGGCGAGAGCGGCGGGAGCATCAGGTCCCGCCCTTGAGCTTGCCGTACTTGGTGAGCAGGTCGTCGACCGCCTCGCGGAGGAACTCGCTCTGCGCGATGCGGGTCTTCCGCGAGAGATCGCGCAGCGCCTCGACCTTCTCTTCCTCGACCAGCACGTGGGTGGACACCACGTCGGACTTGGCTTCCACCGCCGGGGTCTCCGACGGGGACGAAGAGGTGGTGGGGAGAGGTGCGAACTGGCCGGTCGCTTCGTGCATGGGCTGGCTCCAGGCGAGAGGTGCAACAGGCCGTGAGCGACCTGTTGCGTTCGAATTGTGAGGCCGCGGGCGATCGGGGCAAGAAAACCGCCCGTGAGGATCCTGGCGGCCGCCCACCCACCCCCCGGCTGCCCCTCGGAAGCCCCGCTGGAACGGGCCTTGCTGAACGGCGCGCATGGGCTCGAGAGCGCTGGCGATCGCCTGTTGTCTGGCGCTGTGGGGCTGTGGCGTGGCGATGCCCGCCGCAGGAGGGCCGGTGGACTCGGGAGCCCGGGATTCCGGCCTCGCGCCCGAGCCGCGGGTCGACGCGGGTGGCGACGCCGGTGAGACCGGCGCCGACGCGGGGCAGGACGCCGGCACCCCGTCGGTCGCGGTCTGTCCGGGTGACGCGGGGGTGAGCAAGCTGCCGGCGTGCACCGCCTGCCAGCGCAGTCACTGCTGCGGCACCTTGGGCGCGGTGGCTGCGAACCCCGAAGGGGCCACGCTCTGGTCCTGCCTCAACGGCTGCACCACGTCCGGCTGCCGCTTCGACTGCTATGGCCAGTACCCGGCCGCGGTGTGGGACGTCAGCGGCCTCGTCACCTGCTCGCAGAACGACTGCGCCACCGACTGCGGGCTGGGGACTCCGACCTGCGGCGGCATCCGCCTCACCAGCTCGACGTGCGACGCGTGCGTGGCGATGCACTGCTGCGCGGAGCGCACCGCCTGCGGGAAGAACGACCAGTGCGACGCCTTCGTCTACCAGTGCCTCGACCGCGAGCAGTGTCCCGACGTCACCGGGGCGTGCGCCCAGCAGTGCCGCGAGCGCCACGATGCCGGCGTCGACGCCTTCGATGCCCTGCGGCAGTGCGCGCTCGGCGCCTGCGCGAGCGCCTGCACGGGGCTGTGACGCGAGGCCGCTCAGCCCTTCTTGCAGGTGGTGTGGCAGAGGTTGCAGGTCGCGGGGTTCGTCATGCGCGACTCGGTGTGCACGAACTTCCAGGCAGTCGTGTACGCAGTGCCCGTCTGCACCGTGCTCACGCCCGCAGGAGCGTTGTGGCACTGGTAGCAATTCACCGGGAAGAAGTGGTTCGGGTTGGTGAACCGGCAGGTGTTGCCCGAGAAGGTGGCGGTGACGGAGGTGGCCGTGAAGGGCCGGGTGTCACCCGCACCGCCCGCCGCGGTGGTCGAGCCGTTCCACACCGTGCCCACCAGGTTGCTGCCGGCTTCGTGGCAGGCGTTGCAGTTGGTGTTGTTGAGCGACGCCGGCAGGTGATCGTACCCCTTGGCCTGCTTCCCTCCGCCGGCGCTCGCGTGACACGTGGTGCAGGCCGTGCCGGTCGCCACCGTGGGGTGGGGCAGGTTGTTGATGCCCGATTGGGTGGTCGCGGTGGTCGCCGGCGGCTGGCTGATGGGGAAGCCGCCCACCGAGATGTACTGCGGCACCCCGGAAGCGCCCTTCCAGTCGGGGCTGGTGGCGGTGCCGTTGCCCGGCCACGAGTGGCAGCTGCTGCAGTCCTGCGAGCCCGAGACCGCGGTGAAGGTCGAGTGGTCCTGCGCGGTGTAGCCGGTGCCCGGCTTCTCCGAGAGGTGGCAGTTGCTGCAGCGGCCCGTGGTGCCGTTCATCACCAGCGCGGGCGCTCCGGTGAACTTCACGTGGAACTTGGCCTGCGCCCATTCCTTGCCCTGGACCGGTGCGGTCGCGGCGAGGCCGAGCTGCGTGTGGCAGAAGCCGCAGTCGTAGGCGGTGACGTTCACGTCGGCGTGGGTGATCTGCGCCAGCGCCCCCGCGGGAATGCCGGTGCCCGCGACGCCTGCGGAGGCGCTCACGGTGGTGGTGTTGGTGAGCCCCAGCGGCAGGTTGTTGTTGGTGCCGATCACCGTGCCCTTGCCGTTGGTGGTGCCGTGGCAGACCGCGCAGGTCGCCGGCGTGGCCCTGGGGTGGAACTGATCGGACTTCGCCCAGGCACTCCCCGAGGGCTTGGCGTCGGCCGCGTGGCAGACGACGCAGTCCTTGCCGGCGATGTCGGTGGCCCCGTGGTTGTTCCACTGCGCCCCGTTGGTCGCCGTGCCACCGAGCGGCAGCGTGTACACGTACGAGCTCTGGGTGGAGGCGTTGGCCGCCGGCTCGGACACCGCGTGGCAGTCGGTGCACGAGGTGGGCTGCGGGCTCGCCGTCGGGTGGTACGCGCCGGTCGCCCACAGCGTGGCGGCGTGCGAGGCGCCCGCGGCCGCGGCGAGCGCCGACGGGTGGCAGGTGTTGCAGGTCTGGAACACCAGCCGCGTGGAGCGGTGCTTCATCGCGTAGTGGGTGCCATTGGTGAGGTCCGACTTCGCCGCGTCCGCCATCAGCGGGTAGTGACAGCCCACGCAGTCCTTCGGGGTGGCGCTGCCGATGTTGGCGTGGAAGAGGCCGTCGGCCCAGGTGTTGCCCGGCGAGGTGTGGCAGACGCTGCAGTCCGCCTGGTTGACCGCGGTGACCGACGTGCCGCCGAGGGTGACTGCCGCGGTGAACTGGGCGGAATGGTCCATCGGCTGCAAGGTGCTGCCGGCCTTCATCACGATGCGCAGCGGCAACATCTGCGCGTGGCAGTCGGCGCAGCGCGCGGTGGGCTGCGGGAAGGGCGCCGCGGTACCGCCCGGGGTCGCCGCGTAGCTGGTGAGCGACGGGTGGTACTTGCCGTTCAGGAAGCTGGTGACGGTGGTGCCGGAGTGGGTGTGGCAGTGCCAGCACTTGGTGTTGTCGGGCGCGCCCGTGGGACCGGCGTTGAGCTCGGGCGGCAGCGCCGCCGACACGTGGAGCATGGCGTTCGAGTAGGTGGCCGTGGCGGTGGTGCTCCCGGTGACCAGGGCTCCGGTCTTCTGCAGCGTGGTCTCGGTCAGCGTGATGAAGCCGGTGGTGCCGCTGACCGGGCTCGAGCCGGGGTAGGCGACGCCGCCCTTCCAGTCGCCGTTGGGCAGCATCCCCGTGCCGGCGTTGAAGTACCGGGCGTAGGTGCCCGCCACCACCGTCGCCTGGTGGCAGCCGATGCAGTCGCCGGTGCCGTCGGTGGAGTGATCGAACCCCACCGCGGTGTTCGCCTGGGCGACGCCCAGGACCCGATCTGGCCGCTGGCTGGTGTGGCAGACCACGCAGGTCTGCGCGGAGATGGGCGAGCTCGCGTGCGCGAAGACGCCGTTCTGCCAGTTCTGGGTGCTGCCCCACGCGCCGGTGCCGGGGCCGGCGTGGCAGGTCACGCAGTCCTGGCCGTCGCCGTGGGTGATGCCCGAGAGGTTGGTGCCGTAGTCGAAGGGTGCCTGCTGGTAGGTGGTGCTCGCCCACCCGGTGGTGCTGGTCGGGCGCTCGCCCGCGTGGCACGGCAGGCAGGTCGCCGGCGTCGCCGCGCCCGCGAGGTGGAACTGGCCCTGGGTCCACGAGTTGAACGGCGCCAGGCTGCTCTTGGCGTGGCAGGTCGCGCAGTCGCCGAGCGCCACCGCGCTGCCGTGGTCGAACGACACGCCGGCCGCGAGCGCTGCGCCGGGGGCGGTGAGCACGCCCGCGGGCCGCGAGTTGGCGTGGCAGTCGAGGCACGAGCTCGGCTGGGGCTTGGCGCCCGCGGCCAGCGCCGCGTGGTAGGTGAGCGCCGCGCCGCCCTTGCCCGTGGCCCAGGTCGCCTGCACGGTGGCCGACGGACTCGCGTGGCACAGGCCGCACTCGGCGGGCACCACGCTGGTGGTGGTGGGGGCTCCCGAGGCCCACGCGACCGCGTCGTGGCGCATCTCGCCGGAAGCCGGGCTGCGCGCGGGCGCGGTGGCGGTCGGTCCGACGAAGCCCTTGGGCGCCGCGTTGGCGTGGCACGAGGTGCAGGCGGTCGGCTGGGCGAGCGCGAGGTTGGCCAGCGAGGAGTGCAGCTCGCCCGGGTAGTAGACGCTCTGGCTCGCGCCTGCGTGGCAGTTGCCGCAGCCGCTGTTCGCCGCCGCAGGGAACTCGGTCGACGAGTGCAGCATGGACATCGTCAAGGTCTGGGCCTGGGCGCTCACGCTGGTGATGCTGGTGCCGGTGAAGCGCGGCAGGAGGCCGGTGACCACCTTCGACTGGTTGGGGTCGGACGCGAGGCCGGCCGGCGCCCCGGGAATCCCGCTGGTGTGGCAGAGCAGGCACGTCGACGGGTTGGTCATCAGCGTCTGGTTGTGCGGGAAGCTCCAGGCGCTCGCGTAGGCCGCGCCGGTGGTGACGGCGCCGTTGCTCGCAGGCGTGACGTGACACTGGCCGCAGTCGACCGGGTAGAAGTGCTTGGCCGCGGTGACGGTGAGGCCCGTCTTGTAGTGGGCCACCAGCGAGGTGAGGGTGAACGGCCGGGTGTCGCCGGCGCCGCTCGCGGTGGTGGTGGCCCCGTTCCAGACGGTGCCGACCAGGTTGCTGCCCGCCTCGTGACAGGCGTTGCAGCTGGTGGTGATGAGCGCCGAGGCGTGATCGTAGCCGGTGGCGTTCTTCCCTCCGCCCGAGCTCGCGTGGCACGCGGTGCACGCCTGCGTGCCGACCGACGGGTGGGGCAGGCTCATGATGCCCGCCTGGGTGGTGGCGGCAGCCGCCGGCGGCGCAGGCACGGTGAAGCCGCCCACGGCGATCAAGGTGGGCGCGCCCATCGCTCCCAGCCAGTTGGGTGCCGCGGCGGTTCCGGTGCCGGGGAACGAATGGCAGGCGCTGCAGTCCTGAGTGCCGGCCGCTGCGGTGAAGGTCGAGTGGTCCTGCTGGGTGTAGCCGGGGCCGGGCTTCACGTTGAGGTGGCAGTTGCTGCAGCGCCCGGTGGAGCCGTCGATGATCAGCGGGTTCGCGGCCGACAGGTTCTGGTGGAAGGTGGCCGACGTCCACAGGTTGCCGGTGAGCGTGTGGCAGAGCTTGCAGTCGCGCGCGCCGACGTTGGCGTCGCCGTGGCTGATCTGATCGTGCTGCCCGGCCACGCCGGTCGCCGCCGAGGCGCTGGTGATCACCGAGCTGTTGGTCAGGCCGACCGGGAGGTTGTTCTTGGTGCCGGGCACGGTGCCGTTGCCGTTGGCGAGGCCGTGGCATTCCTTGCAGCTCGCCACCGACGGCACCGGCGCGTGCAGCGCGGTGGCCTTGCTCCAGGCGCTCCCGGTCGCCTTGGCGTCGGCGGCGTGGCAGGTCGCGCAGTCCTTGCCGGCGACCGCGGCCGAAGCGTGGCTCATCCACATCGCGCCGTTGGTGGCGGTGCCGCCGGCGGTGAAGGTCCAGGTGACGCTGCCCTGGGTGGTGGTCGCCGGCAGCGAGACCGCGTGGCAGTCGTTGCAGGCAGCGGGCTGGGCCGGCACTCCGGCGTGGAGCGCCCCGGTCGCCCACAGCGCGGCCGCCGCGGGCTGGGTGGTCGCCTTGGCCAGCGCGCCCACGTGGCAGCGCTCGCAGCTCTGGGTTGTCAGCACCGAAGAGCGGTGCTTCATCGCGTAGGTGGTGGCCTGGGCGTGGTCCGACTTCGCGGCGTCGGCCAGCAGCACGTAGTGGCAGCTGACGCATTCCTTGGGGGCGGCGGTGCCGATCTTGGAGTGGAAGGCGCCGTCGGCCCAGCTCGAGCCCGCCGACGCGTGACACGCGCTGCAGTCCGCCTGGTCGACCGAGGTGACCGACTTGCCGCCCACCATCGCCGCGGCCTGGAACTGGGCGGCGTGGTCCATCGCCAGGAGCGTGGACGCCGCCTTCTGCACCACGTCGGCCGGCAGCATCGGGCGGTGGCAGTCGTTGCAGCCCTTGGTCGGCTGCGGGAACGGCGCCACCGTGCCGCCGGGCGTGGCGCGGTAGCTGGTGAGCGACGCGTGGTACACGCCGTTGCTGAAGCTGGTGACGGTGGTGCCGGTGCTGGTGTGGCAGTGCCAGCACTTGGTGTTGTCGGGCGCGCCGGTGGGCCCCGCGTTGAGCTCGGCGGGCAGCTGCGCCGACACGTGGAGCATGCCGTTGTAGAGCGTGGCGAGGGTGGTGGTGGTGCTGGTGACGAGGTTGTTCGGGCCCGAGCGGTTCAGCTTGGTCTCGGTGACCTTGATGCTGGTGGTGGGCGAGCTGGCGAACGTCGAGCCGGGGTAGGGCACGCCGCCCTTCCAGTCGCCGCCCGGCAGCATGCCCTGGGCGTTGAAGAAGCTCGCGTAGGTCCCCGCGGTCACCGTGGCCTGGTGGCAGCCGAAGCAGTCGCCGGTGCCGTTCAGGGCGTGATCGAACCCCACCGCGGTGTTGGCCTGGGCCGCTCCCAGCACCAGGTCGGGCCGCTGCGTCGTGTGACAGCTGAGGCAGGTGGTGCCGGCGCGCGAGGTGGGCGTGTGCTCGAACTTCCCGCCCGCCCAGTTCTGGCCGTTGCCCCACTGGCCGGTGCCCGGGTTCGCGTGGCAGGTGACGCAGTCGAGGCCCGCGCCGTGCTCCTCACCCTGGGCGTTGGTGCCGTAGTCGAAGGGAGCCTTGGCGTAGTCCGTCTTCAGCCAGCCGGTGGTCGACGTGGGGCGTTCGCCGGCGTGGCACGGCAGGCAGGTGCTGGGCGCGGCGCTCCCGGGCGGGTGGAAGGTGCCGCCCGACCAGCTGGTGAAGGGCGCCACCGCGCTCTTCGCATGGCAGCCCGCGCAGTCGCCGACCGCGTTGGGGGCGCCGTGGTCGAAGGTCAGGCCCGCCGGCAGGCCGGTGCTCACCACGCCGGTCGGCCGGCTGTTCGCGTGGCAGTCGACGCACGAGGTCGGCTGGGGCTGGCCGCCCGCCTCGAGGCCCCGGTGGTAGAGCGCGGGACTGGTGCCGGCGCGGCCCGCGGCCCAGGTGATGCTCATCGACGAGCCGGGCTGGCCGGGGGCCAGGTGGCAGACGCCGCAGTCCTTGGGCACCAGCGGCATGGCGCTCGGCACGCCGGCGACCCAGGCGACGGCGTCGTGCTTCATCTCCGGCGACGGCGGAGTGCGAGGCGGGCTGGCGGCGATGGGGCCCACGAACCCGGTCGGCAGCGCGCCCGCGTGGCAGCTCGCGCAGGCGGTGGGCTGGGCGAGCGTGAGGTTGGCGAGCGAGGAGTGGAAGTTGCCGGGGAAGAACGTGCCCGATGCTGCGCCCGCGTGGCAGTTGCCGCACGCGCTCAGCGACGCCTTGGGCGCGTCGGTCGAGGCGTGGTCCATCTGCATCGGCAACAGTTCGCCGATCTTCGCCAGCGCGCTGATGTCGTAGCCCGAGTAGCTGGGGATGAAGGCGTCGACCTGCACGTCGCTCGCCGGATCCGACGAGAGCGCGGTGGGGGCGCCGTTGGCGCCGGTCCAGCTGTCGGTCTTGTGGCACGCCGAGCAATCGGCCCCGCTCATCGCCGGGTGGGTGAACCCGGTCTTGGGGAGCGCGGCGAAAGGCGTGCCCACGTCGTGGCACTGGGCGCACCCCGCGGTGATGCCGGCGTGATCGAACACCTTGTGATCGGCGTTCGGGTGGCAGCTGACGCACGCCGCGCTCTCGTAGCTGTAGTTGGCGGTCGAGGTGTGGAGCCGGTCGGTCAGGCTCTGCTCGTGCTCGTGGCAGCCCAGGCAGCTGTAGGTGGAGAAGCTGTCGGCGCTCGACGGGTGGCACGACTCGCAGGCGATGGTCCCCGAGGCGGTCGTCTTTCCGAATGCGTGGACGCTCGCGGCGTCGATGGGGAAGAAGGTGTGGTTGTCGGCGGTGATGCCCACCGGCACCGGAGGCGTCGGCCCTGGCTTGGAGCAGGCCGCCAGCGACAGCGCGCACACCGCCGCGACCGTCGCCCAGGATCGGGGGCCTCCAGCAGGTCGGGTGCAGGAATTGCGCATCGGTCGTGGAGGGGGGCCCGCTTCCCTGGCGGGGCGAGGGGAATGGTACGGGCTCGCCTCCGAGGGGGTCAACGCTGCCCGGCCGAAGAACGTGAATTAAATCCGCAGCCTCCTTGGCCTCGCCCGCGTCGCGGAGAATTGCCGGAAAACGGAATCCTCCCAGATGTGTAAGCATCCTGGGCGGAGTGAGTCCGAACGGCTTCGGCCGCCGAGGGCGATAACTCCAGAAGACAGTCACCAAGGGGAGCCGCAATGTCCAAGGTCGCGCGCAGCACGTTCGTCCCTGCCACCCAGAGCCGCGTGGCCGTGAACACCCCGGCGAGTGACGTGCCGCTGCCCCTGGTCGATGGCGACGGGTTCGCGCCGGCGTCCTCGATCGTCCGCCCCAGTCTGACCGCCGATGCCCCGGCCGCGGTCGACGAGGCCGGGCTGCCCCGGAAGGTGCTCCACCGCGGCGCGCACAGCCCGGCGGTGGAGCAGCTGCAGGCGGCGCTGGTGAAGGTGGGGCTGCTCACCAAGGCGCAGGTGGCGACCGGCCCCGGGTTCTTCGGGCCGCGCACCGAGCTGGCGCTCAAGGCGCTGCAGGAGAAGGCGGGCATCAGCCCGGCCTCGGGCGTCTTCGATCGCGAGACCCGCCAGGCGCTCGCGCAGGCGGTGCAGAGCGGCAAGCACTTCGATCACATCGACTACCAGACCGGCGGCAGCGCGCCCTCGGGCTCCGCGGGCGGCGCTTCCGGCAGCTCGAGCGTCGATGGCAGCGTGGCGCCGGGCGGCGGCTCGGGGAAGGTGACCCAGGTCGCGCTCGAGTGGCTCAAGCACCCGCCGTACAACCCCAACAACAACTCGCACGACTGGAACGGGTACTGCCAGGGCTTCGCGCGCCGGGTGTACGAGGCGGCGGGCGGCACCGGGATTCCCGCCGACCCCAGCGCGAAGCTCGCGGCGTACGATCTGCGCGCCCAGGGCAAGCTGCACGGCGACCCCGCCCACGCGGCGGACAACTCGATCCTCTACTGGACGTCGGGCAAGTCGGGGCACGCCGCGGTGATGACGGATCTCACCGACAAGCAGGGCCGCCGACTGGTGGTCACCACCACGGGGTGGGGCGGCAACTCGGGCATCAAGCTCATGCCGTACGAGGAGCTGTGCCGGTTGATGGGCGGCAGCCCCGCGGGCTGGGCGGCGCCCTGAAGAAACAGACCTCCGTGGGGGGGAAAGTGGCCAGGGTCGGACTTGAACCGACTACCTGCGGATTATGAGACCGCCGCTCTAACCAGTTGAGCTACCTGGCCGTACCCCGCCCCACAGAAGGCGCGCGCTTCTACAGAGTCGCCTGACGTGCGGCAAGTGCGCAGGTTGACCAGCAATCGACCCCCTCCATATTCTTCCCTTGTTCCTGTCCAAGGGCACTCCGGGGGAAAGCCCCGGTTCGCAAAGTCCGCGGGGCCTGAAGTCCGGCCGGCCGTGACTGCCGTGGGGTTTCGACTGAGCGTCTCTTCGCCCGTGCTCCCACGGCCCTGAACTGCAGGGCTGGTGGGAGTTGCCGTTTCGAGGAGGCGATGCGTGAAGCTGGGGCTCGTCGCGGTGCTGCTTCCCCTGGTGGCTGGCGCGGTGGTGCCGGTCAACGGCCCCACGCCTGCGGTCGTTCCCGTGAGCATCAACGCCCAGCCCGGCGATCAGTACGACCCCCACGTCTCCGACGACGTGGCCGCGTACACGGCCGACCCGCTGATCCGCTACTACCGCTTCTCGACCGGGGTGGACCTGGCGATCCCCGCGGGCGGCAACCGCGACCTGCTGTCGGACGTGAGCGGCGGCCGCATCGTCTTCACCCGCGTCTTCCCGGGGCGCAACGCGCTGATGGTGTTCGACACCGCCACCGCGGTCGCCACCGAGATCGACCCGCGGCCGGGCGCGAACCGGGTGGGCGCGGCCATCGGCGGCGGCACCGTGGCCTTCATCGACTTCGGGCTCCACGGCAACGGCGAGGTGGTGGCCTACGATCTCGCCACCACCGAGCTGACCCGGCTCACCACCGACGCCGTGTACGATCAGAACCCGTCGGTGTCCGCCGACGGCACCGCCATCGTCTGGGAGCACTGCCCGAGCTCGGTGCTGAACTGCGACGTGATGAAGGCGGTGCGCGGCGCCAGCGGGTGGACCGTGAGCACCATCGCCGCCACCGCGGTGCCCGAGTCGAACCCCGACAGCAACGGTCAGGTGACGGTGTTCGACGCCAACCGCGGCACCACCACCGGTGGCGACGTCTACCTCGTCGGGCCGGGCGGGGAAGATCGCCTCGAGCTCGCCGGCACGCAGGTGAACCCGTCGATCGCCGGCGACATCGTCGCCTTCGAGAGCCGCCCCGACGACCTCTCGCCCTCCGACCTCTACCTGTACCGGATGACGGATCACCTGCTGTTCCGCATCACCGACACCATCTTCAACGAGACGCTCAACGACGTCTCGGTGCTCGCCGACGGCCAGGTGCGCCTGGTGTGGGCCAGCGACGAGGAAGGCTTCAACCGCAACATCCTCGGCGCCACCATCAAGCTCCCCGCGGTCTCGACGTGCGCGCACCGCTCGGTGGTGCTGGAGGCGAGCCGCAGCTATCGCCCCAACCACTGGGCCGACGGCAGCGCGACGTTCGCGCCCGCCCTGCGCTTCGCGATCCCGGCCAGCATCCCGGTGGTGGAAGGCGCCGCGGGCCGCGGCACGGTGCTGCTGAGCCTCACCGACGCCCAGGGCAAGGTCACCACCTGCCGGTACCGCGGCACGGCCCACGACTCGGGCCACCATGCCCAGGCGTCGCTCACCTACGCGCTCGAGGCGTGCAGCACGGCGCGCCGCGGCTGCGGTGAGCGCCATGACGACGGTGACGACGACGACGACGACGACGAGGGCGAGCACCACCACCACGCGGCGTCGATCGGCCCCAAGGCGAACGAGCTGGTCTCCGCGGTGGCGGTGACGCTCCACGTGGTCAACGGCGACGATCACCCCAAGACCACCAAGGTGAAGCTCACGCTCACCGAGGTCTGCGCGGCGAGCGGCGGCAGCTTCGCGTTCGACCTCGAGGCCCCGGGCGGGGCGAGCGCGGCGTCCTCCGCTGCGCTGGCGGCGGGCCCGCTCGACGCCACCGCGCTCGATGGTCCGGCGCCGGTCACCGGCTGCTCGGCGAGCGGTGGGACCGCCGCGGCGTGGGGCGCCGGGCTCGTGCTCTTGATGGCGGGGCTTCGCCGGCGCCGCGCTCCGGTGCCGGTACGGGTGCGCCGATGACTGATCAGCTCTCTCGCCGGACCTGGGTCGAAAGGGGATCCCAGGTCCCATCGATTCCTCGGAGGCCAACCACCGAAACTCGATAGCGTCGTGATCGTGTCCGGGCGCTGGCTGCACAGAACGCTCGCCGTGGCGCTGCTCTGCGCGCCGGGGCTGGCTTGGCCGGACGCGCTGGAGCTCCTCGCTCCGCGCGAGCTGGTGGCGCCCGAAGGATTCCTGGTGGCGGTGCGCCGCGCCGACCCGCGCGGGAACAGCATCGCCCTGCAGGCCGCGCCGGCGCTCGAGTTCAAGGGCGCCGTCGCCGAGCGGCTGCCCGGTGGTGAGCCGTGGGCGCTCTTCCGCGTGCGCCCGCTGGCGACGGTCCGCTCGGTCCACCTCGGCGCGAAGGACGGCGCGCTCCGGGTGGACCGCGACTTCTCCGTGGGCCCCGAGGCCGCGCAGGTCTCGCTCTCGGTGCTCGGCCAGGGGCTGGTGAAGGGCCGCGACGTCGAGACCCAGCTGGCGGTCGAGGTGCTGGGGCCCGACGGCAAGCCCGACGCCACCACCGCGCCGCCGGTGCTGCGCGCCAACGTGGGCACGCTGGGGGCGGTGGAGCGCGTCGGCCCGGGGCGCTTCCGCGCGCGGTACCGGCTGCCGGAGACGCGCTACCCCGAGGTCGCCGTGGTGGTGGCCTTCGCGGCGTGGCCCCATGCGCAGTCGGCCCAGGGCGCGCTCGGAGCGCTGCGCATTCCGCTGGCGAGCGCCATCGAGCTGCCTGGCACCACCGAGCCAGACGCCGACTTCTCCATCACCATCGCCGGCCGCCGCTTCGGCCCGGTGAAGGCGGGCGGCGACGGCCGCTTCCTGGTGCCGGTGGAGGTGCCGCCTGGCTACGGCACCGGGCAGGGGCTGGCGATCGACCGCCTGGGCAACCGCAGCGCGGTGACGGTGGACCTGGCGCTGCCGCCGACCAAGCAGCTCGCGTGCGTGGCGACGCCCACCCGCCTGCCCGCCGACGGCACCTCGCGCGCCCGCGTGCTGTGCGCCACGAGCGATCCGTTCGGCAACGCCGCGCCGGGCGCGAAGGTCGCGCTGTCGGCGGCGCACGGCGTGGTCGACGGGCCGAGGGTGCTCCCGGGCGGGGTGCTGGAGTTCGGCTACCGCGCCCCCGAAGGCCTCGCCGAGGAGCGCCTGGCCGCCACCTGGAAGCAGGGGGCCCGCGAGGTGAAGGAAGAGGTGTCGCTGGCGCTGATCCAGGGTCCCGCCGCCTCGCTGCGGCTGGAGCTCGGGAACGCGGTGGTGCACCAGGGGGGCGCGCTCGCAGTGCAGGTCGAGGTGACCGATGCGTTGGGTCGGCCGCGAAGCGGCGCCGTGCTGCAGACCGGAGATCCCCAGCTGCACTTCGAGCAACAGCGCGAGGAACAGCCGGGTCGGCTGCGGGCGCTGCTGGTGCCCGACGCGGCGGTGGGGCGCGGGCCTCGAGTGCTCGAGGTGAGCGCGCTGGGTCCCTTCGGCAGCGAGCCCGCGCGGATCGCGGCCTGGGGCTCGGCCGGACACCTGTGGGTCAAGGTCGAGGATCTCGCGGGACTTCCGGTGCCGTCGCAGCCGCTGGAGGTCGACGGCCGCGCGGTGAAGACCGGCGCTTCCGGCGAACTCGATCTGGGGGCGCTGCGCGACGGCGCGGTCCAGCTGCGGCACGGAGAGTGGCCCGATCTCGTCGCCACGCTCGAGATCCGCGACCAGGGAACGCGCGTCTTCGCGCCGGCCAGCCCGTCGCTGTCCGCCCGTTCCCGCGCCGAGCTCGCCGTCGCCGGACCCACGCCGCTCGTGGTGCGCCTCGAGAGCCAGGGGGCGCGGGTCCGCGCGTGGTGCGAATCGCCGCGCGGCGAGCGGCTCGAGGCCTGTGCGCTCGACGTGCGAGCGAGCGGGGGCCGCCTCGAGCCTGGGTCGAGCGGTGAGTGGGTGCTGTCGGGGGGCACCGGCCCGGTGAGCATCTCCGCCGTGGAGCGGTCGACCGGGGTCACCGCGCTCGTCGAGGTGACGCCGTGAAGGCCTTCGGCGCGGCCATCGCCGGGTGGTGTGCCGTGGCTGCCGCCCAGGCGCCGAGCCACCTGGAGTCGGCTGCGTTGGTGGGCCGGGTGTGTGAGGACCTCGACGGCGACGGCCGCTGCAGCAGCGAGGAACCGGGCGTTCCCGGGGCGCGGATCACCCTGGAGACCGGGCTCACGGCCATCGCCGACGCCGAGGGGCGCTACCACCTCGCGGCGCTCGAGGCCCGGTCACCGGGCGTGCTGGGGGGCGTGCGCCTCGAGCCGGGCCGTCACCGGGTGGGGCTCGATCGCCGCTGGTTGCCACCGGGGACCACCGCGACGCCTCCGGCCGCGACGGTGGAGCTGTCGCTGGGCGCGGTGCTGGTGCAGGACTTCGCGCTCGCTGCGCGGCCGGCTGCTGCGACGGGCGTCGCTCGGATCCAGCAGGCGCAGCTCGCGTCCTCCCGGGTCTCGGTCGCGCTCGCCGGGACGTCGGTTCCTGGCGCGCGCCTCCACCTCGGCGCGCAGACCGTCGAGGCCAGAGGCGACGGCGCCTGGAGTCTCGAGGTGCGCCTGCAGCCCGGGGCGCAGACCCTGACCGTGGTGGAGGAGCGTCCCGACGGGCTGGTGCGGCTCGAGCAGCGCTCGCTCGAGGTGGTCGCCACGGGGAAGGGCGCGATGCTCGTGCCGCACGAGGTCCGCACCGTCGGCGAGGTCCAGCTCCCGGCCCTGCGAGGTGAGGGGGCTTCCGTGGCGCTCCAGGGCGCTCCGGGCGCGGTGATCCGGTTGGGCGCCGGCGAGGTGCGTCTCGACGCCGCCGGGCGAGGAGCGATCGGCGTGCCGCGCGGGCCCCTGGTCCTGCGGTGGTCCGAGCCCGGCGCGACGGCGATCGAGGTGGTGTTGAGCGAGGACGAGCGGCCGCTCGTCCAGGCGCTCGGGCTGCTCGATCTCGAGCTCGGCCTCGAGTTCGGGAACGGCCAGGTGGTGCCCAGGCTCAACGGCCGCGGCGCCGGCATGCTGCGGGCCCGGGTGAAGGGGTTCGATCTGTTGGGCGATCTCGATCTCCGCGACGCCGACCTGGTCGCGCTGGGCAGTGGCCGCGGGCTCGCGCTCCTCGAGCCTCGCGCGCTCGACACCTTCCAGCGGGCGCTCGACGCCACGCGCGATCCTCCGGGCTACGGCGATTCGAGCTTCACCACCGCCTCCAACCCGGGCGGTCAGCGGCTGCGCCTCGAGGTGGCGCGCGAAGGGCTGGGCTTCGCCCGCCTGGGCAACGTGCGCGCGAGCTTCGACGGCAGCGAGCTGGGGCGCTTCCACCGCGCGGTCTCGGGAGGCTCGCTCGAGCTGCGGACCCCCGACGACTGGGCGGCGGGCGTCCGCGCGCGTGCCTTCGGCTGGTCGAGCGAGCAGGAGCTGCTCTCGGGGCTCCAGCACCAGCCGGCGCACGAGCGCTTCGAGTCCACCGGCGGCAGCCTCTACTGGCTCTCGCACGGCGAGCTGGTGCAGGGGAGCGAGCAGGTGCGCATCGAGCGGCGGGCGGCCGGCACCGGGCTGCCGCTCGGCGAGCTCCACCTCGAGCGCGGCAAGGACTACCAGCTCGACGCCGCCTCGGGCCGGCTGTGGCTCGCGGCGCCGCTGGCGCTGTACTCCGGGGCTCCCGTGCTCGGCGCCGACGAGCTCGCGGGCGCGGGCGAGCAGGTGCTGGTGGTGGACTACGAGTACCTCGCGACGGCGACCGCGGACTCGGCCGGTGGCGGCGGGCAGCTCGAAGGCCGGTTCGGCCCGGTGACCGCGTCGGCCGGGGCGGTGCGCGAAGGGCGCGGGTACACGCTGCTGCGCGGGCAGGCGGCGGCGGTGCTCGGTGGCTACCGGATCGACGGCGACCTCGCCCACGGCGCCGGCGACGCGCGCGGGCTCACCTGGAGCGACTCGGGTGGACTCGAGGCTGCCCAG
>JAIBBQ010000113.1 GCA_019694595.1 Myxococcaceae bacterium
GAGGCCTGCGCCAGCCAGGTCGCGTTGGTCTATGAGCGCGCCATGGCGAGGCCGCTGTCACTCATTCCGCGAGGCGAGGCGTGAAGTTCTCCGTCTGCATCCCCAACTACAACTACGAGAAGTACCTCGGGGAGACCATCGCCTCCGCCAAGGCGCAGACCGTCGACCTCGAGGTGGTGATGGCCGACAACGCCAGCACCGACGGCTCGGTGCAGCTCGCGCGTTCCATGGGCGTCGCGGTGAAGGTCAACGAGGCGAACGTCGGGTTCGCGGGGAACCTCGATCGTGCCGGCCGGCTCGCCACCGGCGACGTGATGGTGATGCTCTCGAGCGACGACCTGATGCGCCCCACGGCGCTCTCGGTCTACCGCGACGTGCTCGCGCAGCTGGGCGACGACGTGGTGCTCTCGTCTGCCGCGGACATCATCGACCCCAAGGGCGCCATCACCGGCCGGCTGGGGCCCGACGCGTCGCTGTGGACCGAGGCCGACCGCGTGCACGGCTTGCCGGTGCCCGACGGCGCCGCGGTCTACGCGGTCGACGCGCCCGAGCTCCTGCGGCGGTGCCTCAAGACGCTGCGCAACCCGTTCCACTTCCTGTCCACCGCCTACCCGCGCGCGCTCTACCAGCGCGTCGAGGGCTACGGCGGCAGCCGCACCATCAACCCCGACAAGTGGTTCCACTGGAAGCTGCTCGGGGTCGCCAGGCGGGCGGTGTTCATCGACGCGCCGCTCTTCGCCTACCGCTGGCACCCGGGGAACCAGACGGCCCAGCAGGCGGCCTCCGGCGCGCTCAAGTACCTGGTCGACGAGTACGTGAGCTCCTTCGAACTCGACGCCAAGCTCCTGGAACGCGCCGGCCTCACCCGCGCGGACGTGGAGCGCGCCTTCATCGAGCACGACATCGCCCGCCACGGCCTCGCCACCCTCGCGGGCGGGAGCGCCGCCAAGGCCCGCCGCGTCCTCTTCTTCGGCGCCTCCACGTACCCTGCGCACCTGATGGGCAACTGGAAGGCGTGGGCGCTGGGCGGCCTCTTGCTCGCCGGCCCCGTCGGTCAGTGGGCGGCGAGGCAGGCGCACGGGGCGCTGAAGAAGCGGGGCGCGCTCGACCGATGAGCTCGCCGCTGCGGCTGGGCTTCGTGAGCGCCCGCTGGTCGAGCCGCGACGCCGAGGGGCGCGTGTGGTCGGAGGCGGGCGTGGTGCGGCTGCTCGACGTCTTCCGCGCGCACTTCGCCGAGCTCCACGTGGCGATGAGCCTCTCGCCCGAGCGGCTGCAGCTGCATGATCACGTGCTCGAGCTCCCGCCCGATCGCTACCACCCGCTGCCGTGGCTGCCGTCGGTGGTGGGCGGCATCCGCAAGGGGCCGCAGGCACGCGAGGTCATCCGTGAGGTCGAGGCCCGCTGCGACGCGCTCATCGTGCAGCTGCCGTTCGCCGCGCCCACCGCGCTCCTCGGCGCCCGGAAGCCGCGCGCGTACCACGTGTGCGCGGACATCGTGGAAGTGGTGCGCACCTCGCCGCACTACCAGGGCTGGCGCAAGGTGCCGGCCCGCGGCCTCGCCCACGCCATCGACCAGCTGGAAGCCCGCCTCATCGCGCGCGACGACTCCCGGCTCATCGCCAACGGCTTCGAACTCTTCGAGCGCTTCGGCGGGGCCGACAAGGGCACCGGGCTGGTGTCGGCGACGCTGCTCGACCGCGAGGTGCTGAGCGTGCCGCGCACCCGGCCGACGGGTGGTCCGTTCCGGATGCTCTTCGTCGGCTACCTGCGCCACGAGAAGGGCGTGGGCACGCTCCTCGAGGCCTGCGAGCGGCTGCTGCGGACCTCGACGCGCCCGCTCGAGCTCGCGGTGGTGGGCGCTTCCCACAGCGAGGACCGCGGCGTCACCCAGGCGCTCAAGAGCGGCCTCGACGCGCTGTCGTCGCGCATGTCGGTGAGCTTCCTCGGTCACAAGGCCTTCGGGCCGGAGCTCTTCCGCTGCTTCGCCGACGCCGACGTGCTGGTGCTCCCGTCGCTGTCCGAAGGCACCCCGCGGGTGCTGGTGGAGGCGCGCGCCTTCGGCTGTCCGGTGGTGGCGACCCGCGTGGGGGGCATTCCCACCTCGGTGGACGACGGCGTCGACGGCGTGCTGGTGCCCCCGGGTGACGCCGCCTCGCTCGCCTCGGCCCTCGAGTTGCTGGTGAAGGACGAGGGGCGCAGGCTGCAGCTCGCCGAGGCCGGGGTCGCCCGCGCGCGCCGCCACACGGTGGAAGCGATGGCCGCGCAGATGATCGCCGAGGTCGAGCGCGCCGCTGGCCGCTGACCCGTCAGGCCGCCGGAACGTCGAGCGCCTGGAAGGTCGGCAGCCGCAGCGCGCTCCCATGGCGCCGGCGCAGCGACGTCACCAGCTGCTCCAGCAGCTCGAGCTGCGGGGCGAAGGTCAGCTTGGGGTGATTCACGGTGGAGATCGCCACCTGCGAGGCGCCCGCGTGGCGCTCCAGGTACTGGGCGATGCCGTCTTCCAGGAGCCCGAGCGTGTAGCCCTTGGTGTCGGTGGTGAGGTTGAACCACGCGCCGTCGAGGAGGTAGCGGGCGTTGTTGCGCACCATGCCCGCGAGGCCCACCAGCCGGGAGGTCGGCGCTCCGCGGGAGATGGCGGTGCCGCGCAGCTGGCCGACGGCACGGACGCGGCGGGCGAGGAACTCCACGCGGCGCCGCCGGCCCGGCTGGAAGGTGGCGATGGGCACCTCGTAGAGCCCGCGGGGCGCCGAACGGGTGACGCCGGTCTCCGGCGCCATGAACCAGTTGGGCGCGGCCGGCGTGTCCCGGTAGTCGAGCTTCAGGCTCGGGGTGTCGATGACCACGCCCTTGGTGACGCTGGAGTCGACCCGGATGCCGGCCTCGAGCAGCGCGGCGACCAGCTTGCCGTCGTCGGGCTGGAGCACCAGGCCCGGGCCCCGGAAGGCGACGCAGCGGTAGTCGGACCGCACCGGCTGGAGCAGGGCCTCGAGGTACTGCACGCCGCGCTTGAGCACCGCGGGCACCTCGTTGGGGCCCGGCCCGAAGCCGCACTCCGCCAGGTAGAGCTTCGAGGCGTCGGGCACCCACTGGCCGTCGACCGGCCTGGCGAAGAGCCAGTGCGGGTGCACGTGGAGCTGCACGTCGTGGCCCTGGGCGACCGCTTCCTTGAGCTGCGCCTCGAAGGCGTCGGCGTAGGCGTGCTGGCCGTGCTCGCGGTGGGCCCACACGGAGCAGATGTCGGCGAAGAAGGTGACCTTCAGGTCGAGCGCGGCGCAGCGCTCCAGCAGTCGCTGGGTGGGCGCGAAGAGGACTTCCTCGGGGCCCACGAAGTTGCGGCCCAGGAAGAGCTCGTAGTCGAAGGCGACGAGGAGGCTCAGGTCCATCGCCGGCCGATCAGCTGCCACGCCTTGCCCCAGTACGGCAGCCCGGTGCGGCGCGCGAGCTCGAGGTGCCAGGCGAGGAAGGGGCGGGCGTCGAGCAGCGCCACCGGGAGGCCGGGGAGGCTCTCGTCCCGCACCAGGCCCTCGTCGAGCATCAGCCGCTTGAAGGTGGTGGTGGCGAGGTAGCGCTCCAGCTCGCGGCGCTGCTGCTTCACCGTCCACGTCTCGCTGACGCCGCCGCGCACCACGGTGACGTCGAGCGTCTCGTAGTAATCGGGGAGCGGGTTCTCGCGCTCCAGCAGGTCGAAGGCGCAGTGCTCGAGCGTGTTGGCGCGGATGAAGTCGATGCCCAGGAAGAGGTCGAGCCCGTCGTGCTCGCCCAGGAGCCAGTACGGGCTGCCGCGCCCGTACGGCGTGCCGCCCGACGCTTCGCGGAAGTCCTCGCCGTAGAGCGCCGCATCGGCGCCCAGCGCCGCCACCGAGGACAGCGGGAAGGGCGAGCGCACCGCCCCCGGTGCCCTCCGGAGCGCCTCGCTGAGCAGCCCCGTCGCCGCCGGCGTGCGGGCCACGTCGTAGACGAGCTGGCCGTTCTTCTTGATGGGCAGCGGGTGCGTCGGCGCGAGCAGCGTGCCCCGGGGGCCCACCAGGCGCTGCAGCATCGCCAGCACCTCGGTCGGCTTGGCGCCGAGGTGAGCCAGCGCGTCCCACGCGGAGTGCACCAGCACGTGCCGGCCTTCGAGGTGCGCCAGCCGCCCGATGGCCCGCTCGAGGTCCCCGAGCGTGAGGGCGGGGCGCTCGGCCGGCGCGCGCCGCACCCATCGGGAGACCTGGGTGCGCAGCTGCGGCATGCGGGTGAGCGCCCACCGCGCGGTGACCTCGGCCGCGGTGAGGGTGGAGTAGGCGACCTGGCGCCCGAGACCGCTCACACCGGTCCGCCGGTGACGGGCAGGTGCGCGCCGCTGATGAAGGCGCCGTCCTCGCCGAGGAGCGAGGCCACCACCCGCGCCGTGTCCTGCACCTGCGCGAGCCGGCGGAGGGGAATGCGCTGGGCCTCCGCGAGCTGCTGCCGGGGCGAGGTGTCGCGGGTGAGGTCGGTCACCGTGAGCCCGGGCGAGACCATGTTGCAGGTGATGCCCGACGGGCCCAGCTCCACCGAGAGCGACTTCATGAGCCCCAGGAGCGCGCTCTTGCCCGTCACGTAGGCCGCCATGTTGGGCGGCGGCGCCCCGAAGAGCGCGGAGGTGCCGAGGAAGACGACCCGGCCGTGCTTGGCGGCCTTCATCGACGGCAGCAGCACCTCGAGGAGCGACAGCGCGCCGCCCACGTAGACCTTGAGGTAGCGCTCCACCGACGGCAGCACGCTCTCGGACGCGGCCGCGCGATCGAGCGACGGCGTGGCGGCGTGGACCAGCCCTCCGATGGGGCCGAGCTCCGCGGCCAGCCGCTCCAGCGCCGCGCGCGGGCTCTGGTCGCTCGCGAGGTCGAAGCCGAAGGTGACGGCGCGGCCGCCCTGGGCGCGGATGGCGGCGGCGGCGCTCTCCGCCTCGGCCGCCCCGGTGGCGTAGCCGAGCGCCACCGGGTGGCCACGGCGCGCGAGCTCTTCCGCGATGGCCCGGCCGATGCCGCGCGCTCCGCCAGTCACCAGCACGGGCGGCCCGCTGCCGGTGATGGTGCGCGCGCCGGGGACGACCACCGGCTTCACCTCCGCGGCCGTCCTGGCCTCCGAGACCGCCGCGGGCGCCGCCACCGTCGCCTTGGCGAGCTCGTTGCTCATCTGCACCGTCATGGTGCCGCTGAAGGCGAGCGCGCCGGTGGCGGTGGTGCCCGACAGTCCGAGCACCAGCACCTGCGCGGCGACGGAGACCTTGGTCACCGTCACCTTCGCGGTGACGCGGTCGCCCGGAAAGAGCGGCTGCTTCCAGTCGAGCGTCATCGACTGCACCAGCACGCCGGGGCCGGGCAGCGTCATGCCCACGATGCGGAAGAGGAACGCACCCGACAGCCAGCCGTGCGCCACCCGCCGGGGGAAGCCGGAGGCATTGGCGGCCTCCTTCTTCATGTGGATGGGGTTGAAGTCGCCCGAGAGCGCCGCGTACTGGTCGATCAACGCCTCGGTCATGTCGAAGGTGTGCTCGGCGCTGGCGCCGACCGACCAGCCCCCCACCGACTCGCTCACGAGACGCCCCGCTCCGTGAGGATGGCGACGATGAGCTCCACCGAGAGCAGATCCGCCGCGTCGTCCACGCTCAGGGTGACGCCGAACTCGCCTTCGATGGCCATGAGCAGCTGCACGTTCGCCGCCGAGTCCCAGTTCTGGAAGTCGTCGCGCGTCGCCTTCTCGCCGATCTGCTCCACCGGCACCCCGAGGACGTCGGACAGGAGCTGCCGCACCCGCTGATTCACCTGACTCATGGACCCTTCACCTCGACCCGCTCGATGACCTGTGGCCACGCCGGCCAGTCCGGCGAAAGCGCGCGAAGGTAGCTGGTCTCCGCGCTCGACTGGGCGAGCACCGTGAAGCCGCGCACGTCGTAGAAGTCCTTCACCGGGGTGCTCTTGGGCGTTGGCCGGTAGACGCCGAGCAGCTCGGTGCCTCCGGCTTCGCGGACCAGCCCGCCCAGGTAGGCGAGGAACGCGTCTTCCACCTGGCGGCCCATCACCCGGCAGCTCATCAACAGGGTGTCGATTTCCCAGCGGGTGCCGCTCGCGCGCTTGAGGATGCCCACGCACACCAGGCCGAGGTCGCCGTAGGCGTCGGACAGGCGCAGCCACGCCACGCGGCCTTCCGGGCTCGCCGCCACCCGCTTCACCTCGTCGAGCTCGTAGCGGCGCGTGGTGAGGTTGAACTGGTTGGTCTTGTTGATGAGCTGGTGAATGCGCTCCAGCGTCGACGGACCGGCGAGCCCCACCTGGGCCACCATCTTGAGCTTGGTGAGGAACTCACCGACGTCGCTCGCGGTGGCCTCGAGCGCCTCGCGGGCCTCGTCCTCGCGGTACATCTCCGCGCGGCGCTTGTCTTCCGCGAGCAGCTTCGGCCGGTCGAGGCCCGGCACGTCCTTGAGCGCGTCGAGGTAGCCCAGCGGGTCGGCCGGCAGCTCCACCACCTGCACCTGGGGCAGGGCGGCGCGCACGGTGGCGCGCTCCACCGGGTTGTCGTCGACGAAGAGCAGCGAATCGACGCCGAGGTTGAGCTGCTGCGCGATGCGCTGCAGCGCCAGCGGCTTGGGGTCCCAGCTCGCCTCGATGGCCGCGAAGTGCTCCTGGCGCAGCACCATCTCCGGGTGGCTCGCGAGCGCCTCGAGCACGGTGGCGCGCTCGTTCTTGCTGGCGATGGCGAGCAGGAAGCCGCGGCTGCGCAGGCCCAGCAGCGCGAGCTGGAACTGCTTGAAGACGCTGCCCGGGTGGTCGTCGCCCAGCACCAGCCCGCCGACGCCGTCGTCGCCCAGCACGCCGCCCCACAGGGTGTTGTCGAGGTCGAGCACCACGCCCTCGAGCGCCGCCAGGCTCACCGCCGCCGCGCTGCGGGCCACCGCGCGCGCGAGCCTCGGCTGGTGCGCCGCCGCGCACACCACCCGCCCCAGGTGCCACAGGCGCGGGTCGGTGAAGCGCTCGGCGCCCACCGCGGCCACCACGCCGGCCCAGTCGAAGACGTGCGCGCTGGCGATGCCGTCGAGCTCGCGGGCGAGCGCGGCGTTCTCCGCCAGGAGCAGCGAGGGCAGCGAGCCGGGCGCGCCGGCGTCGAAGAGCCCGCCCAGCACGGCCGACGGCGGCGCGAAGTTGCTCACCAGGATGGGGGCCTTCGTCTTCTCCCGGGCCGCCTTCACCACCGAGACCAGCCGCGCGCGCACCCGGCCGACCCGCTCCGCGGCGGCCTTGGCGTCGAGCGCCGGCAGCTCGGAGGCGAGCCGCGGGTCGACGTCTTCCACCCGCATCGCGATCCACAGCGCGTCGGGCTGCTGCGCCCACAGCTCGGACGCGGGCGACAGCACCAGCTGCTCGAACTGGTTGAAGGGCCCGAACCAGGGGCTGAGCGCGAAGCCCAGGCCGTGGCTCTCCACCACCAGCGACGGCTCGAGGAATCCGGCCGTGAACGACGAGAGCACCGCCAGCTTCCGGGTGGGGACGCCGCTCGCCTTGAGCGTGCGCGCCTGGCGCATGATCTCCGCGGGCGTGCTCATCGATCACCTCGCGGACGGATGAGCGCGATGGTGTGCACGTTGAGCACCGTGAGCTGCTCCAGCACGGCAGCCAGCGTCCACGACAGGCCCACCACCGCGCGGGCGATGGGTGGCGCGAGCGTGCTGCGCCGGGAGCGGACCTCGCAGCCCGGGAAGAGCTCGGCCACGCGCTTCGGGTTGAGCCCCACCACGTTCTTGTTGCGCGGGTTGTCGTAGCGGATGTCGAGCCACAGCACCGCGCCGCCCGGCTTGAGCACCCGGAGCATCTCGCGCGCCACCCGCTCCTGCATGCGCGGGTCGAGGATGGAGCTGAACATCGTGAACTGGCTCACCAGGTCGAAGGTGCCGTCGGGCCAGGGCAGGGCGTCGGCCTTGCCCACCACCACCTCGGAGCGCGCGTGCCGGGCCTTCGCCTCCGCGACGCGCTGGGGGTCGAGGTCGATGCCCGCGAGGTGCTCGTCGCGGAAGCCGAGCATCAGGTAGGTGCCGAGCCAGCCGCCGTCGCCGCAGCCCACGTCGAGCAGCCGCCGGTCCGCGAACGGCGCGTAGCCGCCATCGCGCAGCAGCGAGAGGATGGTGCGCTCCTGCACCTGCCGCAGGAAGAGGTTGGGCGGGTTGCTGTACGCGTACGTCTCGGCGGGGATCTCCCGCTCGCGGCGCGCGTACTCGGCGCGGATGCGCTCCAGCTCGGGCTCGTCGGGCGTGCTCGCCATCGGGGGAAGACCGGGTGTGGCGGTATCACGCACCGGCAGCGGGATGGAAGCGGCCCTCACGAGAGGAACCTCTTCGCCCAGCGGTCGGCCATCAGCGCGCGGAAGAGGAACTGCTCCGCTTCCAGGTTGCCCGCCGCGAGGCCTTCCAGCGCCCGGGTGCCGAGCGCCCGGGGCACCAGCTCCCACACCGAGGAGTCCGAGGCCACCAGCGCTTCCAGCGTGGCCCGCAGCGGTCCGTGCAACCAGTCGTGGCCGGGGATCTCGAAGCCCAGCTTGGTGCGGCGGCGCAGCAGCTCCTGCGGCAGCACGCCTTCGAGCCCGCGGCGCAGGGGCTCCTTCATCCACCCGCGCTGGTAGAGCGCCCGGGGGCCGAACGACAGGCACAGCTCGATGAGCTCGTGGTCCAGGAACGGGTAGCGGCCTTCCACCGAGAAGGCCATGAAGTTTCGGTCGTCCCACTTGAGCAGGCGGGGCAGGTACATCTCTCGGATCTCGTACACCCGCCGGGCCTGCGCGTCGGCGCCCAGCACCGACGAGAGGATCTGCGCGCTCGCCGCGCTGCGCTTGGCTTCCTTGCGGCGCTCGAGGAAGCGCCGCCCCATCACCGGGAACTGCCACAGCAGCTGCGGGTTGCCTCCCAGCGCCGCGCCGACCACGTGGCGGGTCACCTCCAGCGCGTGGAGCCGCCGCGCGGCGCCGTAGAGGTGCACCAGGTACGACTGCCAGTACCCGTTGAGCACCTCGTCGCCGCCCTGGCCGTTCAGCGTCACCGGCACCTGCGCTTCGCGGGTGAGCCGCGCCACGCACCAGCCGGCGTACTGCGACAGCGTGCCCACAGGCTCGTCGTGGTGCCACACGAAGCTGTCGAGCTCCTCGAGGAAACGCTGCGGCGTCGGGCTCACCCGGTGCGGGTTGGCCTTCACCACCTGGAGCACCTTCTCGACCCAGGCGCTCTCGTCGACCGGCGTTCCCGGGAACGTGGCGGTGAAGGTCTCGAGCGACTTGGGGTTCTTCTCGTTCACCAGCGCAGCGAGGGCGCTGGAGTCGAGCCCGCCGCTCAGCGCGCAGCCCACCGGCACGTCGCTGCGCAGGTGCTCGGCGACGGCCAGGCGCAGGGCCGGGGCGAACAGCCGCGCCGCCTCGTCGGGGTCGTCGACGTGCGCGGTCACCTTCTCCGGGTGCCAGTACGGCTGAACTCCCAGCCGCTTCGCCTCGTCGAGCGACCACCGCTCCCAGGTCCCGGGCGCGACCGGCACCGCCTCGCGGAAGAAGGTGCGGCGCTGGTCCTCGTAGCCGGTGTTCAGGTACGTCGAGACGGCTTCTTGATCGGCCGACAGCGTGGTGAGGCGGCGCAGCTGCTTGAGCTCGGAGCAGAAGGCCACCGCCGCCCCGGTGCTGCAGACGTAGAGCGGCTTGATGCCCAGGCGGTCGCGGCAGACCACGACCTCGCGCCGGCGGGCATCGACCACCACCGCGGCCCACATGCCCTTGAGCCTCTCGAAGCCCTTGGGGCCCCAGGCCTCGTACGCGGCGAGCAGCACCTCGGTGTCGCTCGCGGTGGCGAACTTCGAGCCCCGCGCCTCCAGCGCCGCGCGGACCTCGACGTAGTTGTAGATCTCGCCGTTGTAGGTGACCCACAGCGCGCCCCGGCGCATCGGCTGGCTCGCCTCGGTGCTGAGGTCGATGATCGACAGGCGGCGGTGGCCCAGGCCGACGCGCCAGTCTCCGCCCTCGGGCATTTCCGCGAGCTGCGCGCCGCCCAGGAAGGTGAGCCCCATGCCGTCGGGGCCGCGGTGGGCCACGTCGCGCGTCATGGCCTCCAGGGTGCCTGGGGCGATGGCGCCACCCGGGCGCCGGACGATGGCCGTGATGCCGCACATGCGAAGCGACGGCTCTCCTCACCCGGACAGGGCGCGAAATCAACCGCTTCGTCCCCGATCCACCCTCCCGGATTCAACCGTCGGGAGGCGGGCCGCCGGGGGTGAAACGCCCGCCCATCCTGGGGTAGAGGCCTGAAGGCCCGTGAAGCTGTGCCTCCTCACCCAGTACTTCCCCCCCGAGATGGGCGCCCCCCAGGCCCGCCTGTCGGAGCTCGGCGAGCGGCTGCTCGACCTCGGCTGGGACGTGGAGGTCCTCACCGCGCTGCCGAACTACCCCGAAGGCAAGGTGCGGGCGGGGTACTCCCCCTGGTCGCCGGTGGTGGAGCAGGTCGGCCGGCTGCGCACCATCCGCGTGCCGCTGCTGCCGTCGCAGACCGGGTTCGCCCGCCGCCTCGCCTGCTACGGCACCTTCGCGGCCTCCGCGGCGGCGATGGGGCCCAAGCTCTGCCAGAGGCCCGACGTGCTCTTCGTGGAGTCGCCTCCGCTGTTCATCGGCGGCGCGGCGCGGGCGCTGGCGGCCTTCTGGCGCTGCCCGTTCGTGTTCAACGTCAGCGACCTCTGGCCGGAGTCGGCGATTCGCATGGGCGTGGTGAAGCCGGGGCTCGCCACCAAGGCGGCGGAGGCGCTCGAGCTGTCGCTCTACCGCTCGGCCGCCGGCGTCACCGGGCAGTCGGAGGAGATCATCGCCTCGGTCCGCGCGCGCGCGCCCGGCACCGCCACCGAGGTCATCACCAACGGCGTCGAGCCTGCCCGCTGGGGGCGCTCGAAGGCCACCGCGGAGGCGCGGGCGCTCCTGGGCAGCGAGCCTGGCCCGATCTTCCTCTACGCGGGCCTGCTCGGTCTCGCGCAGGGGCTCGATCAGCTGCTCGACCTGTCGAAGGCGCTGCCCCGCGACGTCCCCGGGCGCTTCGTGCTGGTGGGCGACGGCCCGGTCCGCGAGAAGCTCGCGCAGCGCATCGCCGCCGAAGGCCTCGAGCGGGTGAAGTTGTTGCCGGCGCAGCCTCGCGAGGCGATTCCCGCGCTGCTCGCGCTGGCCGACGTGGCGGTCATCAGCCTGGGCATGAGCATCCCCGGTGCGGTGCCGAGCAAGATCTACGAGGCGATGGCGTCCGAGCTTCCCATCTTGCTGGTGGCCGACGGGGAGCCGGCGCGGCGCGTCGAGGCGGCGAAGTGTGGCCTGTCGGCGGCCCCGGGCGACGCCGCCACGCTGCTGCGCCACGCTGAACGTCTGGTGCGCGACGAGGGACTGAGGAAGACCATGGGGAAGGCTGGCCGGGCTGCAGCGGAGACCACCTACGATCGCGCGGCCATCGCCCGCCGGCTCGATGCCTTCTTGAAGAGCAGGGTGCAGCCGTGAAGCTCGGGCTCCTGGTCGGCACCCGGCCGAACTTCGTCAAGGCGGCGGCGGTGCTGCGCGCGCTCACCGCCCGCGGCGTCACCCCGGTGCTCATCCACACCGGCCAGCACCACGACGCCCGCATGTCGGACGCCTTCTTCACCCGCCTCCAGCTGCCCGCCCCCGACCACCACCTGGGCGTCTCCAGCGGCAGCCGCGGCGAGCAGCTCGGCGCCATCGTCACCAAGCTGGCGACGCTGCTGCCCACCCTGAAGCTCGACGAGCTCATCGTGGTGGGCGACGTGACGTCGACCGCCGCCGGGGCCATCGCCGCCGACGCCATCGACCTCAGGGTGAGCCACGTCGAGGCCGGCCTGCGCAGCTTCGACCTCGCGATGCCGGAAGAGCGCAACCGCAAGCTGGTCGACGCCATCGCCCAGCGGCTCTTCGTCACCGAACAGTCGGGCCTCGACAACCTCCGCAAGGAAGGTCACGGCGAAGACCAGCTGCACCTGGTGGGCAACGTGATGATCGACACGCTGCTGCGCTTCAAGGCCCAGGCGCTGGAGTCCCAGCAGTGGAAGGCGCACGGCTGCAAGAAGAAGGGCTACGCGGTGGCCACGCTGCACCGGCCGTCGAACGTCGACGAGCCCTCCGCGCTCGCCGAGTGTCTCGCGGTGCTGGCGAAGGTCGGCGCGCGCTGGCCGGTGCTCTTCGCGGCGCACCCGCGCACCCAGCAGCGGCTGCAGAGCGCGGGGCTGCCGTTGCCCGAGGGCGTGCGGTTGTTGCCGCCGCAGGAGTACCTCGACTTCATCGGGCTCATGGCCGGGGCCGCGGTGGTGCTCACCGACTCCGGCGGCGCCCAGGAAGAGACCTCGCCGCTCGGCGTGCCGTGCCTCACCCTGCGCGAGAACACCGAGCGGCCGGTGACGCTCACCCACGGCACCTCGCGGCTCGTCGGGCGCAGCGTGACCAAGGTCGAGGCCGCGCTGGCCGACCTCGACGCGGGGAAGTACCGGCTGACCTCGGAGATCCCCCTGTGGGACGGCAAGGCCGCCGAGCGCATCGCCGGCGTACTCCTGGGAGACCGACGATGAGCCGCCTCGAGCGCTTCACCTCCGGAGCCTGGCGCTGGTTCTGGTGCCTCTTGCCCTTGATCCTGGCGATGGGGGCGCTGTTCCTCTACCGCGGGACCGGGCGCTACAGCCCGCCCGACTTCGGCGGTCCTGAGCCCATCGAGAACCACCGCGCGGCCCTGGAGATCCTCGACCACGGCACCACGGACATGACGTTCCACGCCACCGGGTACGCGTACCTGGTGGCGCTGGTCTACGCGGTGGCGCCGCACCTGCCGCTGTCGATGCTGATCGTCCAGTGCCTGCTGCTGCCGCTCATCGTGCTCGCGATCAGCCGCATCGCACGCGGCCTGGGCGGCGAGGACGCCGGGCGCTGGGGCCTCATCGTCGGCGGGCTCTATTACCCGTTCGCCTATTACGCGATGACCTTCAGCACCATCGTGCCGGCCTCGCTCGCCTCCACCGGGCTGGTCGCGGTGGCGCTGCCGCTGCTCGAGCGGACCTCGTGGAAGCGCTCGCTCGCGGTGGGGCTCTTGCTCGGCGTGGCGGCGTGCTGCCGGCCCAACCTCGCCTTCCTCGGCGTGGTCCTCGCCGCGTCGGTGCTCGCGGCGTCCCGCTCCCTCGTCGCCACCCTGGTGCGCACCGCCCCGGTGGCGGCGGTGTCGCTCGGCATGCTCACCGCGATGGCGGTGGCGAACCCGCCCGAGCCCGGGCAGTTCACCCGCGGTAGCCAGGGCATGAACCGCTCGCTGCTCGACGCCACCTACCAGTTCGAGGACCGGTGGTTCGACTGGGAGCGGGTGGGCGACCCCCAGGCCAACGCCAAGGCGAACGAGCACTGGGCCCGGCTCGAGGCGGAGTCGGGCAAGCCGATGACCGACCCGGCCACCCAGCTGCTGGCGCGCCGCGATGCCTTCGCCCGCATGAAGGCCAACCCCATGGGCGTGGTGAAGAAGGGGCTCATCAGCTCGGTACGTATCTGGATCTTGATGCCGTCGGACTCCCAGTACACGGTGCTCAAGTTCGGCATCGCGCTCTCGGAGCTCGCCTTCCTCCTGGTCGCGCTCTTCGGCATGCGCGCGTCGCGGCGCGCCGGGCTGCCCTGGTACTTCGGCGCGGGCGTGATGCTGGTGCCGACGCTCTCCCACCTCATCTTGCACGTCGAGCCGCGCTACTCGCTCCCCGGCCGCGGGGCCGAGGCCGCGTTCCTCGCCATCGGGCTCGCCGCGCTGCTCGCCTGGCAGAGCGCGAAGGCTCAGGCCCCCCTCGCCGCCCCGGCAGCGCCCAAGGCCGACGCCGCGTGAGAGACGCCGCCGCCATCGCCGCGCCCGCAGTGGCCTCTCCCCCGCTTGGCATCGGCCGGGTCTGGGTGTTCCTGTGCGGCGTGTCGATCGCCGGCTCGGGCTTCAGCGCGGGCCGCCTGGCGATCGGCGGGTTCCTGGTGCACCCCATCGTGGTCGCGGCGGCGGTGGCGTTCCCGGTGCTGCTCGCGCAGCGCGCGCGCCAGATTCCCCCCCGGCTGGCCGCGGCGATGGTGTGCTTCGCGGCGGCCTACGGCCTGGCGATGTTCACCAACGGCGAATTTTACCACCCGCCGGTGGTCAAGATCGTCAGCACCCTGATGATCATCCTCACCACCAGCCTGCTGGTGCAGAGCGAGGCCGATCGCACCGCCGGAACCGTCGGCCTGATGCTGGGCGTGTCGATCCTCGCGCTCCACGGCCTGTTCATCGGCGGCCTGGGCAACGAAACCTTCAGCGTGCTGAAGGACGCGTCGGGCAACAAGAATGCGTTCTCGCTCTACGCGCTGCCCACGATGCTCGTCGGCGGTGCGCTGGTCCTGCGGCGCGGCACGTCGCTCCCGGTCCGGCTGGTGGTGGGCGGCGGCTGGGTGCTCCTGGCGCTCACCATCTTCCTGTCGGCCAATCGCTCCGGGTGGGCGGGCGTGGTGGTGGTCGGGCTGGCGCTCTTCGTCGGCTCGGGGCGGCGCCGCCTCGGCACGGTGACTGGCCTCGCGGTGGGCGGTGGCCTCACCTACCTGGTGATGACCACCTGGTTCGACACCGGCGTGTTCGAGCGCCGCTGGGCCCAGACCGTGGAAGGCTACGCGTCCGACGACCTGCGCGAAGAGCTCTTCGTCGAGTGTTTCAAGCTGGGCCTCGAGAACCCGGTGCTCGGGGTCGGCCAGCGGCTCGACTACGAGCTCGCCAAGCGGGTGAGCGACCACTCCTTCGAGCTCATCGGCCCCCACAACGCGCTCACCGCGCTCTTCGGGCTCGGGGGGCTGGTGCTGGTGACGGCCTGGCTCGCGCTGGGCCGACAGCTGTGGGTCATCGGCAAGGGGCTCAAGGAGACGGGGCAGCGCTTCTCGCTGATGCACCTGCTGGTCGCGCTCTGGCTGTTCCGCGCCGCGTTCGCCGACGAGACGATGTACTCGCCGACGTTCGCGATGTGCTTCGGGCTGCTCATCGGCGCCGCCCGGCTCAAGGCCACGCCTGTGGTGCGCCGCGCGCGGGTGGTGGTCGCGCCACCACGCCAGGCTGTCCTCAGCCCGAGCTAGTGCTGCCCTCGAGCTGGGCTGCCGGGCTCGACTGGCCGTCGGGCGCCAGCAGCGTCACGTCGATCACGCTCTTCGGCTTGTGGTTCACCAGGTCGAAGATGCGCCAGAGGTATTCGCCCACGATGCCCAGCGACATCAGGATGAGCCCGGAGAAGAAGCTCACCAGCACCGCGAGGGTGGCGAAGCCCTGGGCCTCGATGCGCCCCAGTGCCGCGTTGATCGCGATCCACACCCCGTAGACGAAGCTCAGCATCGCGACCGCGACCCCGAGCCACGACACCAGGCGGATCGGCGCGGTCGAGAAGCCGGTCACCGTGTCGAGGAAGAACTTGAGCTTCTTGCGGAACGTCCAGCGCGACTTGCCGAACCGGCGCTCCTCGCGCTTGTACTCCAGCACCGTCGGCTCGAACCCCAGCCAGTACGCGAGCATGTTGGGGTTGGTGTGGGCGCTGCTCCCGGCGAGGTGTGGCAAGAGCGCCCGGTCCATCAGCATCAGGTCGAAGCCGCCCTTGGGGTAGCTCTCGAGCACCAGGTTGCGGACGATGACGTAGAAGGTCGCCGCGAAGAGCCGGGTCATCAGCGGGTCGACGCGCTCCTTGCGCACGCTGATCACGAACTTCCGGCCGTCGAGCCAGTGGCGCACCATCAACAGCAGCTGCTCGACCGGGTCCTGCAGGTCCGCCGACAGCACCATGAAGCAGTCGCCGGTGACGAACTGGAAGCCGGTGTTCGACGCGGCCACGGCGCCGAAGTTGCGCGACAGCTTGATGAGCTTGGTGGCCGGTCGCGCCCCGCGAATGTCGAGCAGCGCCTTCCATGAGCCGTCGAGCGAGCCGTCGTCGACGAAGATGAGCTCCAGGTCGAGCGACAGCGTGGCGAGCTCGGCCTCGAGCCACTGGAGCTTGGTGAAGAGGTGCGGCAGCGAGGCCTCGTTGAAATAGACGGGCACCACCACCGACATCTTCTTGCGCGGGCCGCTCTCGCTCATGGTCATCGCTCCAGGACCGCCGCGCCGAAGCCGGTGCGCCCGTAGCCGTTGCCGTTGTACAGCATCAGCGTCGAGTGGCGCGTCTCCACCAGCGCGCTGTAGCAGGTCATCTCGCTCTCCCACGCGGCGGTCGCGCCCTCGAGCACGAGGGCGTCGTCGGCCCGCTCGAAGTGGAGCCGGTCGGCCGAGCGCGCGAAGCCCAGCCGGTACCCGGTCGGAGAGCGCACCGAGTAGTAGAGTTCGTGGCCCTGTGCCGTGCTGCGGAAGAACGGGCGGCCGAAGCCGATCTCGTCGGGGGTTCGCGGCGCGAGCAGCTCCTGGCCGCGGCCCTGGAAGCTCAGGCCGTCGGGGGAGGTGAGGGTGTGCAGGGAATAGAGCGGCTGGGTGCGGCCGCCGAGCTGCGTCCACCCCGCGCCGGCGATGTACCAGACCCGCCAGTGCGCCCCTTCCTTGGCCACGAAGGGCGCGGTGCGGAAGAAGAGCTCGCCGTCGGTCCGGTCGAGCACCGGCGCCTGGGAGCGCCGCTCGAAGGTCTCGCCACCGTCGCGGCTCACCGCGACCCCGGTGAAGAGCGTGTACGGGATCTTCCGGTGCAGCTGGTACCCCACGTAGTACAGCCGCAGCTCGGCGCCGTCCTGGACCAGGCAGCAGGGGTTCACCCCGTTGTCGTCGAACGCGCCGGGCACTCCGATGTCCAGCACCGGGGCGCTCGATTCCCGCAGCACATCGAGCGGGCGCCGCACGTCGAGCTCCACGAAGCCCACCCGGCCCACCGTGTGCTCGTCGGTGCTGGCGAAGTACACGCGCACCCGGTGCTCGTCGAGCATCAGCGGCGTGGGCAGCATCGCCGCCTGCCGCGCCCAGGGGGCGCTTCCATTCGGGGCGTACACCAGCCCCAGCTTGCGGAACGTGGGCATCAGCGCGCTCCCTTCACGTGAGCGCTCCGCGCAGGGCGCCGGGCACGAAGCGGGCGAGGTCGACCAGGTAGCCGTCTTGCGGCACCACCCGGGCACCGAAACCTTCCTTCTGCTCCAGCAGGCCTTTCTGGATCGCGGTCGGCCCGTGCCGCTCGCTGGTGCCGAAGTCGAACCACGGCTTCGCCGCGTACGTCTCGGTGAGCAGCACGTGGAAGAGCAGGTCGAGCGCCTGCAGCTCCTTCCCTTCGTCGCCCGCCGCGATGTACTGCGCCCGGGCCACCGTCGCGCTCTCGTAGATCAACACCCCGGCCACCAGCCGCCCGTCGCGCTGCGCGCCCACGAGCTTGATGTGGTCCGGGAAGCGGCCCTGGAGCTGCTGCATCTCGGCCAGCGAGTGCACCGGCGCCGCGCCGTGCGTCTGCCGCAGCACCTCGCCCAGCAGCGCCCAGTACCCGGCGAGGTCGGCGTGCGGCCCCACGGTGATGCCCGCGGCGGTCGCCTTCTTCACCCCGCGTCGCCGCCGTTCCTGGAAGGGGAGCCGGCTCGCCGGCTGCAGCACCGTCAGCGCGCTCCGGCGGCCCAGCGCCGCTCCGAGCAGGAACATCGCCACCAGGTCCTCGCCAGCGGGCTGCCGGTGGTACGGCGCGGGCACTGGCCGGTAGTCCAGCGACGCCACCCCGTCGGCCTTCAGGTGGCCGAGCAGCGCCTCCAGCACCTCGAGCATGGTGGGCAGCGTCATCGCGTCGCCCGTCACCAACCCGCCGTAGGTGAGCCCGCCGTGGCTCTTCACCACGTCGCCGTGCCGCGAGGCCGGGAGCAGCGCCGCCACCTGGCCGCGTTCGTCCAGCACCAGCAGCGAGGCGTCGACGAAGCGGTCGCGGTGGTACTCCAGATAGTCGCGGAAGAAGAGGAACGTGCCGTTCTTGCTCGCGGCCACGAACTGGTCCCACTGCGCCTTGCGCGCCGGGCCGTAGCGCTCGACGGTGAAGGCGCTCATCGAAGGGTCAGGCCTTCGGCTTCTTCCAAAGCCCGACGGCGGTGGTCTCGTCGGGCACGTCGCCCACGATGGTCGCGCTCGCGCCCACCACGCAGCGGTTGCCCACGGTGATGTTGTTGCTGATGGTCGAGTTGACCCCGAGGAAGCAGCTCTCGCCGATGGAGCAGAAGCCCGAGACCACCACGTGCGACGACACGAAGCAGTGGCTCTTGATGGTCGAGTGGTGGCCGATGTGGTTGCCGCTCCAGAGCACCACGTTGTCTCCGATGGTGACGAACGGCTGCACCACGTTGTTCTCGAAGATGAAGCAGTGCTCGCCGAGCTTCACGTTGCGCCACACGAAGGCGTGCGGGCTCACGTAGGATGCGGGCCGGTACCCTTTGGACTTCGCCGTCTCGTAGAGGCGGGTGCGCAGCTTGTTGCCCTGGGTGTAGACGTTGGCCGCGTAGAAGTGGTGCGCCGCGGGAGCGAAGCGGTCCTGCACGGTCTCGAAGGCCACCACCGGCACGCCGAAGAGCGAGTCGCGCTTGAGGTACTCGCGCTCCACGGCGAAGGCCACCACCTCGAACTTCGAGTCGTGGGTGAAGTACTCGTAGGCGATCTCCGCGAAGGCGCTGTCGCCCACGATCACCAGCTTCTCGGTCTTGGCAGTCACGTCGCTCGCTCCCCTCTACGGCCTGCGAATGAGCAGGTCCTCTCGTCGATTGGCCATCGGCAGGTCGGCGCGCTGCGGAACGAGCCAGGCGTCGAACCCCGCCGCGCGCGCCCGGAGCATCATGCCGATGAGCGCGCCGTCGTCGATGGCGCCGGGCTCGAGCACGTTGAAGTGCACCTCGGGCCGGGTGTCGGTCTTGGTGAACTGGCGGTGGAAGGCGACCCCCGTCTCGGAGGCGAAGAAGCGCCGGCGCATCGACACGTTGGGGATGTCGCCGATGAGCACTTCGCCCTGCGGCTTGAGCAGCGTCAGCGCGGCGTCGAGGAACGCGGGCACCGAGCCGTCGGGGAAGACGTAGTGGAGCACCGAGTACGACAGCACCACGTCGACGGTCCCCGCGGCGGCGCTCAGGTACGGCTGCAGCTCGCGGGGAAAGAGGCCCGGGCGCTTCTCGAGCTTCGGGCCGTCGGGGAGCTGCGCCAGCATCTCGGGGGAGTCGATCAGCACCAGCGTCTGGCCCAGGCGCTGGCAGTGCTCGATGAGCGTGAAGGCCAGCGGCGCACACCCGGGGCCCACGTCGACCACCGTCGCGCCGGGGCGCGAGAGCGCGGGCAGCTTGGCGAGCAGGTCCTCGAAGATCGCCCGTTCCTTGCCCCCGCGATACGACTCCGGGAAGCCGATCTTCTCGTTGGCGGTCAGCGAAGGGTCCTTCGCGAGCGCGCGAAAGCCTTCGTAGGTCAGGTTCTTGAACCGCTCGAGGTCTTCCGCCGCCATGTGCTTTGGCCTTACCAGAGGGGCCCTACCGTGGCCATGGCGCAAGGGTCCCCGCCCGGGCCCTCGAGATTCAGGCCGCCGCGCCCTGCGCCTTGAGCAGCTTGCCCAGCGGGGTGCGCAGGCAGATCAGCCCCAGCACCGACTGGAACGCGGTCATGAGGGCGAAGGCCGACAGCGAGCTCGCCAGCACCGCGGCCTCGCGCACCGTCTGGGGCCCTGCGGCGAAGGGGCTGAAGAGCGGCAGCATCGCCGCCTGCGACGTGCCCAGGCCCTGCACGGAGATCGGCAGAAAGGCGATGACGTAGATCACCGGCAGCCGGAAGAGCGCCTCCACCACCGGCACTTCCACCGAGAACGCGCGCAGCATCGCGAAGCTGTACGCCATGAGCGCCAGCACGTGGGGCAGGCGCACCAGCGTCGCCCAGGCCTGCCCGGCGAGTCCGGCGTCGAACAGCCCGCTCACCACCCCGAGCCGCGCCAGCGCCTTCGGCCGCACCACCAGCAGCACCGCGTAGACCACCGTGCCCGCGAGCCCCACCGCCAGCAGCAGCGGGAGCAGGGGCGGCGTCTCCACGCTCAGCGCCAGGCCCAGGCCGGCCAGGGCCATCAGCAGCATCAGGTTGGCGGCCGCGATGACCAGGATGATGGCGCCTGCCTTGGCGGTGGTGAGGCCGTTGGCGCGCCGCACGAAGTACAGCAGCGCGCCCTGGCCCGCGACGTAGGTGAGCGACGCCAGCAGGTAGCTCGCCCCGCGGGCGACCAGCATGCCCCCGAGCGGGACCGGCCCGCCCAGCCGCGAGAAGGTGCTCCAGGTGGCCAGCGCGTCGCACAGGTAGATCGCCACCAGCGAAAGCCCGGCGAGGGCGAGCCACCCGCCCCGCGCGTCCGGCAGCTGCCGCGCGACCTCGGCGAACGGCACCTTCCACGCGAGGAACCCGAGCAGCGCCAGCTGCACCGCCTTGGCGGCGAGCTTGCGCAGCCGCCGCCCGCGCCCGAGCCGAGCGCGCGGCACGCGGCCTCGAGCGCCGCGATGACCTGCGTCTGCT
>JAIBBQ010000361.1 GCA_019694595.1 Myxococcaceae bacterium
GGCCCGACACCACCGTCACCGCGGCGCCCAGCGCGGTGGCCATCGCCTTGGCGAAGAGCGTCTTGCCGGTGCCGGGGGGGCCCCAGAAGATCATGCCGCGCGGGAGCAGCCCTTCGATGCGCTTCACCTGGCTCTCGTCGGTGAGCTGGTCCTTCATCGCCAGCACCTCGAGCAGCTCCTTCTTGAGCCGCTCCTTCACCTTCGCGTAGCCGCCGATGTCCCGGTCGAGGTCCACGTCGGGCACCTGGAGCTCGCCGGTGAGCGTGCCGGAGCGCAGCTGGCGCACCGCGCTCGCCGGGTCGGCCGGGTAGTCCTCGCCCTGGAGCGTGGACAGGATGCGCCGCAGCCGCACCGCGTTGGCTCCCGACACGTGCTTGTAGAGCGCCCAGGGGTTGAGCTCGCGCCCGGTGGACAGCTTGCGCGCTTCCCGCTGCGTCACCAGGTGCGGCAGCCGGTCGCGCGGAATGCCGAGCAGGGTCTCCCGGCGGGGAAACAGGTTCTCGATGACGCGCGGCAGCGGGAACGACGGGTCGCGGAAGCCCAGCAGCACGAGCTCCGGGTTCTCGTAGAGCAGGGGAATCGCTTCCCGGGCCTCGCTGGTGAGCCCGCCCACCGAGGTGGTGAGCAGGTCGAGGTGGGGCAGCACCACCGTGCGCTCCGCCACCGCGCCGCGCACCGCTTCGCGCAGGAGAAAGAGGATGCCCGCCACCAGGCCCAGGCCCGCGGGCACCTCGGGCAGGCCGGTCACCGCGCGCCCGTCGAGGTAGAGGAACTGCTTGCCTTCCTTCTTCAGGCGGTCGCGCACCGCCTTGTAGAGGTACGGCGTCAGCTCCTTGTCGGCCTCCACCAGCACCGAGAGCCCCTGGCGCAGGGCGTCGGTGATGCGGCCGAGCTCGAGCGGATAAGCGGCTTCCACCGCGGCGAACGCAGAGAGCTCGGTGGGGAGCTTGGCCTCGTCGAGCAGCGCAGCCACGGCTAGACGCGCACCTTGATGGTCATCGAGCCGTCGGCGCCTTCGGTCACCGACTCCACCGTGCCCAGCTCGGCCGCGCGCGCCTTGAGCGCGGCGGCGGTCACCGCGGTCACCGCCTGGTCGAGCTCGCCCTTGAGCCCGGTGAGCGTGCCTTCCAGCGCCTCGGTCACCTGGCGGCGCAGGAGCTGCTCCTCGGCCTGGGCGTCGCGCTCGAGCTGCGACTGCGCGGCCTCGCCCAGCTTGCGCCGCAGCGCCTCGTCCTCGGGCAGGGTGGCGGCGGCGGTGCGGTTGGTCTCGAGCTTCAGGTCGGCGTGGCCTTCGGCGGTGACCTTCACCGTGCCGGTGGTGAGGTCGACCTCCACGGTGACGCCCTGGCCCTGGGCGCGCCTGGCGGTGGTGCCGTCGCGGGTGAAGCCGCGGCGCGCGAGCTCGTCGCCGAGGAGCGCGCTCATGCGCTCCTTCTCGAGAATGGGCAGCACCTCGAGCTGGCTGCAGACGCCGTCTTCCACGGCGACGTGGCGCTCCAGCGACGCCTTGACGTTGATCCGGTACGCGCGGCTCACGGCTCCAGAATCTAGCGCCAACCACTGCCCGGTGCGGGGCGCAGATGACCCTTCCATGCCGCAACCTGGGTCGTGTTCACCTCCGGCTGCGCACATGTAGGACGTCGTCATTCCGGGCTGATGGCGTGGCGCGGGGGCGGGCACGATTCGCGCAGGGAACCGAGGCGTGTTCGACGACGTCACCGAGGCCGTGAACCCTGCGCCGCCCCTGCCGTTCGACTCCCTCACCGTGCGGGCGGAGAGCGCGGGCAACGAGGTGACGCTGCGCATGCGTGGCACGGCGGAGATGCGCGACAGCGCGCCGCTCGCCGACCTCCTGCTGCACTACCACCGCGAGGCGATGCGGGTGGGCGCGCGCAGCGTGGCGGTGGACCTGCGCGAGGTCGACTTCATGAACTCCTCGGCGCTCAACGCCTTCGTGCGCTGGTTCGAGGAACTGAAGGGCGCGCGCAGCTACCAGGTGAAGCTGCAGGCCGACACCAGCAAGCGCTGGCAGCGCGGCAGCCTCCACGCCCTCGCCACCTTCGCCGTGGGCCACGTCACCGTCGTCGCCTGAAGGCTTGGTCCGCGAACTGAAAAAGCGTCTCCCTCACCTGAGGGCTGCGGTCTTCTCGATTCGAGGAAATGGAGTGCGTGCCCGGGCGAGAGCCCCCCGGACCCTCATCCGTTGGACGGGGCGAAGGCCCCGCCGCCATCGCGGGCAGCGCCCTCGCGATGGCAGTTAATAGATCTTCGAGGTGCGCGCGGCGCCCGTGTAGTCGAAGAAGACCGTCTTCAGCTGGGTGAAGAACTCGGCGCCTTCCTCGGCCATCTCGCGCTCGCCGACGCCCGTCGACTTCCAGCCGCCGAACGGCAGCTGCGCCTCGCCGCCCACGGTGGGGTTGTTGACGTGCACCATGCCCACTTCGCTGCGCTCCACGAACTTCATCGCCGTGTTCGCGTCGCGCGTGTAGATGCTCGCCGAGAGGCCGAACTCGACGCCGTTCGCCACCGCGAGCGCTTCCTCGAAGTCGCCGACCTCCACCACCGCCACCACCGGACCGAAGACCTCTTCCTGGTGCAGGCGGCTGCCCGGCTTCACCTTGCCGAAGATGGTCGGCTCCACGAAGTAGCCCTTGGCGAGCGCGCCGTCGGTGAGCCGCTTGCCGCCGCAGAGCAGCTGCGCGCCTTCCGACTTCGCGATGTCGATGTACTCGAGGTCGGTCTTGAGCTGGCTCTCGTCGACCGCCGGGCCCATGTCGATGCCCGCCTCGAGGCCGTTGCCGACTTTCAGCTTCTTCGCCGCCGCCACCACGCGTTCGAGCAACTGGGGCGCGACGCCCTTCTGCACCACCACGCGCGAGGTCGCCGTGCAGCGCTGCCCCGTCGAGCCGAACGCGCCGCCCACGATGCCCGAGGCCGCGAGGTCCAGGTCCGCGTCGTCCAGCACCACC
Organism: Myxococcaceae bacterium; assembly: GCA_019694595.1. Taxonomy (GTDB): domain Bacteria; phylum Myxococcota; class Myxococcia; order Myxococcales; family Myxococcaceae; genus JAIBBQ01. The sequence continues at coordinate 2,970 of JAIBBQ010000361.1, forward strand.
ACCGGGTTCTTGCCGCCCATCTCCGCCGTCACCCGGATGCCGCGCTTCGCGCAGCGCTCGTTGAGCGCCAGGCCGATGCCGTTGGAGCCGGTGAAGCTCACCGCCACCACCGACGGGTGGTCGACCAGGGTGTTGCCCACCGCGCCGCCCGGGCCGGTCACCAGGTTGAAGACGCCCTTGGGCAGGCCCGCGTCTTCCAGCGCCTTGGCGAGCAGCGTCGCCGTGCCGGGGGTGTTCGACGCCGGCTTCATCACCACCGTGTTGCCGGTGATGAGCGCGGGCGCCGACTTCCACGCCGGAATCGCGAAGGGGAAGTTCCACGGGGTGATGAGCGCCACCACGCCGAGCGGCTGGCGCAGGGTGAAGGTGAGCGTCTGCTTCATCTCCGACGGCAGCGTCTTGCCGTGGGTGCGGAAGCCTTCGCCCGCGTAGAACTCGAAGAGGTTGATGCCCTTGTTCACCTCGCCCCGCGACTCGGCGAGCGTCTTGCCTTCTTCGCGGCAGAGCATCGTCGCCAGCTCCTCGACGCGGCTCTTCAGGATGTCGACCGCCTTCCAGAGGATGCGGCCGCGCGCGGGCCCGGGCATCGACGACCACGCCGGGAACGCCGCCTTCGCCGCCGCCACCGCGTCCTGCGCGTCCTTCGCGCCCGAGACCGGGTAGTGCCCGACCACGTCGTCGATGTTCGCGGGGCTGCGGTTGGGGGCGTGGTTGCCGGTCGAGGGGGCGACCCACTCGCCGCCGATGAAGTTCCGCTGGGTGGGGATGGTCTGGCTCATGGGGCAGGGCCTTTAGCGCACCTGGGGCCCACAGATCACCTCACCCCCAGGGGCCTCGCTACTGCGCGCCCAGCAGGGCCTTGAGCTCGGCGAGCTGCGGCGAGGCGTCGAACACCCCCGCTGCCAGCTGCACCACCTGCCGCCGCGCCGGCGCGCGGCCCTCGAGCTCCAGCGCGCGGGCCAGGTCGAGCGCCGCGGCGAGGCCGTTGGCGCCGCTGGTGAGGAACGCCAGCCGGTACGCCGTGCCG
>JAIBBQ010000114.1 GCA_019694595.1 Myxococcaceae bacterium
TACCCGCCCCGCGGCGCCCGCCGAAGCGCCGGCGCTCCCGCCGCCCAGCACGCACGGCGCCGCGCCGCGCTTCACCTTCGTCAGCTGGAACGTGAAGGACCTCTTCGACGCGGTGGACGACCCCGCCACCTCGGACAAGGTGCGCACGCCGGACGAGGTGAGCGCCAAGCTCGCCTCGCTCGCCGCGGTGCTGGGGCCGCTCGACGCCGGGGTGTGCGCCATCCAGGAAGTCGAGAACCGGCAGACGCTGGAGGCGCTCGGGCGCGCCGCGGACCCGGCGCACTTCGACGCCTCGCGCTGCGTCTTCTTTCCGGGCGGCCCCGACGGCCGCGGCCAGGGGCTCCTGAGCCGCTACCCGGTGACCAAGGTGGTGAACCACGCCGACGACGCGCTGCACTTCGCGTCGGGGGAGAACCCCTTCCCCGGCTTCCGCAGCCGCATCGGCGAGGTGCACCTCGAGGTGGCCGGGCGGCCGATGGTGGTGCTGCAGGCGCACCTGCTCTTCAACGGCGCGGGGCCCGCGGCGCCCGAGTACCGGCGCGCGCAGGGAGAGCGGCTCGCGGCCATCGCCCAGGCGCTGCGCGCGGAGGACCCGTCGCGGCCGGTCCTGGTGGCGGGCGACTTCAACGACGAGCCGGGCGCGGGCTCGCTGGAAGCGCTGCGCCCCGCGGGCTTCACCGACGCCTTCGGGGAGCTGCCGACGGCGGCGCGCACCACCAACGTGCTCAAGGGGCGCGAGCGCATCATCGACCACGTGCAGGCCACGCCCGGGCTCGGCGTGGTGCCCGGCTCGGCGAGGGTGGTGGGCGGTGACGACGTGAAGGGCGTGAGCGACCACCGCGTGCTGGCGGTGGAGCTGGCCTTCGACGGCGACGTCGTCGACTGGTGAGTCCCGGCTCGGCCGCGCCCCTGGGTCGGTTCGACCCGGCCATTTTTCACCTCTGAAATTTCACCCACCTTTCAACGCTGAACGGTGCCTGCACCAAGTGCTCGGAATCGCTCCGGCGCTCCCGGAGAAACCGGGCGCCAAACCGATCGCCGGCGGCTTGCATACCCGGCGTCGTGCTCTCCACCTCGACGCGGTTCATCTTCGTGCTTCCCCTGCTCGCCTTCTTCAGCTGCCGGGGCACCAGCGAACACTTCCCCCTCGAAGGCGTGCAGTACCGCTGGGACGGCGAGTCGGCCTGGAGCGCCAGCCTGCCGCACCGGCCGCCTTCGAGCAGCCGGCTGCACGTGAAGGGGCGCGTTCCGCGGCTCGCAGCGCTGCGGCCGACGCTGAGCGCGCCGGGAGCGAGCGCCCTGCGCGATGCCCAGGGTCTGGCGGTCGCCCGGCTCTCGCCGCTGCCGCTCTTCCCGCTCGAGCCCGACCACCTCGGCGCCGAGGTGGTGGCGACGTACGAAGGGCTCCGCCCCGAGCTCGCCGCGCCGCTGCCCATGGAGGTCGCCGAGCTGCTGGTGCTGCTGCGCGCCCGCCTGGAAGCGGACGCCTTCGCCTTCGCGGTGGCGTCGGCGGCCATCCTCCTCGGGCTGCTCATGGTGCTGGCGCCGCTGGCGCGCTCGGGCAGTACACGGGCCCCGGTGCTCGGGCTGGCCGCGCTGGCGAGCGGCCTGGCGGCGCTGTCGGGCGCGTCGCTCCTGCGGCTCTTCGTCAGCAGCGAGCTGGTGTGGACCTGGGTGGTGCTGCTGCCGCCCCTGACCCACGTGGCCTTGCTCGTCGTGGTGCGCGGCACGCTGGAAGGCGGCCGTCAGTCCAACCCCGTGCCTTCGGTGGTGAGCTTGGGGCTCCTGGGCGCGGCGGCGCTGGCGCTGCTCACCGTCGGTCAAGGGGTGGTGACCGCGCTGGTCGCGGCGGCGGCGCTGGTGGTGGCGGTGCTCGCCACCACCGTGCTGCTGGTGCGCGCGTGGAAGAAGGGGCGCTCGACGGTGCGGGGCCCGCTCTGGGGCTTCCTGGGCCACGCGGCGCTCTCGCTCCCGCTGGTGCTGCAGGCGAGCGGCCTCACCGCGGCGCCCGGCTGGACGATGGCGCTGGGCACGCTGCTCGCCTTCACCGGGGTGGCGATGGCCATCGACCGGCGCACCCGCTCGCTGCGCGGCCAGCTCGCGGCGAGCGTCGCCGACGCGGCGATGGCCACCGAGGAAGTGAAGCACCAGGTGGCGGCGCGCAGCCGGGACCTGTCCACGGTGATGTCGGGTGGGCTGCGGGTGAGCGGCGCGCGCAGCCTGCAGCCGGGCGAGCGCTTCGACGACCGCTACCAGGTGGAAGCGCTCCTCGGCGAAGGTGGCATGGGCGCGGTCTACGAGGTGACGCGGCTGAGCGACGGGCACCCCCTGGCGCTCAAGGTGCTCCGCGGCGAGGTGAGCGCCGAGGGCGCGGGCCGCTTCGCGCGCGAAGCGGAGATCGCCGCGCGGCTCGACCACCCCAACCTCGTCCGCGTGGTGGACGTGGGCGTCGACGAGCGCAGCGCCACCCAGTACCTGGTGATGGAGCTCATCGACGGCGCCTCGCTCGCCGCGCAGCGCGAGCGCTTCGGCGACGCGCGGTGGGCCTTGCCGATTCTCGAGCAGCTCACCCACGCGGTGGCCTACCTCCACGCCGAAGGCGTGGTGCACCGGGACCTCAAGCCCGACAACGTGCTGCTGACGGCGCGCGGCGAGGTGCGGCTGGGCGACTTCGGCATCTCGCGGCGCCTCGGGCAGCCTTCGGGCGAGCCGGCGGGCCGGCCGGGGCTCGCCGACGCCACCTCGCCCAGCCTGACCCGCACCGGGGCGATGATGGGCACGCCGCTCTACATGGCGCCCGAGCTCGCGATGGGGAGCAAGACGGCGACGTCGGCGGCCGACGTCTTCGCGCTGGGGGTCATCGCCCACGAGCTGCTCACCGGCAGCTACCCCTGGGCGAGCGCGCCGATTCACCGGGCGCTGCAGGGCCGCGCGCCGCGCACGCCGCCCTTGTGGAGCATCGCCGCGCCGCAGGACGTGCTCTGGGTGCTGGCGCGCACGCTGTCGCCCAACGCCGAGGAACGCCCGAGCGCGGAGGCGCTGCTCCAGGCGCTGCAGCGGCTCATCTCGTCGCCGCTGCCGTCGCCGTCGCGCGGCGGCCCGGCGTGGAAGCGCGCGCTCACCGGCTAGAAACACCAGGAGCCTCCTCCCGCGCGATTCGCGTGGGACGGAGGCTCCGTGGTTCACCGCGTGCTGCGACGAAGCGGCTTAGAACTTCTCGCCTTCGGCGCGCAGCTCGGCGACGACCTTCTCGATGCCGCGGCGGTTGATGATGCGCAGGCCGTGGGCGGAGATCTTGAGCTTCACCCAGCGCTTCATCGACGGCACCCAGAAGCGGTGCGTCTGGAGGTTGGGCAGCGAACGGGTCTTCGACTTGTTGTTGGCGTGGGAAACCCGGTTCCCCACCATCGGGCGCTTGCCCGTCACCTGACACACGCGGCTCATCGTCGTTCTCCTGAAAGTCGTGCTGCGAAAGTGATTACCAGCTCGCCTTGACCACGCCGGTGAGCTCGCCCTTGAGCGCCTTCTCACGGAAGGTGATGCGCGAGAGCTGGAACTGGCGGAGGTTCCCGCGGGGACGGCCGGTCACCATGCAGCGGTTGACCACGCGCACCGGGTTGGCGTCGCGGGGCAGCGCGGCGAGCTTCGCCTGGGCGAGCACGCGCTCCTCGGGGGTGCTCTTGGCGCTGCGGATGGTCTTCTTCAGCGCGAGCCGGCGCTCGGCGTACTTGGTGACCAGCGCCTTGCGCATCTCGTTCTTGTTGATCTTGCTCGTCTTCGCCATGGCAGTACCTTCGAAACCCTTGGAAAAAGTGCCGCCCAAGCGGCAGGGGACGGTCGCTATACACAGGTGAGCGACTTGCGATCAAGCATCGGGTCTTGAAAAAGCGCCGCGGATCAGCGACACGCTCGGTTTCCTCATTTTTCCACCGAAGGACCAGAACGACTCATGGGCACCCTCAAGACCTTCCTCGACTCCAAGGGCATCACTTCCAAGAACCTGGTGGTTGCGTCCAACCGCCTGGAGGCGTGGGGCAACGACGGCCGGTACATGATTTCCCGCCGGGCCGCGAAGCGCCGCAACAAGGACGAGAAGCCCTACGCGGAGCTGGGCCTGACCAAGCCGGTCTCGGGCCGTGGCCTCTCGGAGCAGCAGGTGAGCGCGGCGATCGCCGACCTGCCGCTGCCCCGCAAGGTGCGCGCGAAGGTGCTGCGCGCGGTGAACGCGGTGCTCGCGACCAAGAAGCAGGGCGCGGTCGAGCTGAAGGCGCTCTTCGAGGGCACCACGGCGAAGAAGGGCAAGGCGCCCAAGGCCGCGAAGGCCGCCGCCGAGAAGAAGAAGTAGTCGAGCCTTCTTCGTCAGAAGGATTGCGGCGCGCTCCGCGAGTCACTACGGAGTGCGCCGCATGACGAGCCTCAACCCCGCCCCGGTCGAGCTGAGCCAGCAGCAGAAGCTGCTGACGCTCCTGGGGTGCATGCTGGGCATGTTCCTCGCGGCGCTCGACCAGAACGTGGTCGCGACCGCGGGCCCCGAGATTCAAGCCAAGCTGCACATCGAGCCGTCGCTCTACGTGTGGATCACCACCGCGTACCTGGTGGCGGGCACGGTGCTGGTGCCGGTGTACGGCAAGCTGTCGGACCTCTACGGGCGCAAGCCCATCATCCTGGTGGGGATCAGCATCTTCCTCGCCTCGAGCGTGCTGTGCGGGCTGGCGCAGAGCTCGGGCCAGCTCATCTTCTTCCGCGCGCTGCAGGGGGCGGGCTCGGCGTCGCTATTCACCACCGCCTTCGCGGTCATCGCCGACATGTTCCCGCCGTCGGAACGCGGCAAGTACAGCGGCATGTTCGGCGCGGTGTGGGGCATCTCGAGCCTCATCGGGCCGCTCCTGGGCGGGCTCATCACCGACCACCTCGGGTGGCACTGGGTGTTCTTCATCAACATTCCCATCGGGGCGGTGGCCATCGGCTTCATCGTCAGCAAGATGCCGAGGCTGCGGCCGGTGCGCGAGCGGCCGCCTCGCATCGACGTGGTGGGCGCGGTGGTGCTGGCGTGCGGCGTGGTGCCGCTGTTGCTCGGGCTGTCCTTCGGGCGCAGCACGCTGCGGCCGGGCGACTCGGGCTGGCTGTGGACGAGCTGGCCTTCCATCGCGCTCTTCGGGGTGGCGCTCACCGGGCTGACCGCCTTCGTGCTGGTGGAGCGCGTGCGCGAGGAGCCGCTGGTGGACCTCTCGCTCTTCGCCAACCGGACCTTCGCGCTGGGGAGCGCGGCGACCTTCGTGATGGGCGCGGTCTTCATGGCGCCCATCGTCTTCCTGCCGCTGTTCATGGTGAACGTGGTGGGGGTGACCAACACCGCGTCGGGGCTGACCATCAGCCCGATGGTGCTGGCCATCGTCGCCGGCAACGTGATGAGCGGCCAGCTCGTCTCCCGGCTCGGCAAGTACAAGCCGGTGATGCTGGTGGCGCTGGTGCTGCTCTTCGCCGGCTACGGCATCATGGCCTTCACGCTGGCGCCGGACGCGACGCAGCTGTCGGTGACGCTGAAGATGATCATCTGCGGCATCGGGCTCGGTCCGTCGATTCCGCTCTACACGCTGGCGGTGCAGAACGCGGTGCCGCCGCAGCAGATCGGCGTGGCGACCTCGGTGGCCCAGTTCTTCCGCCAGATGGGGAGCACCATCGGCATCGCGCTCGCGGGCACGCTCTTCGCGAGCACGCTGGAAGAGAACCGCGCGACGATGATGGTGGAAGCCACCAAGGACCTGCCCGACGCGGTGCGCGCCCAGTTTGAGAAGGGCCAGGGCGGCCCGGCGGACGCGGAAGGCGGCGGCCGGCCCCAGCGCTTCGACCCCGCGGCCATCAAGGCGCAGCTGTCGGAGCGGCTCGAAGGCGGCAAGGCGCTGGCGGTGAAGGCGCTCAAGGGCGACACGCTGGCGGCGGTCGCGGTGGGCCAGTCGCCCTTCGCCGACGAGCGGCTCAAGGGCGCCATCGCCGACGGCGGGCCGCTGGCCAAGACGCGGGCGCTCTACGTCGACGTGGCGGACAAGGTGGAGCAGGCGGTGCTCGCCAACCAGAAGGGGCAGTTCGACGCCGCGGTGGCGGCGGCCCCTGCTCCGGCGCAGGCGGTGCTGGGCACGGTGGACTTCGCGGTGCTCGCCGACCCCGGCCAGCGCGGCGACGGGCTCAAGGAGCTGCGGCACGCGCTGGAAGAGAAAGGCCAGGAAGCCGGCGCGGCGGCGGAAGGCGCGGCCATCGCGCAGGTGCAGCAGGGCATCGACGCGGTGCGCGCGCAGCTGCTGGGCGCGGTGGACAAGGTGGCGGACGCCTTCAAGCTCGCCTTCACCCGCGCGGTGGAGTCGGTGTACCGGATGTCGCTGCTGCTGGTCGCGCTGGGCTTCGCGCTGACGCTGGTGCTGCCGCAGGTGGCGCTGCGCCGCACGCAGGGCCCGGCGCCCGTCGCCGACTGAGGCTCCTGGGGCCCCCTCTGGGGTGGCCGTCAGGGCTTGAGGTGCCTTCAGTCGGTCACGAAGTTGAGGGACGAGACGTAGGCCTCGCACAGCGTCGCCCAGGCGGCCCTGGGGGTCGCCCCCGCCTGGATCGCCAGCAGCGTCGCCAGCGAACGGTCGACGTCATCGACGCTCGGTTCCTCGAGGAAGAAGCGCCGATGGAGCGCCGCCACCGCCGTGCGGGACGCCGGCGACGCGTCCACCTTCGCATCGAGCGACACCCCGGCCCCCAGCACTGCGAAGGCGGCGTTGCTCGCGGTGGCGGCCGCGCACACGTCGCCGGCCATGCGCCGGACCAGCGTGACCTTCTGGGCGCTCATGGTGGTGTCGTCCGCGAAGTGGGTGATCAGATCGGCATCTCCGTAGCTCACGGCCGACGGCGCCCAGGCGTCCACGCCGCCGGACAGCCACTCCTGCCCCGTCGTCGCGCTCACCACCCGATGCAGCGCGCGCCACGGGAGCAGCTGGAGCGAGCCGTCGAAGGGCGCATCGCTCGCCAGCCAGGTGACCTCCACGCCGTAGCCGTTGCTGAGGACCATGAGGTCGTCGACGGCCTGCGCGCCGCCACCGCTCCCGACCTGGCCGCTGCCACCAGCCCCGCCCGGGCCACCGCCCCCCACCGACACGTCGGGCCCCAGGGCCCGTGGCGGCGGGAGCTCCACGACTCCCTCGCAGGCGCACAGGCCGGCCACCGCGAGCCACGCCGCAAAACGAAGGCTCCACCGTCGGGCAGTCATCGCTCGCAGAACTCCTTCCGGTTGACCAGGGTGCGGATGAGGGCGACCGCGTCGTACTGCTGCTCTGCCGAGAACCGGGTCGCCACCGCCCGGTAGAACTCCTTCTCGTTGGGCGAGAGCGGCCGGCCGTAGAGCTTCGCGTAGAAGAAGTTGGTGGTCGTCGCGAGGAACTCGTGGCTGTCCGCGATGGCGCGCCCCAGCGAAGGCAGGCCGTTGGTGGGCTTTCCCACGACCTCGCTCGGCGTCTCGACGCACCCCTGCTGACGCTGGCCTTCGAGCTCCGGAGGAAAGCAGTCGGCGGCGGCCGACACGCGGTCGATTCCGTAGAACTTGTTCACGTGGCAGCCCGCGCACGCCGGGTTGGCCGCCACGGCCTTGCGGCTGACGTCGGGGTTGGTGTCGGGCGGGAGGTTGACCGCCACCAGGCGGATTCCCAGGAACTGTCGAATCACGTTGGCGGCCCACCGACGCCTGAGGATGCCCACGCGCGCGGTCAGGTACTGCGGCGTGGTGAGCACGCCAGCCGCCTCGGGACCGAGCGCGACCCGGTTGCCCGTCGCATCCACCGTGTACGTCGCGGTGAGGAGCTCGCGGTAGTCGCGGTGGTTGACGACGACGTGCTGGGCGATGCGGGCAGGCTCGTCGGCGTCGACGCCCGCGATGGGCTTCTGGGAGGAGCTGAACTCCGACCGGTACCAGCGCAGCGCCACCGCCGCGAACTCGGGGCCCTGCAGGTAGCCATCGACCAGCTCGGAGAACGTGCGGCGCTTCGCGGAGAGGTCCGCGAGATCCTGCGCGCTGGGGGGCAGCTCGCGCAGCCGGAGCGAGGCCGCCCGCAGACAGCGCTCGGGCGACAGGGTCCTGGTCGTCGCCAGCGCCTGGCGGACCTCGAGCGGCGATTGCTCGGCAACGGCATCCGTCGGCGGAGCGCAGCCGAGGGTCAGCGTCAGCGCGAAGAGAAGGTGTCTCATGGGGACCGGAGCACCGCCGTCAGAGGTTTCCCCTTGGCACTCCAGAGCGCGGAGTCGACCCCGTTGGCCCTGAAGAGGGTCGCGATGAGGTCGTTCGGGGTGGGCACGCTGCCCTGCCCGATGGTCCCGGTCGCGAAGTCCGTGCTGAGGCCCATGTAATTCGGCCCCAGGTCGCCGAAGAGCAACCCGCGGCGGAAGCGGCCGCCGAAGCACACGGCCTGGTTTCCGGGCCAGTGACTGGTGCCCGCTGCCTTCACGCCGCCGCCCGCGTCGCTGTTGCTCGGGTTGCGGATGATCTCCGACGTCACCACCACGTGCGTGGTGTCGAACATCGACTGCCCGGGCTCGACGGGCGACGGCGTGGCCTTCAGCGCCGACAGCAGCTGACCGATGGCTTCGAAGTCCGGCTTGGACACCGTGTGCTGGGTGTTGATGTTCTCGTCGTGCGAGCTGTCGTAGTCGCCGTTCTCGCACTTCATGACGAACACCACGTGAGTCAGCTGCAGCCGCGCCATCTCGAACGCGGCCGCCAGCATCGCCTTGATGCCCGGCTGCCCGTTGGGCAGGTTGGTCTGGGCGAGGTCGCCGGCGCCCAGGTTGAAGGCCGTGCTCGTCGACGCGGCGGGTGGCCAGAAGGTCTTCACCGCCGCGGTCGAGGCCAGCGCCGCATCTGCCTGCTGGAGACTCTGCCCGTACAGGTCGAGCAGGCGGTGCTGTTGCTGCGGGCTGAACAGCGGGTCGAGGCTGGCCGAGAGCCGGTAGGCGGCCTGGCGCCGGGCCACCTCGGCGACGGACGCCGAGACGTCGAGTGACTTGGCGAAGTCGACGAGGTTCTGGACGCGGCGCACCGCGCACAGCGGGTCAAGGCTCACGTTGTTCCAGGACACCAGGTTGAGCGGCTCCACCGCGCCGACGCTCGGGGCGAGCGAGTAGTACTTGGCGACGTTGGGCAGCGGCACCTTCACCCGCGCGTTCAGCTGCGACGCCAGGACGTTCATCCACGGTTTGCAGGACGACCGCAGCCCGGATGGCTCCGAAGGCAGCTGTCCGTAGAGGAGCTCCGTCGAGCTGCGGACATGGTCACCGAAGGCGGTGAGGTTGCGGATCAGCACCGCGTCTTCCATGTGCGCCGTGAGGTACGGGTCCAGCGTGGCGGTGTTCCAGCGGACGCCCGCGCGGGTGACCCGGACGTTGGAGGCCTGCACGTCGCGGTTGGGGAGCCCGGGGCGGGCGTCGAAGAACATGAACTGATCCACCCCGCCGAAGAGGTGGATGAAGATGGTCGGGTACGGGGCCAGCGACGGCTGGCTCTGTCCCCGCGCCCGGGCCGAGAGCGCGAGCGAGGCGGCCGACGCGTACTTCAGCAGCTCGCGGCGGCTGAGCGTGGGCATGACCTTCATCGGCTGCACCCGGCCGCCGCACACACCACCAGCGCGCCCAGCACGTGGGCGGCACGACGAACGACGCGCGACATGCAGCGACTCCGCCTTCTCCCCTGTCGAGCGCACCCGGCGCGAGGCACTCCCGGGCGGGAGACCTCGACGGGCGTGCCTTCGCGGCTCACGGTGATGTGAGCTGCGGTGCACATGAGCAGGCGGCGTGCCGAGCCCCGCGTCGCCCACCTTCTCGCCACTTGCGTCACGTGCGCGCGGCGCCGTCACCAGCACGTCTCACTCCACCTGCGCTCGATGCGCAGGTCAGTTCCTTGCCACGGCGCGGCCCCCGGGAGACAACGGCGGCATGTCGCGCTCCGGGTGGCTCGCGGTGCTGGTGCTGGGCTCAGGCTGCGTCACCGTGGAAGGCTCCTTCGTCCCGGAAGGGAAACGATCCGCCGCGTTCGACCTGCAGTGCTCGCAGGAGAACCTCGAGGTGGTGGTGCTCGAGCGCAAGGACGGCCTCAGCTGCGATGGTTCCCGCATCGGCATCACCGGCTGCGGCAAGCAGGTGACGTACGCCTGCGAAGGCTCGACGTGGAAGCGCAGCTCGAAGGTCGAGCGCGCCGGCAACTGACCGGCGGCTACTTCTTGGTGGGCCCGAGGCGCGTCTCGGCGTCGCGGAAGGTGCGGTGCTCGCGGCGCTCGTTCTCGTACTTCAGGGCGTCGGCGGCGCGCTCCATCGCCTTCTGGAATTTGCCGCGCACCTTGAGGTCGTCCTTCACGGTGACGTCGTCGGCGCGCACCCGGTTGGCGGGCTTGATGGCGTCGACGCGGCGGTTCCAGCTGTATTGCGAGCCCGACATGGTGGCCTGCGACTGTAGCGCCCCGGGCGGGCGGCGCGCAGGGGTGGGCCGAAGCGGCTGATTCCAAAGGGGTGGGAACACGTGGGGTGGCGCGCGGGTTGTCGGCCCCGTTACCTTCGCCACTTCCCCGGGAGACCTTCTTGGCCACGCCGCTCACTCGCCGACGCGTCCTCGGTGGCCTCGCCGGCGCCTTCGCCTTTCCGGGCGCCGCGCGGGCCGAAGGAATCCTGGCCGCGAAGGAGTACTTCGAGACGGCGCGCGTCGAGCTGCTGGTGCCGGGGCTCCACCCGTCGCACGACGGCATCACCATCGCCCAGCTGTCCGACCTCCACGTCGGCGCGGGCGTGCCGAGCGGCCGCATCCTCGCCGCGGTGCGCGCGCTCAACGACGAGCGACCCGACCTCGCGGTGCTGACCGGCGACTTCGTCACCACCCGGCTCGACCCGGTGGCGATGGTGCCGGAGGTGCTCAAGGGCATCACCGCGCCGACCTTCGCGGTGCTGGGCAACCACGACCACCGCACCGACGCTCCCGGCATCACCGAGAAGCTCGAGGGCATCGGCTACGCGGTGCTGCAGAACCAGCACTCCTGCGTCTACCTGCGCGGGGCGCCCTTCACCGTGCTGGGCATGGACGACAGCACCACCAGGAATCACGACCCGGAAGCGACCTTCAAGGGCGCGCCGCGCGACGGCAGCCGGCTGGTGCTGACGCACACGCCGACGGGCGCGAAGGCGCTGCCGCCGAACGAGAACCTGGTGGTGCTCTCGGGCCACACCCACGGCGGGCAGGTGCACATTCCCAAGCTGACCGAAGGCCTCTTCGCGCGCGCCGGGCAGCCGTACGTGCGCGGGCTGCACGAGGTGAACGGCAACCAGCTGTACGTCAACCGGGGCATGGGCTTCGGGAAGGGCAGCCCCTTCCCCCGGCTCAACTCCGACCCGGAGCTGACGATTCTCACCCTCCGCGCGGCGCTCTGACCTACAAGGCGCGCACCGTGCGCGCTCCCCTGCTCCTCATCGGCGGTGTGGTCCTGGTCGGCGCTGGCATCGGCCTGTCGGAGTGGGCCCGCCGCCACCCGCCCGAGCGAAAGGTCGAGGACCAGGAAGCCAAGGCCGAGCCGCCGCCCAAGCCAAAGAAGACGCTCAGCCCCGACGAGCTGCTGAAGGCCGAGCCGGGCGAGAGCGAGCCGCGCGACCTGGAGCTCCTGCAGCAAGGCCAGGCCACGCTGGACAAGGCCGAGCAGCTGACGACGAACCTCACCGTGGCGCTGGGCATCCTCCGCACGCGGATGCTGGCGAGCTCGGGACCGGTGGTGCTGGCGGTGGTGGACCACGACGCCAAGGGCACCGCGCAGTCGGTGGTGCGTCTCGACGGGCACGCCCGCCTGGTGACGTCGCGCCGCGGCCTGAGCGCGCTCACCGTGCTGGGCGAGCTGGCGCTGTGGGGCGAGCGCGGCGGCATCTACGCGCAGCCCGCGGCGCAAGACGAGAAGCCCCGCTCGGTGGTGCGCTTCCCCAACGCACGCGTCACCGCGCTGGCGGCGAGCGGCGACACCGTGGTGGCAGCGCTGGTGCCGCAGGACTTCGACCCCTTCTCCACCGACGCCGAGGCCGCACTGGTGGCGGTGTCCCTCTCGGGCGGTGCGCCGCGCCCCCTGGCCACCAAGCTGGTGCGCCTCGGAGACGTGGCGACCGACGGCGAGAGCGCCTTCTTCATCGCCGGCTACCCGGCGACGCTGCAGAAGGTCTCGCTCGAAGGCGGCGCGGCGCCGAGCGAGCTGTCGGCGCGGGCCGACGGCCCCCTGCTGGTGAAGGACGGGCAGCTCTTCTTCAAGGACCCGTCGATGACCAGCCCCGGCGTGCAGAAGGTGAGCATCTCCGGTGGCGCGCCGACGGTGGTGTCCAAGGGCGAAGTGGATCGCTTCACGCTCGAGGGCGGTCAGGTGGTGACGAGCTTCGGCACCACGCTCACCCGCCAGGGCGGGAAGACCTCCGAGCTGCCGGGGAGCGCGCTCGCGCTGGTGGGCGCGGAGCAGTCGACCTACGCGCTGGTGCGCACGTCGTCGGGCGCGGCCGTCTTCTCCTTGCCCCGCTGACGCATGGCCTTCGCGCTGCGCCACGCCACCGCGGCCGAGCAGCGGCAGCGCGACCTGGTGACCTACGCCGCGTGGGGCCAGAAGCTGACCCAGGCGCAGTTCGAGCAGCGCGAGGCGCGGCTGCGCGCGCACCCGTGGGCGCTGGGCGCGATGGAGACCTGGCTGTGGACCGAAGACGGCCGGGTGCTGGCGTCGTGCGAGACGTTCCGCACCGACGCGTCGCTGGGGCCGTGGAAGGGCGCGGTGTGGGCCATCGCGTCGGTCTTCACCGAGGCGCCGCTGCGCGGGCGGGGCTTCGCGAAGGCGATGCTCGAGGCGCTGCTGCAGGTGCTGCGCGGCCGGCCGGGCGCGCTGGGCGCGGTGCTGTTCTCCGAGGTGGGCGCGAAGCTCTACGAGGCGGTGGGCTTTCGCACCGTGGCCGCGAGCGACCTGGTGTTCCCGGCGAGCCAGCAATCGTGGCCCGCGGGCGTCCAGCGGCTCACGCGCCCGCTCGGCGCCCCGGTGCCCGCGCCGGCGCCCGGGGCGCTCAAGCTGCACCCGTCGGCGGCGCAGCTCGACTGGCACCTCGAGCGCAGCGCCATCTACTCCGAGCTCCTGCGCGCGCCGCTGGGCGAGGTGTTCGGCGCCGCGCACGAGGGCGCTGCGCTGTGGTGGGCGCCGTACTTCAAGACGCAGGAGCTGCTCGTGCTGTGGGCGGAAGGCGCGCCCGACCGGCTCGGGCCGCTGCTCGAGGCCGCGCGCGGCACCGCCGGCGCGCTGGGCCTTCACCAGGTGCGCTGCTGGAAGGTCCCCGCGCTCCCCACCGTCGGCGCCCGCGAGGTGCCGCGCGACGGAGAGCTGCCGATGGTGTGCAGCTTCGTGCCCCAGCTCTCGACGTGGGACGACGTGCAGCGCGCGCTCTGGGTGTGACGTTCCCCGGGGGCTTCGCGATTCCCTGCCCGGGTGAGGTATTGAGGCGCTCATGAACGCCCTGCTCCTCGCCGCCGTGCTGACCGCGGCCTCCGCGCCGCTCAAGTTCGTGGAGAACGACTACCCGAAGGCGCTCGCCGAGGCGAAGAAGGCCAAGGTGCCGCTGTTCGTCGACGCCACCGCGCCCTGGTGCCACACCTGCATCTTCATGCGGGAGCACGTGCTCAACCGCCCGGAGCTCGGCGTGCTGCAGAAGCGCTTCGTCTTCCTCTCGCTGGACACCGAGCGGCCGAACAGCGCCGCCTTCCTCGAGAAGTACCCGGTGGACACCTGGCCCACGCTGCTCATCATCGACTCCCAGTCGGACAAGGTGGCGCTGCAGTGGCTGGGCAGCGCCAACGTGGAGCAGTTCAAGAAGCTCCTCGAGGACGGGGAGCAGGCGGCGAAGGCGCTGGGCGCCCAGAGCGCGGCCGACCCGCTCCTGCAGAAGCTCGCCGAGGCCGACGTGCTCTCGGGGCAGCGGCAACCCAAGGCCGCGGCGGAGGCGTACCGCGCGGTGCTCGCCGCGGCGCCGGCCGACTGGCCGAAGCGGCCCCGGGTGACGGAGTCGCTCCTGGGCGAGCTGTACGCCGCCAAGCAGAGCGAGGACTGCGCGCGCACCGCGGCGGCGCTGGTGCCCGCGCTGCCGCGCGGCCCGTCGTTCGCCAACGCCACCATGTGGGGGCTCTCGTGCGCGACGGCGGGGAGCGAGAAGGACGCCTGGCGCAAGGACACCGAGGCGCCGCTGGTGGCGCTGGCCAAGGAAGCGGTGGAGCTGCCCGGGCTGCTCGCCGACGACCGCTCCGGCCTCTACGAGCTGCTGGTGGACGCGGCGGGCGACGGCGAGGCGTCGGTGAAGCTGGGCCAGGCGTGGCTCACCTTCCTCGAAGGCGAGGCGAAGGCGGCCAAGACGCCCGCGGCGCGCGCGGTGTTCGACCCGCACCGGGTGAACGCGGCGCTCGCGGCGCACGAGCCGGCGCGGGTGGTGGACGCTCTCAAGCAGTCGGAGAAGGACCTGCCCAAGGACTACAACGCCGCGGCGCGGCTGGCGGTGGTGTACCGCGAGCTCGGGCAGCTCGACGATGGGCTCAAGGCCTGTGACCGGGCGCTGGCCAAGGTCTACGGCCCGCGCACGCTGCGGGTGCTGGAGACCAAGGCGAGCATCCTCGCCAAGAAGGGCGACCTCCCGGGGCAGCGCGCGGTGCTCACCAAGGCGCTGGAGACGGCGCGGGCGCTCCCGCAGTCGCAGAAGCCGAAGGGCGCCCAGGAGCGCATCGAGAAGGCGCTCACCGCGCTGCCGCAGGGCTGAGCTCCTTCAGTCGGCGGGCGCGCTGCCGACCTGCACCACCGCCCGCAGGCCCACCGCGCGCAGGCTGCCTTCCGCGAGGCGCCGTTCCTCGGCGCGCAGTGCCCACTCGGCGAGCGGCAGCCACCGCGAGGCGGGCTCCAGCGCCCCGCAGTAGGCGCGGAAGAGCCCCACGCCGCGCTCGGTCTCGCGCACCACGCCGAGCTCGCGACACAGCGAGAGCAGCGCACCGCCCGGCAGCACGGCGCCGTCGCGGGCGAGCAGCCGCTTCCACCGTTCGACGCTGGCGTCGTCTTCGCCGCCTTCCAGGGCGCGCGGCGGCGCGGCGCCGGTGAGCACCGCCTGGGTCAGCAGCTCGAAGAGCCAGCGGGCGGTGTCGCCGTCGGCCATCTCCACGTCGAGCTCGTCGAAGGCGAGCAGGCCCCCCGGCCGCACCCAGCGTGGCAGCGCGTCGAGCAGCACCTCGCGCGAAGGTGCCCGGCGCAGCCCGTCGAGCGCGATGACGGCGTCGACCCGCTGGGCCTTGGCGGGCGCGACGGTGAAGAAGTCGGTGCGGGACAGTCGCAGGCGCGGGTGCTGGGGAATCGGCTCGGCGAGCCGCGCGTCCATCGCCTGCACGTCGTGGCCGAGGTGGGCGAGCCGCCAGCCGAGCTGCGCCGCCTGGGCGCCCACCACCAGCACCGAGGTCTCGCGCGGCACCACGCGGGTGAGGAAGAGCTGCGCGTGGGCGAGCGCGACGTCTGCAGGGACCACCGCTCACCCGCCCTTCGGGAGGCGACTGGTGGACGGGCTGGCGAGAGGCGCGGACGGCACGGCGGGGCGCGAGGCTGCTCGCTGGTCGCCCGGAGGGCAAGGCTCGCGTCTTCAGCGTTCGACGAGGGGCCTGCGGCGCGCCCCGGTCGATGGCGCCCGGCGCGCGCGGCCCACGCGCAGCAGCCGCAGACATTCGGCCACCGCGGCCCGGGTGGCGCCGCCCACCGCGCGCAGGTCGGGCTCGAGCGGCGGCTCGTACCGCACGCCGGCCCCCGGCAGCCGCGCGGCCTGCCCGTAGAGCCCCTTGCTGTTGCGCGCGCGGCATTCGTCGGGCCGGGTGTCGACGAACACCTCGAGGAAGCGGGGCGCCAGGCGGCGGGCGGCGGCGCGGAACGCGCGGCGGTGCGCCGTGGCGGCCACCAGCACCACCAGCCCCTGGCCGGCGAGCAGCGCGGCGAGGCGGGCCAGCGTCAGGTAGAACTGGGTGCGGGCCAGCGGCGAGTAGCCCGGCGTGGGCACCAGCGCCGCGCGCACCTCGTCGCCGTCGAGCACCACGTGAGCGACCCCGCGCGCCTCGAGCGCCTCGGCGACCCAGCCCGCCAGGGTGGACTTGCCGCTCGACGGCAGCCCGGTGAACCACACCACCGCGCCGCTCACGGGAAGAGCCGGTGAGCGAGGCCGGGGTCGAACCGCGGTGCGGCGAGCGCCTCGAGCGCGAAGGTCAGCAGGCGCTCGCGCGCCACCGCCGACAGGTGGGGGTAGAACCGCGGGCAGGCCACCACCACCGCCCGCCAGGCGAGGAAGGGGGCGACGCAGTCGAGCAGCTCCTCGTCGCCGCTGTGCTCGAGGTACGTCGACCAGAGGGTGTCCCAGAGCACGCCGAAGCCTTCGGACCACTGGTGGCGGTGCTCGAGCGCGAAGAAGACGTAGTTGATGGCCAGCGCGGTGACGTCGTCGGCGCTCTCACCCTGGGCCCCGCGGCTCGCGTCGAGCAGGGAAAAGTCGAGCCCCTCGCGGAAGACGAGGTTGAAGGGGTGAAAGTCGCCGTGGGTCCGCGACAGGCGGTGGACCTTCGGCTTGAGGCGCCAGCGCCACTGCGTGGCGAGCTGCTCCAGCTCGAGCAGCCGGGCGGGTGACGCGCCCGGGGTGTCCTCGGGGTACGCGTCGCAGACGCCGAAGAGGCCTTCGCCGCTGCCGACGGTGTCGCGCAGACAGCGCTCCCAGGCGACGGCGTCGGGCGGGAGCCGCTGGTGGAGCGCCGCGAGGTGGCTCGCCAGCGCGCGGGTGCGTTGAACGTCGAGCGCCCTCAGCGTGCCGCCGTGCGCGAGCGCCCGCAGGTCCTCGGCGTACGGCGTGCCGTCGACCCACTCGGTGATCAGGAACAGCTCCTGCGCGCGAGAGAGCGAGGTGAGCTCGCCCCCACCGTCGATGGCGCCCACGTCGACCGCGTGCACGTGGCGGTCGACCAGCCCGAAGGTGTCGAAGGCCAGCAGCTGTTCCTGGGCGCGGTCGGAGCGCCGGTCGTGGCCGAAGCGATTCGAGCCGGCGAGGCGGAAGACGAGCTGTTGCTGGCTGCCGTCGGGGCGCTCCAGCCACAGGTGCATGGGCAGCCCGTAGCCGTCGGTCTTGGCGGTCGAGGTGCCGGCGCCCGCGTCGGGCCCGAGCCGCTCCACCCGGGTGAGCCGTGCGCCGAAGTGCGCCTCGACGTAGCGCCGCAGGCCCGCGGGCAGCTCGCCCGGAGCGCTCGACGAGGGCGGTTCCACCTTCAGGTTGGGGGTCAGGAGCACCGACGCGGCCATGGGCCCTGGTCGGTGCAAGGGCGATGCTCAGCCTTTTCGGCCTTCCGGCGCGCAGCTCCTGCGCCGGGCGGGCGGTGACGCGCAAACGGTGGGGCGACGCGCTACTTCACCAGCCGGCGCCAGACGCCGTACTTGCCGATGGCGTAGAGCGCGCGGAAGCCGTCTTTCCAGCCGATCTTCTTGCCTTCCTCGTAGGTGCGCCCGTGGTAGCTGATGGGCACCTCGTAGACGCGCAGCCCGAGCTGGCCGACCTTGGCGGTGAGCTCGGGCTCGATGCCGAAGCGCTGCTCTTCCAGGGTGATGCGCTGGAGCGCCTCGCGGCTGAAGGCCTTGTAGCAAGTCTCCATGTCGGTGAGGTTGAGCCCCGAGGTCATGTTCGACAGCAGGGTGAGGCCCTGGTTCACCATCGCGTGCCAGAAGTAGAGGACGCGGCGGGTGTCACCGATGAAGCGGCTGCCGAAGACGACGTCGGCGATGCCGTCGCGGATGGGCCCGAAGACGCGGGGCAGGTCGCGCGGGTCGTACTCGAGGTCGGCGTCCTGCACGACGATGATGTCTCCGGTGGCCTCGGCGAAGCCGCGGTGGAGCGCGGCGCCCTTGCCGCCGTTCTTGGGCTGCAGGAGCACCTTGACGTGGTTCTCGTTGCGGGGCGCGATGCCGGGAATGCAGTTGAGCCCTTCGGCCTCGAGGCGGCCGAGCAGCTCGCGGGAGCCGTCCTTGGAGCCGTCGTCGATGAGCACCAGCTCCTTGGGGAAGTCGACGGCCGTCACCCGGCGGAGGATCTCCTCCAGCGTGCGGATCTCGTTGTAGACGGGGATGACCAGGCTGACGCGCATGGGCCGTCGCGTGTACCGCAAAGGGGTGCGCACCGGAACACACCTGTCACACTGGCCCCCGTGAATCTGGCTCCGGCCCGCGGCCACCAGTAGCGTGGGCGCCTTCAGGCCGAACGACCCTCGAGGGGACGCCGTCGATGTCCGAGACGCTGCTGTGCCCCCACTGCGCGAAGCTGCTCTCGGGCGAGCCGAACTTCTGCCCGGCGTGCGGCACCGACCTGCGCGGGCTGTCGCCCACCTCCGCCACCCAGTCGGGGCCCATGTCGGGCGCGCTCATCGGCGGGCGCTACCAGGTGCTGGAGAAGCTGGGCGAAGGCGGCATGGGCGCGGTCTTCAAGGTCGAGCACGTGCGCATGGGGAAGATCCTCGCGCTCAAGCTGCTGCGGCCCGACGCCGCCCGCGACAAGTCCATCACCGCGCGCTTCCAGCAGGAAGCCCGGGTGGTGGCGCGGCTCACCCACGCCAACACGGTGCAGGTCTTCGACTCCGGGGTGCTCGACGACGGCAGCCTCTACCTGGCGATGGAGTACCTGCCGGGGCGCGACCTCGCCTGGCACCTGCGGGTGCGCGGCCCGATGACGGAAGAGGCGGCCATCACCATCGGGGTGCAGGTGCTGGGCAGCCTCGAGGAAGCGCACGCCAAGGGCGTCATTCACCGCGACATCAAGCCGGCGAACATCATGCTGGTGCGCCGCCAGGGCGCCGACGACCGGGTGAAGCTGCTCGACTTCGGCGTCGCCAAGCTCCAGGAAGCGGAAGGCAAGAAGTCGCAGACCGGCGAAGGCGAGTTCATCGGCACGCCGAGCTACATGGCGCCCGAGCAGGCGCTGGGCGAGCCGCCCGACCCGCGCACCGACCTCTACGCGCTGGGCGCGGTGCTCTTCGAGCTGGTCGCGGGGCGGCCGGTGTTCATCGCCACCAGCCCGATGGCGGTGGTCACCCACCACCTGGCGACGCCGCCGCCGCGGCTGGCGGAGGTGGCTCCGACGCACCCGGTGAGCGCGGCCTTCGAGGCGGTGCTGCGCAAGGCGCTGGAGAAGGACCGCACGCTGCGCTTCGCGTCGGCCGATGCGATGCGGGCGGCGCTGGAACGGGTGCGCCGCGAGCAGGGCGGCCTGCCGACCGACTTCACGCCGATGCCGGAAGAGCTCGGCCACCGGCTGGCGAGCCGCGACGACTTCGACCGCTTCGAGCGCTCGCTGCGCCTCAAGCGGGTGCTGGCGCCCGTCGCCGCCTTGCTGGTGGTGGGGCTGGTCGCCCTGGGCGCGCTGGTGGGGGCGGTGCGGCAGGGAGGGCCGAGCGCGGTGGAGGTCGAGCCCAACGACGAGCCCAACCAGGCGACGCCCATTCCGCTCGGCGTGGCGGTGAGCGGCAGCATGGGCGCACGCACCGACCCGGCCACGGGAGACCGCGACCTCTTCATGGCCGAGGTCCCCGCCGGCCCCACGTCGGTGCAGCTGACCGGCGTGGCGGACCTGAACCTCAAGCTCGAGCTGCTGCAGCTCCAGGCGGGCAAGCTCACCCGGAAGGTGTTCTTGGACGACCAGGGGCCGGGTGCCGGCGAGCGGGTCGACGGCCTGGAGCTGAGCCCGGGGCCGCTCTACGTGCGGGTGGAGGAAGGGGCCTGGTTCGGCGAGCCGCCGCGCGCGGCGCGGGAGCGCACGCTGATGCGCTACCAGCTCACCGTGCAGCCGATGCAGGTGGAAGGCCCGCACGAGGTCGAGCCCAACGACGCGCCGGAGCAGGCGCAGCTGTGCCCGTGGACCCGCAGCGTGCTGGCGTGGACCGGGGGGCGCTGGGGCTTTCCCGGGCCGGACCCGCGGCCGCGGCCGACGCCCAGCGCGGTGGACTGGTTCGAGGTGACCGCGCCCGACGCCGACACGGTGGCGGTGGTGGTGGTGCCGCCGGAAGGCACCCGGCTCTTGCTGCTCGACGGGGCCCACCCCGAGGCCTGGGCGAAGAGCGCGCCGCGGCCGGTGGTGGCCGACGGCGTGCCGGTGCTGCTGCGCCTGGGCCCGGGCGGCGGCGCGCGGCGGGTGCGGATTCACGCCGAGGGCG
>JAIBBQ010000115.1 GCA_019694595.1 Myxococcaceae bacterium
GCCGCGGCAGCGGCCGCGTCGATGGCGCGCCGGTCGGGCGGCTCCAGCGCCACCACGTTCACCGCGTCCTTCGACGAGCGCAGCGTGGGCGGCGCGCTGGGGCGCGGCGTGGGCACCGCGAGGCCCGGGGTGGCGCGCGTCTCGGCGCCGCAGGCCGCGCAGGTCAGCACCAGCGTCACGCCCTGCTCCACCCGGAAGGCGCGCGGTTCCTCGAGGCGGCTGCAGCCACTGCACTCGAACTTCATGGCGCGAGCTCCAGCGGCACCGGCATCACCGTGAGGACGAAGCAGACGAAGGACACCACGCACACCACCTTGCGGCCGAAGGTGAGCGGCACCTCGGGCTGCTCGACCGGCGGGTGCTCGAAGCGCACCACCTTCCAGGCCACCACCAGCCACACCAGCCAGGACACCGCGCCCACCACCGCGAGCACGCCCAGGCCCACCGCCACCAGCTTGCCCAGGCTCACCGCGCGCGGGCCGAACCAGGCGTGGGTCAGGTGGCCGCCGTCGAGCTGCCCCACCGGCATCAGGTTGAGCATGGTGACCAGCAGCCCGAACCAGGCGGCGAGGAAGACCGGCCCGGCGTAGACGTCGGTGCCCGGCGGCAGCTCGCCGAGGATGAGCCGCTGGGCGCCCCAGGTGAGCAGGTTGTCGCCGAAGAACATGCGCGAAGGTTCCGCCGAGGCGCCGTCGGACAGCAGGTCCTGCACGATGGTCCACAAGGACAGCTGTCCGGGGAAGAGCGGCCCGTGCTCCGGCGCCGGGCCGACCTGGGCGTGCTGCAGGCCCACCACCAGCATGGGCACCGCGACCAACAGGCCCGCGAGCGGCCCCGCGGCGCCGATGTCCACCAGCGCGTTGCGGTCGGGGATCTTGCCCCGCAGGCGGATCACCGCGCCCAGGGTGCCGAAGCCGAACGGCACCGGGATGAACCAGGGCAGGCTGGTGTCGACGCCGTGGGCGCGGGCCATCAGGTAATGCCCGAGCTCGTGGGCGAGCAGGATGAGCATCAGCGGCACGGCGAACAGCAGCCCGTCGCCGACGCGCTCGGGCTTGGGAATCGCCGGGTCCACCCAGCTGGTGGCGTAGATCCAGAAGACCGACAGCCCGGTCATCAGGAAGAGCGCGAGGTTCTGCCCGGGCGCATCCTGTTCTCGAAACATCGGCTGGGCGGCGGGGGTGGACACGGGACGGTCGTTCGTCAGCGGGCTGTGTAGAGCGTCGTTGACTTCGAGAGCCCCGAATATATGGTCCGCGCGCTTCATCGGGAGGGGTCGTTTGTCGGCGTTTTCCCGTTCAGGTCTTTCTCAAGCCGTTCACCAACACACAGGAGTCACTCAGATGAAGAAGACTATCGTTGCGATGTTCGCGGCGGCGGCCCTTGCCGTCACCGGCTGCACCTCGGTTGAGTCGGCCACCGTCTCGGGCTCGGACATCGTCGCCAGCGGCGGCGAGGCCATGGCGGTCATCCAGACCAGCGCGATCGGCCTCTCGTTCATCTTCCACATCGTCTCCGTGGTCGAGGCCGACCTGGACGTGGTCGTGAACAAGCTGCTCGTGACCGAGGCGAAGGCCATGGGCGCGTCGAAGGTCGACCTCAAGGGCGCGGGCACCACCCCCAAGCACGGCATCTTCGCGCTCATGGGCAACCTGGTGGGCTTCCCCTCCGGCGCGGCCGTCGGCGTCGCGGTCAAGTAAGACCTCTTCGGTCTTCGCTTGACGAACGGGCCTGCTCCTTCGATGGAGCGGGCCCGTTTGCTTTTGGGGAAAGGGCCTCCGTGATGATCCGCCGCGCCGCACTCGCTCTGAGCTTCCTCGCCGCGGCCTGCAAGCCGCAGCAGACGCCCGCCCAGCTGCTGTCCGAGGTGCACAAGGCGCTCGCCGCGCGCGACGCCGCGCTCTCGAGCTACCGCTTCGAGGGCACCGCCACCCAGGGCGGCCAGACGCTGAAGTACCGCTTCGCCTTCAAGACCCCCAACAAGTCGGTGGGGGAAATCACCGGCCCCGACGCCATGCGGCTCAAGGTGGCCTTCGACGGACACCGGCTCCTGCGCCAGGACCTCAACGCCAAGACGCACCAGGTCTTCGAGCTCAAGCTCAAGCCGCAGGACTCGATGGTGTTCCTGAACGGCGCCTTCGCGCCCTTCGTCTTCGAAGGCTTCCGCACGCCGCTGCTCCCCATCCGCGGAGTGACCGCGGCCAAGGTGGAGCGTGACGGGGGCGGCGAGGCAGTGACGCTCAAGGCCTCGCCCGGCGAAGGCGTCGAGGTGACGTACCTGCTGTCGTGGCCGGGCGCCGACGTGCTGGAGCGGCGCCTCGGCGAGGTGCGCCTCGTGACCGAGGCCGAGCACTGCGACGAGGCGAAGAAGCTCTGCGTGCCCAGGGTGCTGCGTCAGGTCCGGGGCACCGAGGAAGAGGCGCGCACCGAGCTGTCGAACATCGAGCTGGGCGCGGCGCTCGACGACGCCACCTTCGAGCTCACCGCCCCCGAAGGCTTCACCAGCACCACCCAGGTGCTGGACGCGCTCCCCGCGCAGTGACGGCGGCTCAAGGCAGCGGGCGGCTGAGCACCACGCCGTCTTCGCCGGCGACGTAGACGCGGCCGCCGAAGACCCGCACCCCTTCGAGGTTCACGGTCGACTGGCGCAGCGACGCCGGCAAGGACAGGTCGGTCCAGGTGCCGTTCCAGCGGCCCACGAAGCCTTCGGCGCCGCAGACCCACGCGGTGCCGTCGGCCTCGACGAAGACGTCGTAGAGGTCGGCCAGCGGGTTGCCCGGCACGCCCGACACCGGCGCCCAGAGGTTGCCGCTGCGGCGCATCACCTTGTGCGCCCCGCCGACGACCCACACGTCGCCGCTGGGCGCCACCGCCACCCCGTAGAGCCCGTTGCCGGCGAGCGAGTCCTCGCGCTGGAAGCCCCCGTCCACCTGGCGGCCGTAGGCGTTGCCGAAGTTGTCCACCGTCCACACCGCCTCGCCCCCGTCGGCGAAGGCGCGGCCCTGCACCTTGAGCAGCATCGTGCCGGCGTCGCCCACGTCGACGTCGCCCCACTGCCCGGTGCGGCTGCCGTGCGCGAGGTAGGGCACTCCGTTGAGCTCGCCGCTCGCGTAGCGCTCACCGTTGGCGAGCTCCCACACGCCGAAGAAGTGCGCGTTGCCGTTGCTGAAGACGTTGGCGAAGGTGCCGCCGGCGAGCGTGCCTTCGAGCACCGTGCCGTCTTCGGTCACCGCGAGGATGCCACCGTCGCCGCGCACCGCGGCCCGGCGGAAGGTGTTGCCGAAGACGCCGAAGGTCCCGCCCGGCTCCTTCCAGCCCGAGCGCGCGAGCTTGAGCACGTCGCCGGTGCCGTACGCGAAGAGGCCTTCGACCGGGGCCACCTCGAGGCCGCGGAAGGTCGGCAGCTCCGGGAAGTCTCCGACCCAGGGCCCGGTGGGCGTCTTGCGCGCCACCACGCCGTCCTGGCCCACGGCCACGCCGCTGCCGTCGGGGAAGATGAAGACGTCGTTGAAGTAGTCGTCGGTGACCGGGTACGTCATTCGCTGGTCGGCGGGCGTTCCGCCGTCGGTGGTCGCCAGGAGGAAGCCTTCCCCCACCGCGACGATGGCGCCGCCGTCGTTGAGCTCGCGCGCGGCGCGCAGGCTCGAATTGCTCACGTCGTTCATCGACACTAGGGGCTCCAGCACCCCGTTGCCCAGGTAGCGCTCGATGGCCCCGGGGGCGTTGCGGGTGGTCACCATCGGCACGCCCTGCGCGAAGAAGAGGCTGGTGGCCTGGCCGGCGTCGACCACCGCGAGCACGCCGCCGTCGCAGCCCGCGAGCTGGCTGAGCGACTGGTCGCCCGACTGGGTGAGCGCGATGCAGCCGGCGTCGGGCAGCCCGAGCGCGAGCACGCCCGCACCGCCGCCGCCGGGGCTGTAGACCAGGTCGACGAAGGTGCGCCGCACGGTGAAGGCGCTGCCGTTCCAGTGGCCGAGGTAGCCCTTGGTGGCGCCGAACCACAGGTCGTCGCTCGCGCGGCCGTGGATCGACAGCACGGTGGTGACGTCGTGCGAGCCCGAGCCCGACGGGAAGGTGATGCGCGACCAGCCCTGGCCCGAGTAGTGGGCCACGCGGTCGTCGCCGCCCACCCAGATGTCGCTCGCCGTGAGGCCGAAGAGCGCGCGGAAGTCGCCGTCGCCGCCGGGAATGGCCCCGGTGTGGTTCTCCCAGGCGCTGCCGTTCCAGTGGAAGAGGTAGCCGCCGGTGCCCGCCACCCAGAAGTTCTGCAGCGAGACGCCCCACACCGCGCTCAGGTCGCGGCCGTGCGGCGCGGGCTGCTCCCAGCACCACGGGCTCGCCAGCTCGCACACCCGCGCAGGCTGACCGCCGCCGCCCGACGCACCACCACCGGAGCTCGAGGTGCCGCCGCCCGACGACGAGGCCCCTCCACCGGACGACGACGTGCCCCCGCCCGACGAAGCGCCGCCGCCCGACGCGCTGCTGCCGCCGCCCGTGCCGGGAGTCCCGCCGCCCGAGGCCGCGCTGCCGCCGCCGCTCGACGCAGTGCACCGGCCGCTCGCGGTGCACTGGTTCACCAGGCCGCCGAAGTCGAAACACCCGCTCGACGCCACCACCAGGGCCAGCAGTGACGCGCGCTTCATGGGAGCCTCACGGTGAGGCCGAGCTGCAGGCCCTGCGGAGTGACCAGCGCGGCCAGGCCGGCCGGAGCTTCGCCGAAGAGCGCCATCACCCCGCCGAGCGCGAGGCCCGCGAGGCCCACGCCCAGGGCGACCCACCCCACGGTCTGGAAGGTGCTGCCGGTGCCCGCGTCGCTGCGGAACGTTGCCGCGTCGATGGGCATGGTGCCGTCGAGCTGCCCCTTGAGCGTGCCGTAACGGCTCCCGGCGAGCCCGAGGAACAGCGCGCCCACCACCGCCACCGCGCCACCCGCGGCGAGCGGCACCCAGGCCTTCGAGCGGGAGAAGAAGGCCGAGCTCGAGGTGGCCACCGGCGCCGCGCCGGCGGGAGCGAGCGCCCGGGAGAGCTGCGCGGCCGCGCGGTCGAGCGCCGCCGACAGCGCGCGCTGCCCGGTCTCGCTGACGCCCACCTCGGCGATGACGCGGCCGTCGCTGGCGCCGAGGAGCTTCAAGTTGCCCTGGTAGAGGTCGTCGAGCTTCGCGAGGCTCCCGGTGAGCAGCACGTCGGCGCCCAGTGCGCTGCCGAGCTCGGCGAGGCACCCGCTGGCGGCCTCGCTGCAGCCGAGCAGCTGGAGCTGCCGCTCCTGCCCGAGCACGGCGGCGATCTCCGAGCTGGTGGTGACCTCGACGCTGTCCGAGCGCATGCCGCTCGCCACCCGGTCGGCGAAGAAGGTGCCCAGCTCGGGCGAGACGTTGACCAGATGCCAGGGGACCGAGACGACCTTCTGTCTCGAGCCGGGGGCTGGCGCAGCCGCGAGGCTCGCCGCGAGCAGGAGCGTGACCATGGCCTGCACTTAGCACGCGCCCACTGGCGGATTGACGCCCGGGGAACGGCCCCGCCATCGTCGCCGTCATGGACGAGCTGCTCGAGGAGATCCTCCTGGCCATCGCCCACGGCGACGCCGACGGGGCGCTGGCGCTGGTGGTGGCGCCCCTGGAGGTGAGCGACCGACTGCAGGTGGCGCGCGCCTTCCTCGAGGCGAAGCACTTCGCCCACGGCTTCCACGTGCTCGCCGGCGCCGCGGTGCTGGTGAGCGACGAGGCGACCAGGGGGCGGCTCGATTCGCTGGTGGTGGACACGCTGCTGGGCTGGGCGGCGGACATCGAGGCGGCGGACTTCCCGGCCGACCCGCTGGCCTTCTTCTCCCGGGCGGTCGACGCCTGCGCCAGCCCGGCGCTGCGCAGCCAGCACCTGACGCTGCTCATCGGCCTCGACGAGGGGCTGCAGCGAAAGCGCCCGGTGACCGCGGCGTTCGCGGAGCTGATCCGCGCGCGGGCCTGAAACACCTCACCGCCCCGTTCGTCGTCGGGGCATGCCAGGGCTCCTCGTCGCCTCGCTCGCGGTCAACATCGGCGTGCTGCTGCCGGTGGTGGCCGGACTTCTCCTGGATGCCGCGTGGGCGAAGGAGGCCTTCGGACCTCGCGCTCCGGGGAGGCAGATTCTCCTCGCCATCTACCTGTCCATCCTCACGCTCTCCTCGGTGCTGTTCGTCTGGCGAGACGCGAAGGTGGCCGCCGGGCTGCTGCTCGCGCAGTGTCTCTACAAGGTGCTGACGCCCCTCACCGTGGGCACGCTCCGGCACCCGGTGGTGCTCTCGAACCTCGCCATCGCCGCCCTGCACGCGGTGACGCTGTCCACGCTGCTCGCCGCGTGAGCGCTCGGGTCAGGTGCGCATGCGCACGCGGTGTTCCTTCGCCGCGGGCGCGCGCTTGCCGGTGGCCGCCTGCTCGACCAGCAGGGCAATCTCGTGCCCCAGCACGTCGAGCTCGGTCGAGGTGTAGCGCTCGCCGCCGAAGGCCTGCACGGTGTCCACCTGCGCGGACAGCATGCGCGCGTCTTGCTGGAGGATGCGCACCGCCACCGGCTGCACGAAGGGGCGCACCAGCCAGCCGGGCAGCGGCAGCTTGAAGGTGACCACCGCGAAGAGGTCGGTCTCGTACGCGCTGACCGGGGTGAAGGCGCTGGTGCTGAAGACGCCGCTCTCGCCCAGCCGGTACTCCACCTGCGCGAGCGACGGCAGGATGAAGCGGTCGAAGTGCTGCACGGTGCCGCCGCCCGGCGCGAGGATGCGGCCGATGAGCCCGCGGGGCGCCGGCTCGCCGAGGTACTCCGCCTCGGCCACGCGCTCGGTCCGGCGCACCACCACCTCGAGGTCGTTGCTCTTCTTCGCGGTGCGGAAGAGCCCGCCGTGCAGGAAGGCGGTGTGCGGCACGTCGAGGGTGTTCTCCACCGCGGCGTGCAGCGAGGCCTTGAGCCTGGAGCTGCGCCGCACCGTCGTCCACCCCGGCTCGCCGACGTGGGGGAAGGTGGGCGGCTCCTCGGCGGGGCTCTCTCCAGGCGTCGCCCACACCCAGACGAAGCCCTGGCGCTCCTGGCACGCGAAGCGGGTGGCGGCGCGCGCGGGGAGCTCGGGGTTCTGGTCCAAGAGGCCCGGCACCGCGCGGCAGGCGCCGGTCCCGTCGAAGCACCAGCCGTGGTACCCGCACTCGAGCTGCCCCTGCGCCGTCACCCGCCCCATCGACAGCGGCACGTTGCGGTGCGGGCAGCGGTCGGCGAGCGCGCAAGCGGTGCCCCGGCCGTCGCGGAAGAGCACCACCTTCTGCCCAAGCAGCGTCACCGCCCGCGGCGCCTTGCGCAGCGCGGACGACTCGCACGCCACGTACCAGGCCGCCTTCACGCGCATCGCGAGGCTGGCGTCGAGTGCGGCGGACATGACCGAGGCATGCCCCAACCAGGGCCCCGCACTCAAGCGGTGGTTGCGCGGCGACCGCAGCGGGCGTACCCACTCGTGCCGTGACCTCGACGCGCTGCCTGGTGGTGACGCTCGCGCTCGCGGCGTGCAGCCGCTCCCCTTCCCCTGCGCCCGAGGCGGCCCCCGGCCCCAGCGCCGAGGCGCCCACCTACCGCGTCGCGCTCGAGCCGGGCCCTGGCCCCGGCGCGCTGTCGCTGCGGCTCACCGCGCGCCCGCCGTTCCACGTCAACGGCGAGTTCCCATTGAGCTTCACGCCCGACGGCGCGAGCACCGTGCGCTTCGACGGCGCGCGGGTGGCGCTGACGCCGGCGGAGCGCACCCCGTGCGACGGCAGCGCGGCCGACGCCTGCGCGGTGCGGGCGGGCCTGCCCTTCACCGCGCCCGCCCCGGGCCCGGCGCGCGTCTCGGGCACGGTGTCCTTCAGCGTCTGCAATCCGGAGCACTGTCTGCTGCACAAGCAGGCGCTCGCGCAGACGGTGGACATTCCCGGCGCCTAAACGGCCGGACACCGCTGTAGGGTGCGCGCCATGCCCCGGTCCTTCCGCCTGCTGCTGCTCACCTCTTCCGTCGCGGCCTGCACCTCGAGCCCCGACGCCAAGGCCACCGCCACGCTGCAGAAGCAGGTGTCGGCGGTGCTGCCGGGCGCCTCGGTCGCGCTGGTCGACGGCCGGGTGCAGGTGAGCCACGACGGCAAGTCGGTGAGCCTCGACGTCTCGCTGCTGGAAGACTGCAAGGCGAACGACTGTGCCATCGCCACCGCGGCGGCGGTGTCGGCGGTGAAGGCGGCGCCCGCCCGGTGAGCGCCCCCGGGTTCTTCGTTCGCCTCACCCAGCTGCCCTTCAACCCGCGCCTGTGGAGCGAGGCGCGCGGGTGGACCGTGGGCCAGGTGCTCCTGCCGCTCCTGGTGCTCTCGCTGGTCTTCGAGCTCGGCGTGGCCACGTACCGCTGGTTCGACATGCGCAAGGAAGCGCGCGCGGCAGCCGACCGCTACGACGCGCAGTTCGACCCGGTGGTCATCGAAGGCAGCGTGGTGCGCGTGGAAGGCACGCGGCTGCCCCGCTGGTCCGACGCCAGCTCGCTGTTCGTGGTGGATCCGGAAGAGACGGTGAGCGACGCGGAGCTCGAAGGGAAGAAGTTCGCGGTGATCCGCCGTTCCACCATCCTCGACAACGGCAGCGGCTTCCGCCGCGAGACCAAGGTCAACGACCTGATGTCGGCGCTCGACGTGCCCACGCTGCGCATCGACGGGGCGGCGCTCCGCGGGTGGATCGACCGCTGGGAAGTCACCGCGCTCTGGTTCCTGCTCGGCCTCACCTTCGTCTTCGGGCCGCTCGCCGACGCGCTGGTGTTGCCGCTGTTCGCGCTCGCGGGCGGCTTCTTCCTCGGCATGGTGAAGGGCAAGGCGCTGGGCCTCACCAGCGCGCACACCTTCCGCATCGCGCTCGCCACGCTCGGGGTCCGGCCGGTGCTCTCCGCGGTGCTGCACCTGCTGGGGACAGGCGTCGACAGCTGCCTGGGCCTCTTCGTGTGGCCGGCGTTGACGGTCGCCCTGGGCGCCCTGGCGCTCTCGCGCAAGCCTGCCGTCTGAAGCGACGTCTGCCGGGCGAGTGAAAGGGCGGGCAGACACCGGGTCACCGGTGTGCACGCGGTCCGGTGGGGCCTCGAGCGGACATTCCGCAGTCGTGACGCTGGCTTGGCGGCCCGACCCGGGTGGATCCCTGGTTGCAATGCCCCCTGGGCATGGCGCTCCGTTCTCTCCGTCTCGCCTCGAGCCCCCTGGTCCTCCTCGCGCTCCTCGCGGGCTGCGAAGGGGAAATCAGCACCGCGCCCGCGGGTTCGCTGACCCCGGGAGGCGACCCGGGTCTGCCGCCGACGTCGCCGGCCATGCCCACCATGCCGGGGGTGCCGGGCATTCCGGGAACGCCGACGACGCCCACCACCCCGACCACGCCGCCTCCGTACGACCCGTGCGCCACCACTCCGGAGGCGCCGGTCCCCTTCGTGATGCGCCGCCTGAGCAACGAGGAGCTCGGCAACACCCTGCGTGCGCTCTTGAAGACCAGCGAGCCCCTCGAGGCCGCGATGCCGGCCGACAACCTGGTCAACGACTTCGACAACCACGCCGGCGCCAACACCATCTCCACTTCCCGCGCGCAGACGCTGCAGACGGTCATCGAAGGGCTGACCACCTCGCTCTTCGCCGACGCCACCCGCCGCGCCCAGGTCGTGGGCTGCGACCTCACCGGCGCCGCGAAGGCGACCTGCCTGCAGAGCTTCCTCGCGAAGTTCGGCCGCCGCGCCTTCCGCCGCCCGCTGACGGCCGACGAGCTGAGCGACCTCACCGCCGTGGCCGCCACCACCGCGGGCGACACCGACCCCTTCTCGGGCGCGCGCCTGGTGGTCTCCGCGATGCTGCAGTCGCCGAGCTTCCTGCTGCGGCCCGAGTCCGGCGCCACCGACGCGTCGCACCCCGGCCTGCTCAAGCTGAACGGCTACGAGCGCGCCAGCCGGCTCGCCTTCCTCCTCTTCCGCAGCGGCCCCGACGACGCGCTGCTCGACCTCGCCGCGAACGGCGGCCTCGACCGCGACGAGGACCTGGTCACCGTCGCCACCACGCTGCTGGCGGATCCACGCGCGCACGCCGGCCTGCAGCGCTTCACCGACCAGTGGCTCCAGCTGCGCGCCGTGGGCGAGGTGCCCCCCGACACCTCGGTCTACCCGGCGTGGACGCCGTCGCTCGGCGCCGCGATGGTGGAGCAGACCCGCCGGCTGGTCTTGGACCTCGCCTGGCGCGACGGCGCGAGCCTGCTCGAGCTGCTCACCTCGACGCGCACCGAGGTCAACGGCGAGCTCGCCGCGCTCTACGGCCTGCCCGCCCCGGCCGCCGGCAGCTGGCAGGCGGTGACGCTCGACCCGTCGACCACCAAGCGCCAGGGCCTGCTCGGCCAGGCGAGCTTCCTGACGCTCACCTCGAAGCCCACCCGAATCTCGCCGCTGCACCGCGGTCTGTGGATCCGCCGGGTGCTGATGTGCAGCAGCCCGCCGCCGCCGCCGCCCAACGTGCCCGCCTTCCAGCCCGCGCAGCCCGGTGAGACCGAGCGCCAGGCGTTCGCGCGCCACTCCCAGGGCAGCTGCGCGGGGTGCCACAACATGATGGAGCCGGTGGGCTTCGGGCTCTCGAGCTTCGACGGCGTCGGCCGATTCCGCACCAAGGACTCCAGCAACGCCGCCATCGACGAGTCGGGCTTCATGCTCAACCCCGACGGCACCCGCACCGCCTTCGTGGGTCCGCAGGCGCTGGTGAACATCCTCAAGGACGACCCCCAGGTGCCGCGCTGCATGACCACCCAGCTCTTCCGCTACGCGTACTCCACCGAGGAGCGCAGCGCCGACGCTTGCCTGATCAAGACCGCGCAGGACGCCTTCGCGCGCTCCGGCCACCGCTTCCCGTCGCTGGTGCTGGCGATGGTGAAGAGCCCGGCCTTCGGTTACCGCCTCGCCACCCAGGGGACGCCATGAGCTCGTTTCGACTGAACCGCCGGGCGTTCCTGCGCGCGGGGGCGTTCACCGTGGGCCTGCCGCTGCTCGACGCGATGCTCGACGGCCGCGGTGGCCTGCTCGGCGCCGCACGCGCCGCCACCGGTGCGCCGCCGGTGCGGCTCATCAACTTCTTCTGGCCCAACGGCGTCAACGCGAACGACTTCTTCTCCGCCACCAGCACCGCCCGCGCGGCCCTGGGCGCCGCGGCGAGCGAGGTGAACCTGCTCACGGGCTTGCACAACAACGTCATCGGCAACTTCCAGGAAGGCGGCGCGCTGCAGCCCCTGGGCTCGCACGGCTGCGGCGGCGCGGGGTTCACCACCGCGGTGCACGTCACCGCCGCCGGCGCGGGCGGACCTTCCATCGACCAGGTCGCCGCGGCGGCGCTCGGCGGCCAGACCAAGTTCCGCTCGCTGGTGGTCTCCGGGCAGACGCGCATCTACCTGCCGTCGCACTTCCACAACCAGTCGTGGGTGGGCGTCAACAACGCCGCCGAGCCGACCCGCGACCCGCTCAAGGTGTACGACCTGCTGTTCGGCACCCCGGCGACGCCGCCCACCTCGCAGCCGTCGCAGCTGCTGCGCGACCGCAAGAGCGTGCTCGACTTCGCGCAGCGCGATGCCGCGCGGCTCAACACCCGGCTGGGCGCCGCGGACAAGGCGCGGCTCGACGAGCACCTCACCGCCATCCGCGCGCTGGAGCAGCAGCTCGCCGCGGTGACGCCGCCGCCCTCGGCCTGCACCACGCCCGCCCGCCCCACCGCACCCGGCGCCGACATCGCCAAGCGCGCGTCGCTGTACTCGAAGCTCATCGCGCGGGCCTTCGCCTGCGACCTCACCCGCTTCGTCACCTTCCAGCTGACGGACGCGATGTACGAGGGCGCGCTCATCCCCGACGCCGCGGGGGCGAACGACCACGAGCTCTCGCACGGCACCGACGCGGCCAGCATCGCGCTCATCATCAAGTCCACCGCGTTCAAGATGGCGCAGCTCGCGGGGCTCATCACCGAGCTCAAGAGCGTCAGCGAGCCCACCGGCGGCACGCTGCTCGACAACAGCGTCATCTTCGCCACCAGCGAGATCGCCGACAGCGCGGCGCACGGCTGGCAGAACATGCCGGTGCTGGTCGCCGGCGGAGGCGGCGGCCACATCACCGGCGGACGCAAGCTCAGCTACTCGGGCAAGTCGGTGGGCGACCTCTTCGCCACGCTGCTCACCACCGTCGGGGTCCCCACGACCAAGTTCGGCGACGGCACCGGCACGCTCCCCGGGCTGGTGAGCTGACCATGCGCGCGCTCTCGCTCGGTCTCGTCGTGCTCGCCGCGTCCGCCCAGGCGAGCCAGTTCGTCATCCTCGACATCACCTACAACCACTCGGGCCAGGGCTCGGAGCCGTCGCACAAGCACGTGCAGCCGCCGTACCCCGGTGGCGTCGCGCCGCCGTCGAACTGGCTGTCGCCCGTCGACTACGCGCATGGGAAGGCGCACTTCCGGCTCGAGGTGATGACCAAGCCGAGCAACGTGGTCGTCAACTACGAGACCTGCTTCGTGCAGCCCACCGGCTACGGCTGCATGGGCGCGTACGGCTTCACCAAGGTCGGCGTCTACGAGTGGGAGAAGAGCCTGCCGAACATGTGGCAGTACACGGCGATCGACTGGGCGAAGAACGCCGTGCAGAACGAGATCGCGATGGTGGTGAAGGACGCGAACTACAACAAGATCGAGACCAACGACCCGAGCCTGTACCCGATGCAGCTGCGGTACACGATCACCATCCTCTCCCCGGGCTCGACCTACGTGCCGCCCGCCGCGGACGCCGGCGTGAAGCCCGACGCGGGACTGCCGGTGGATGCCGGTCAGCCCACGCCCGACGCTGGCCACGCGCACGACGCGGGCTCCACCTTCGACGCGGGCGCTCCGCTGCCGGACGCAGGTGCCCCGTTCGATGCCGGCGTCGTCGCACCGGTCGAGGACGACGCCGGGAGCATGCCCATCGAGCAGCAGCCGCCGGTGACGCCTCCGCCCACGATGACCACCGGGCCTGGGCCCGACGCCGGCGTCCCCGCCGCCCCCATGGACGAACCGGCCGGCGGCTGCTCGACCGCCGGCGCGGCGAGCGCCCTCTGGCTCGCCGCGGTGTGGCTGCGGCGACGCCGTCCTCGCTGAGGCGCCCGGCATTGGCGATGATGCCCGGCGGCATGCCGCACCGCCGTCTCGCGCTCCCGCTCGTCGTCACGCTCGTCGCGGGCTGCGTCATCGCGCCACTCGACGCGACCGGGAAGCGGTGCTCGGACAGCGACCCCTGCCCGGCCCCGCTCGTCTGCGGCGCCGACCTGCGCTGCGGCGCCGCGAGCCCCGGTGGCGGAACCGGGGGCAACGGCGGCTCGGGTGGCTCGGGTGGTCAGGGCGGCTCCGGCGGCGGCCTCTCCGGCCCTCCCGCCGTCTTCCAGCGGCTCACCTTCACCACCACCAGCGGCGACCAGACCGTGCCCCACGCGCTCGGCACCACGCCCGCGGCGCTGCTCTTGTGGACGGTGGCGCTCCCCGCGGACGGCAAGCAAGACACCTCCATCTTCGGCCTCGGCCTGAGCGACGGCGTGCACAGCCGCGCCCTGGCGAACCTGGACACCGACTCGGGCGGCAAGACGCGCGCCTTCTCGGAGCTCGACGACGCGGCGCTGGTGTGGCTCGCGGCCGACGGCTCGGTCGCCGGCCGGGCGACGCTGCTGCGCTGGGACGCGAGCGGCTTCGTGCTGCGGTGGACGACGGCGCCCGCGGCGGCGGTGCAGGTGCACGCGGTGGTGCTCGGCGGTGCCAGCGTCCGCGCCGAGGTGAGCGAGTGGACCACGCCAGCAGCCCCCGGGAACGCCGGCGTCAGCGGGCTGCCCTTCGCCCCGCAGGCGGTGCTGAGCCTGGTGACCTTCGTCGGCCCGTCCACGGCGCTCGGCACCCGGGTCGCCGGGAGCGGCTTCGGCCTCGGCGTGGTGGAGCCCCGGAGCCAGTTCGCGGTGGCGGTCGCGCGGGTCGACTCCGACAACTCGAACTACGGCAGCGCCCACTTCCAGCGCGCCGACCGGGGCCTGCTGGGGCTCAGCGCCGCCAACCAGGACTTCGTGGTGACGCTCGAAGGGACCGGCACGCTCAAGCCCGACGGGGTGCAGTACCAGGCCACCACCGCCACCGACGGCGCCCGCCGCGCGGTGTCGCTCTCGCTCTCGATGCCCTTCGCGCAAGCGAGCCGGCTGCTCAAGACCACCGCGGCCTCGCCGGCCGAGCAGGACCTGCCGCTGGGCGCGACGCCGGGGCTGATCCTCGCGATGAGCGTGAACGAGGCGCCGTTGACCAAGCCCACCTACGACTCGCTCTTCAGCTTCGGCGCCGGCACCGGGCCTTCGGAGGTCTCCGCCATCGGGCTGCGCTCGCAGGTGGGCACGCCGTACACCAGCCGCACCCAGCGCTCGGCGCTCTTCTCGGTCTTCACCCGCACCAACGCCGTCAGCGCCGAGGCGCAGTGGACCACGACGAGCGACGCCGGCGTCACGCTCACCTGGGCCCCCAACGAGTCGCGCGCCGTCGAGGTGTTCACCCTGGCGCTCGGGGCCACCGCCGCGAAGTGAGTCTCAGGGGCCTTCGTCGAAGGCGACCTTGAGCTCCGCTTGCCGGCCCGCGAAGACCCGCACCGGGTAGCTCTTGCGCACCCGGAGCTTCTCGTTGACCAGCAGCACGGTGTGCTTGCCGGGCGCGAGCTTGATGGGCGCCAGCGGCGTCTGCCCCAGGTCCTTGCCGTCGAGGAACACCTGCGCCCACGGCCTCACGCGGATCCACAGCGAGCCCGTCCGCCCGGTCGGCGGCGCGGGGTGCTCCACGGCCGGGCGCGCCTGCGCCACCGGCTCCTCGGGCGGCTCGGCCACGCCGGCGTCCACCTCCGCCGCCGCCACCGCGGGCGGCGGAGCCTCGACCCGGGCTGGCACCACGACGGGCGCCGGCGGAGGAGCGACAGGCCACCCCCACCACGCGAGCGCGCCAGCCGCGAGCAGCACCACCGGAGCGAGTCCGAGCCACGCCCGCCTTCGACCACCGGGCGGCGCAGGCGACGCGGGCTCTTCCACGGTCTGCGCGCTCGGCGCCTCGCTCGGCACCTCGAGCGACGGGACACCGAGCTGGCTGCGCTGCGGCTCCACCCAGGCGCGCACCGCCGCGTGCCGCGCGTCTTCCGAGCCCACGTGCTTCGCGAGCGCGTCGCGCAGGCCCTCCAGCCCCTGCGGCCGCTGGGCGGGCGCCTTGGCGAGCGCCGACGCCACCCACTCCGCGACCTCGGCGGGCACCTCGGGCCGCAGCTCGTCGAGGCGCGGCGGCTCCACCGAGAGGATGCGCTTGATGAGCTCGGCCTCGTTCACCTGCCCGAAGGGCGGCACGCCTCCGAGCAGCACGAAGGCCAGCACCCCCAGCGCGTAGCGGTCGGTCGCGCTCGAGCTCGGCGCGCCGTCGAACAGCTCCGGGGCGAGGTACGCCACCTTGCCGCGCACCGTTCCGGTGGTGGTGAGCCGCGTCGCCTCCTCGGCGCGCGCGATGCCGAAGTCCGACAGCTTCGCCACCCCGTCGAAGCCCACCAGCACGTTGTCGGGCGAGAGGTCGCGGTGGACGATGCCCTGCCGGTGCGCGCAGTCGAGGCCTTCCACCACGTCGGCGAGCACGCCGAGCGCCACCGCGAGCGGGAGCACGCCGCTGTGTCCGGGCCGGGCCGCCATCAGCCGCGCCGCCGGCACCCCGTCCACCAGCTCGAGCGCGAGCCACGGCCCCTGCGCGTCCTCGCCGAAGCGGTGGAGCGCCACCACGTTGGGGTGCCGCAGCGACGCCCCGATGCGCGCCTCGCGCTCGAAGTGCACCCGGTACGACGGATCCGCCACCAGGGTGGGCCGCATCCGCTTGAGCGCGACCTTGGTCTCCTCGCCGCCCGCCTTCATGGTGGCGAGGAAGACGTCGGCCATGCCGCCGCCGCCCAGCGCCCGGTGCACCACGAAGGTGACGTCGCCCGGAGACTTCACGTCGGCTTCAGGTCCCCAGCCCGAGCCGGCGGACGATCTCGTGCAGATGCACGCGGTTGAGCCCGGCGTGCTGCGCGGCCTTGGTCACGTTGCCGCCGTGCGCCTCGAGCAGCGCCGTCACGTAGGCGCGCTCGAAGCGGTCGATGACCTGCGCCTTGTGCAGCCGGAACGGCACCGCGAGGTCCACCCCGGCGGGCTCGGCCGCCGACGGATCCGCCGCCTCACCCGGCTCCAGCCCCAGCACCGCGCGCTCCACGGCGTTGCGCAGCTCGCGCACGTTGCCCGGGTAGTCCCGCGCGCAGAGCGACTCCAGCACCGCCGGGGGCAGCGGCTGCCGCGCGCCCAGCTCGGCGACGAAGTGCGACACCAGCCCGAGAATGTCCTCCGCCCGCTCCCGCAGCGGCGGCAGCGAGAGGTGCAGCGCCGACAGCCGGAAGAAGAGGTCCGCGCGGAAGGTGCCCCGGTTGACCTCGCGCTCCAGCCGACGGTGGGTGGCCGAGATGACGCGCACGTCGACGTCGATGGCCTTGGTGCCGCCCACGCGGGTGAAGCGCTTGCGCTCCAGCACGCCGAGGAGCCGCGCCTGCACGTCGGCCGACAGCTCGCCCACCTCGTCGAGGAAGAGCGTGCCCTGGTGCGCGCGCTCGAACGCCCCGAGGCGCTGGCTCGCCGCGCCGGTGAAGGCCCCCTTCTCGTGGCCGAAGAGCTCGCTGTCGGCGAGGTCGGGCGTCAGCCGCGAGCCGTCGACCACCACCAGCGGCCCGGCCTTGCGCGCGCTCGCCTGCACGATGGCGTCGGCCGCCAGCTCCTTCCCGGTGCCCGTCTCGCCGGTGAGCAGGACCGGCGCCTCCGACGCCGCCGCCTTCTCCAGCAGCGCGTAGAGCTCGCGCATCCGCCACGAGCCGCCCTTGAGCTTCCCGAAGCCGTTGCGCTCGAAGAGGCTGCGCTCGCCGGGGCGCGCCTGCGCCTGCACCGACACCCGCACCTGGCCGAGCTGGAGCTCGTCCACGTCCTCGAGCCAGGCCTCCTGCACCCGGCGGCCCCCGAGGAGCGTGCCGTTCTTGGACTCCAGGTCCACCACCCGCAGGCCGCGCTCGTCGGCGCGCAGCTCGCAGTGCACCGCGCTCACCGTGGCGCCCTCGATGCGGAAGTCGACCCCGTCGGCGCTGCCGATGCTGATGACCGGCTGGCTGAAGCGCCGCAGCGAGCCCGCCTGCCCCACCACCGCCAGCTCCAGCGCCGGCACGTCGAGCAGCCGCCGCCCGCCCTTGGGGTCCAGCACCGTGCGCACCGTCTGCGTCGAAGGCATCCGGCCGGCGAGGCTACAGTAGGCCCACCCCGATGGCCGCATTCCACCTCGCCCCGCTCGCTGCCCTGCTGCTCGCGTCCGAGCCCGGCGCGTTCCACAACCCGCTCCTCGGCAAGGCCGTGCAGCAGCTGCGCACCTTCCACGAGGCGGAAGCACTGGTGACGCTCGAGAAGGCGCGCGCCTGGCCGCAGAACACCGACGCCGACCTCGCCCAGGTCGAGATGTACGCGGGCATCGCGCACGGCGAGCTGTCCCACGCCCCGGAAGCGGTGGCCGCGTTCCGCGTGGCCCGCCGGCTCGACCCCACGCTCGAGCTCCCCGCCGACGTGGCGCCCCGCATCGCCGACTGGTGGAAGGACGCTGCCACCCGATCCGGCGCTCCGGCCCCGGCCACGCCGGCGCCGGCACCCGGCCCCGCAGCAGCCGAGGCCCCCGCCGCCACCACCAAGGACGCCCCGGTCGTTCCTCAGCTCACGCCCGCCGCCTTGCCGGTGGCCCCCGCAGCGCAGGTGGACACCGCCCCGGGCCCTCGCTGGGGGCGCGTCGCCGGGTACTCGGCCGCGGGCGCGAGCGCCGCGTCCCTCGTGGTCGGGCTCACGCTGGGCGTGCTCGCCTCGCAGCACGCCGCCGAGGCGCAGAGCACCGAGGCCGTGGGCGCAGCGCAGAGCCTTCACCAGCAGGCGCTCGGCCAGGCGAAGGGCGCCAACGTGGCCTTCGCGGTGTCGGGCGGCCTCGCGCTGGCGGCGGTGGGGCTCCTGACCTTCGCCCCCGGCGGGTGGCTCGCACCGGAGCCGTGAGCCTCTGCGGTGCGAGGGCCGGGCCCGCTCAGCGCGGCAGCGCCTTCAGCTTCGGCGTGAAGGCGTCGAGCATCCGGCGCGTCACCGCGGGGAAGTACCGCGCGAACACGTTGAGCCGCGGGTAGATGACGCGCGGCGCGCGGCGCTCCACGGCCCGCGCCACCAGCCGCGCCAGCACCGCCGCGTCGCCGGTGGGCGCGAGCAGCTCGGCCAGGCGCGAGGCCTCGTAGCTCGCCCGCCCCTTCGCCTCGAGCGCGGTGCGCACCGGGCCCGGGTACACCGTCACCACGTGCACCCCGAGCGGCTTGAGCTCCGCGCGCAGCGCCTCGGACGCCGCCGCCAGGCCGCCCTTGGCCGCGTTGTAGAAGGCCATGCCCGGCGTGGGCGCGATGGCGGCCATCGAGGTCACGTCGACCAGCGTGCCGCGCCCTCGCGACGCCATCGCCCGCCCCACGTGCTGCGAGAGCCGCAGCGGTGCGGTGAGGTCGAGCTCGAGCAGCTGCTGGGCCGCCTTCCAGTCGGTCTCCACGAAGGGGGCGACGATCTGCACGCCCGCGTTGTTGATGAGCACGTCGATGGGGCCGTTCGCCGCCTCCGCCTCGGGAATCCACGCGAGCTGCTGGGCGGGGTCCGACAGGTCCGCCACCGCCAGGTGCACCGGCGTCGAGGCCGCCTGCCGCAGCTGCTCCAGCAGCTCGCGACGCCGCGCCACCAGCGTGACCTGCTCCCCACGGCGGAAGTACTCCCGCGCCAGCGCCTCGCCGATGCCACTCGACGCTCCGGTGATCGCCACGTGCATCGTGCGCCTCCTGACCTGACTCCACTCACCCACCAGGGCGGATCCGTGAAGCCGATGCCCTGGAACTACATCTGACTACCGCCAACTTTCGGGCCCTTGCACGAGGCACGGCAAGTGCTCAGCGCCGCGCGCCATGCGTTCTTCGATCGTTCCTCTCGTGCTGTACACCGCCGCCATCGGCTGCGGTGGGACCGAAGGCCTGACTGCCGCCGACGCACCCGAGGCCGTCGGCCAGCCCATCCAGGGCGGGCAGATCGACCAGGCCGACCCCGCGGTGGTGGCCATCTTCATCAACACCGGCACCAGCGCGGCCATCTGCACCGGCACGCTCATCGCCCCCAACCTGGTGCTGAGCGCCCACCACTGCGTGGCGCCCACCGGAGCCATCAACAGCTGCACCACCTCGCCCTTCGGCAACCTCTACTCGGCGAGCAGCTTCTACGTGACGAGCAGCTACATCGCCGCCGCGAACGCGTTCAACCACGGGGTGCTCCCGCGGGTCGACGGCGTCACCTGGTTCGGCGTGCGCAGCGTCGCGGTGCCCGGCAACAGCATCTGCGGCAACGACGTCAGCGTGCTCGAGCTCAGCACCTCGCTCCGCGGCATCTGCCCCCTGATGCCGCGCGTGGACTACGCCGTCTCCAGGAACGAAGGGTACCGCGCGGTGGGGTTCGGCATCACCTCGCCCACCGGCCAGGCGGCGGGCACCCGCTACAGCGTCTCGGGCATGACGGCGTACTGCGCCGGCCAGTGCGGCGGCGGCACCCACCCGACGCTGGAGTGGGTGGGCGGCGCCAGCACCGCGCGCGGCACCTGTGAAGGCGACTCCGGCGGCCCCGCACTCGACTCGCTCGGCCGCGTCATCGGCACCGTCTCGCGCGGGCCGGCGAACGCCTGCAACAACACGGTCTACGAGAGCGTCTTCGGCAACGCCACGTGGATCAAGACGCAGGCGCAGACGGCCGCCACCAACGGCCACTACAGCCCGGCGGCCTGGGTGACCGGCGGCAACACCGGCGACACCAACAGCGGCTACTGCCCGACCGGCTCCGGCGGCGGGGCCGGCGGCGGCGGCGGCAGCTCCTCGGGCGGCGGCGCGGGCGGCGGCGCTCCGTCGAGC
>JAIBBQ010000362.1 GCA_019694595.1 Myxococcaceae bacterium
GACCGGGGCCGGCGCGGGCGGAAGTTCCTGCCGACCCGGCGCGGGCGCGGCAGGCGGCGGGCTCGCCGGCGGCGGGGCGAGCGGCTCCGGTCGGAGCTCCTCGGGCGCGACCGGGCTGGTGCGCGCCCCTTCGGGGTCGATGAGCAGCGCGATGGTGAGGCTCAACGCGCCGATGAGGGAGTCGCACCGGGCGCCCTTCAGCTCGCGAACGGTGAGTCCGCCGAAGCCGACCCGCAGCTTCGAGGTGGCCTGGTAGCGCGCGCCCGCCTTGACGATGCGGATGTCGAGCGTCGCCCCCGGCGTCTCGGCCGGCGTCGCGGGCCGCGCCTTGGCGGTGCGCACGCCCAGCTCGGCCTCGAAGCGCTCGCGCAGCGGGCACTCTTCCGGCGCAGTCCAGGTGATGGCGAGCGGCATCGGCTCGGTGGGGCCCGGCGCCGCCGCGAGCGCGCTCCACACCGTCACCGCGAGCCAGGCCGCCATGGGGCGCGCACGATACCCCCGGCACCGGCCGAGCGGAGCGACCGCGATGGCCCCCGCTGCGCGCAGGCCCCGAAACCACAGGGGTTTCGCCAATCCGTGATCCAACCGGGGGCCTCGCCGCATTGAGCCTCGAGTCCATCGATGAGCGAGCCCAGCTCCCGCCCGTTGCTGAGAGGTACCGCGCTGCTCAACGCGCTGGCCGCGGCCCGGCTGCTCCACGGCGAGGGCCTGCTCGAGCGCTTCGCCGACGCGCTCACCCCGGCGCAGCGGGCGCAGTACCGCACGGGGTACTTGCCGGGCCGCTGGTACGACGAGGAGGTGCAGGCCACGCTGGTCCGCACCATCCGGGCCCACCACGGCGACGAAGCGCTGGTGCGCACCGGCCTGGCGCTCATGCGCCGGCACGTCGGCCGGGCGCAGCGCTTCCTCACCCGGGTCTCGGGCCCCCGTCGGCTCGTCGCGCGCTCGGCGGGGCTCTGGGCGTACTGGCGCAACACGGGGAGGGTGGTGGTCGAACACAACGGTCCGACCTCCGCGCGGGTGGTGGTGCTCGACCACCCGCTCACCGGCTCACCCGGCGACGCGCTGCTGCACGGGGCCTCGTCGGCCTACCTGCTGTTCCTCGCGGGGGCGCGCCAGCTGCGCTTCCGGTGCGACGCCCGCGACCCGCGGTGCACCGTGCTGAGTTCCTTCTGGGGCGAGGACCTCGCCGCTGGTCACGACACGTTCGCGGTCGACGCCCTGGTCGCCGGGCTCCCGGCTCCCGCGCCGGGCGACGCGCTGGTGCGGCGTCGCGGCGACCCGCCCGCCCCCGAGCGCTCTCCACCGTCGTGGCGGCCGGGCTCGACCGCCGCCTGACCGCGCGAACCCGAGCGGGCATTGGAGTACGGTGTGCCCCTTTCCGGGGGGCTTCTCATGCGTCGAGTGCTGGTCGTGCTGTGTGCGGTGGTTGTGGCTGCCTGTGGTGGTGGCGGCGGCGGCAGCTCGGGTGGTGGCGCGGGGGCCTCGGGCGGCGGCGCCGGGAGCTCGGGTGGTGGAGCGGGCAGCGTCGGCGGGGGCACCGGGGCCTCGGGCGGAGGCGCGGCGAGCTCCGGCGGCGGCACGGGCGGCGTCGGCGGGGGCGCGCCGAACGACCGGCCGGAACGCATCGTGGCCAGCAGCGACAACTCCGCCTTCCTCTGGATTCCCGACGGCGGCGCCCTGGGGACCGCGCCCATCACCATCGAGCCGCGCGACGGCGGCTACCGCCTGCTCCCCGAAGGTCAGACCTTCGAGCGGCCCGCGTTCCTCTTCTTCCCCTTGCTGCCGGGGACGGAGACCGATGGAGGCCTGGGCTTCTTCTCGGCCCGGCTGGTGAGCGCCGACGGCGGCAGCGAGAGCGCGCGCACCATCAAGGCCGCGGCGGTCGGTCACTCCGGCCCGGCGCTCGGCGTGGGCGTGGTGGAGGTGAGCCACTTCACCGACGTGGTGGTGGAGAACGTGCCCGCGGGCGCGCAGCGCGCCGACGGCGTGGTGGTGGTGCTCGAGCCGCAGCTCAAGTCGCAGAGCTTCGACAAGGAGTTCGGCAGCCCGCCCTGGGTGGCGTCGGTCGGCCTCATTCGCCCGCTGTTGACCGATGGCGGCACCTTCTTCGTCGGGCAGTACGTGGTCGCCGCGGCGGGCTCGGTGGAGCTCGTGCCGGGCGCGGTGGACGTCGGCCTGCCGCAGAACGTGGACCTCAACGTGAAGGAACCGGAAGGCGGTCCCTTCCTCGTGAAGTGCAACAGCGTGGGGCCCGGAACCCTGACGGTCACCGTGTTCACCAGCGACTTCTCCCACGCGCTGTCGGTCACCCACTCGGGCAACTGCCGGCAGAAGCCGGTGGTCTCGGCGGTGGACCCGGCGAAGGCAGCGGCACCTGGCGACGTGCTCTCGGCGACCCCGGCCTTCATCGACAGCCTCCGGTCCGCGGTCAGCCGCGGCAGCGTGCGGCTCTTGCCCAGCGAGGCGGCCGGCGCGGTGAAGCAGACGATCCCCAAGGTCGCACCGCCGCCGCGTGCGCCGCCCCCGCCCCCGTACGACGCGACGTGGACGCTCGGCTGCACCGACTGTCCGCTCAACGTGGAGTACAGCGGCCACCTGGACATCACCAACAA
This sequence comes from Myxococcaceae bacterium, assembly GCA_019694595.1. Lineage (GTDB taxonomy): Bacteria > Myxococcota > Myxococcia > Myxococcales > Myxococcaceae > JAIBBQ01. The sequence goes on from JAIBBQ010000362.1 coordinate 2,616, forward strand.
GACGGGGTCGTCTGCGCTGGTCGCGGCCGACGTGACGACGTCCGGCAGCCCGGTGGTGAAGCTGGGGGTGGTGGTCGGTGGCATGGGCGTCGAGGAGACCCTCGACGGCCTGCACCTCCGCGTGAGCAGCATCTCCGCGCCCCCGACCGCGTCGGTGCCCTTCACCTACAGCTGCACGCGCGACGGCACGGTCAACCTGCAGACGGTGATCCAGGCTCAGTATGGCCTCACCCCCATCTTCGGGACCCTGGCCTTCCAGGAAGCGACGGTGCGCGCCACCTCGCCCCTCATCAAGTGCGGCATCGGCGGTGACGCCATCATGCTGTCGGACAACGCCAAGGTGACCCGCACCGACGCCGGCTACACCGCCGCCGCGCCGGGGGTGACGGCCAACCTCATCCACGCGCATGACGACGTGCGCGCCAAGTTCTTCCCGTCGGCCGCCGGCACCGCGCTCTACAGCGGCGTCGCGAGCTTCCGGTCGAACTCCGGCGTGAGCCCCATTCTCCTCAAGAGCGGGCGGCAGACCGGCACCGCGACCTTCAACGGCACCCGTTACGTCATCACCGGGCTCGTGGGCGGCGCGGCCTTCGACGCCACCGACTCGCTCACCGTCGAGCACACCCCGTCGGGCATGCCCACGGTGTCGGTGTCGGTGCCGGCCCCGCCGCCGCTCGCGAACCTCGACACCTTCTTCGGTCCGCGCCAGGGCCTCAAGACCGAGGTGCGCATCCCCGACGGGACCTTCGACACCTTCTTCGTCAGCGTGGTGGGTGGACCGCCCGGAGGCCCCGCCGGCCAGACCGGAGTGCTGCGGCTGGTGAAGGCCTCCGACATGACGCTCACCAGCGGCAACCGGGTGGCGCCGGTGCTCGATGACGAGACCATCGCCGCGCTGAACACGCTCGGGTGGACGGTGCAGACGCTCTACATCGCCTACTACCGGCAGCAGGACACCCAGCTCTTCTTCTCGCCGCTGCGCGCGCTGCCGGTGCAGGCCGGCCGCATGTTCCAGGTGAACGCGGCCGACCTCGCCCCGTAGCGGCCCCTTTCGCTCACCGGGCGAGCCTCGTACCGTGTGGCCTTCCGTCGCCTGGGGGGCCACATGCTGCGCTTGGGAATCGTCGCGTTCGTCGTGCTCGCGGTCGGGTGTTCGGCCGGTGGAGGCGGTTCCTCGAGCGGAGGCGGCGCGGGCGCTTCCGGCGGTGGCGCGGGCGCCTCGGGTGGCGGCGCCGCGTCGGGAGGCGGGCTCGCCAGCGGCGGAGGCTCGGCGGCCGGTGGCGGCAGTGCGGT
>JAIBBQ010000116.1 GCA_019694595.1 Myxococcaceae bacterium
CGCCGCGCCCCAGCGGGGTGCGCGTCACGACCGAGGAGCCGATCCGCGCCGCCTCGCCGTCGAGGCCGATGGGGTTCGATTCGATGCAGCTCCCGCTGCCAGCGTCGAGCGACACGCGGCAGACGTTGCGGTTGGTGGCGACCCACAGCGCGTCGTCGGCCCACACCGCGCGCGTGCCCACCGCGCCCACCTTCTGCGACCACTCCGGCCGGGTGACGTGCAGCGGCGGGCCGGCGTCGACCCGGGCGCCCGCGTCCTCGAAGACCTGCGACACCGGCTCCACGAAGCCGGGGAAGATGGACGAGCCGTTCCACTGGATGACCGGCGCCTTCGCCGGGTAGCGGCCGAGCAGCGCGGTGCCGGCGTCGAGCGGCACCACCCAGGCGATGTCGCCTTCGGCGGTGAAGTCGCCTTCGCGGATCAGCGGACCCTGGCCTTCGTCGCGGTAGCGCGTGAGGTACGGCCCTTCGGCGACCCACACCTGCGCTCCCTTCGCCGCGAGCGCGAGGCGCGAGCCCGGCCAGCGCTGCGCCACGCCGCCGTCGTCGCGCACCAGCATCGCCCCGCCATCGGTCGCCTCGCAGAGCACCGCCCCGCTCTGGAGCAACTCCGCGCCACCGCAGCGCACGTCCGGCGGCAGCGCCACCCGGCGCCGCGGCGCGCTCGAGCGGTCGATCGCCACGGGAATGAAGCGCTGCACCTGGCCGAGCCCGGGCTCGAACCGCACCCGCACGTAGTACGGGGTCGAGCGCGTCGGCACGAAGTGCACCGTCGCCAGCACCGCGCTGCCTTCGGCGCGCAGCCCGCGCAGCTCCGAGTCCACCAGCACCTCGTCGAGGTCGCGCACCTCGGCGGTGGCCTGCAGCGACAGCCCCTGCGCGTCGCCGCACACCGCGACGCCCACCGGCACGTCGAGCGGCTGGCCCTGCACCGCGATGGGCGAGAGGAAGGAGGTCGACGGGGTGTTGGGCAGCTGCTGGCACTCGATGATGTTCGGCCCCTGGGGAGACGTCTCGGCCGTGGAACCACCGCACCCGGCGGCCAGCGCCACCAGACACGAAAATCCGAGGGCGGCGCCGTGGCGCACCGCCAGGTTGCGGAGAGAGCAGGTCATCGCGACGCCCACGGTTGCACGCTGCGGGCCAGGGCGCGCCGGGGGCCGCCTGTGCTAGGCGCGCGCCCATGCTGAGTCTGGTCCTGGCAGGAGTGCTCGCCGTCGAAGCCACGGCGCCGCCGCCCGTTCCCGTGCGCACCGAGCAGGAGCAGCTGCAGGCGGACATCGACGCCATCAACACCCGCCTGCGCTTGCTGGACACCAACTGGCCCATTCCGTCGGCCGTCTCGCTCTACGTGGGCATCGGCCTCGCCAGCACCGGCTTCCTGGGCGAAGGCATGCTCCTGTTCACCGGCGCGGTGCTGGGCAGCCGCGGCCGCTCGCTGCCGGTGGGGCTCCACGTCGGCATGCTGGTGGTGGCGGGCCTGGGCCTGGTGCTGAGCGCCATCGGCATCGTCACCGGGGTGCGCGCCGCGGGCCCCGCGCGCGAGGAGCGCGAGCGCCTCACCGAGGACCGCCGCCGGCTGGAAGACGCGCTGCGCGCCAGCAAGCGCCAGTCGCCGATGCAGCTCGAGCTGCCGCCCGCGAGCCTGCTGCTGCAGTACGCCGGCACCTTCTGACGACGGACCGCGCCCGTCAGCCCAGCAGCAGCCACGCCGCCGACGCCAGGGTGGCCACCAGGCGCCCGGCCTCGAGCTTGGGCGCGAAGGCCTTCGACTCCACCAGCGCGCTCATCGACCACAGCCCGAGCAGGATGACGGTGGCCACCACCACCTGCTGCGGCAGCGCGAGCGCCGCGCCCCACATCACGTCGCAGAAGGTGGCCGCGAGCAGCACCGAGAGCTGCACCAGCACGTAGCGCGTGCGGCCGGGCGCCACGCTGGCCCGGTACACCGGGCGGGCGTCGAGCGGCGGCGGCTCGTCTTCCCGCCACCAGTCGGGCTTCCACGCCGGGGAGCGGAACCACACCGCGAGCGCCTGCCCCACGCTGGGCGCCGCGCGCGACATGCGCAAGAGCCGCGCGAAGCCTTCGAGCTGCGCCCACAGCGGGTTGAAGCTGCGCAGCGGCGTGGTGGTGCCGTAGATGCAGCGCTCCTCTTCCGGCGCGTAGGTGCCGAAGAGCCGGTCCCACACCGCGAACGTCGCCCCGTGGTTCTTGTCGAGGTACTGCGGGTTCACCGCGTGGTGCACCCGGTGGAGCGCGGGCGTGTTGAGCACCTTCTCCAGCACGCCCAGCTTCGGCACCAGCTCGGTGTGAATCCAGAACTGGTACAGGGTGGTGAGCGAGTTGAGCACTGCGAAGGGCAGCGTCGGCACGCCGAGCACCGCCAGCACCGCGAAGAAGGGGAACGAGCTGAGGCTCGTGGTGACCGACTGCCGCAGCGCGACGGCGAGGTTGTAGTCCTCGCTCTGGTGGTGCACCACGTGCGCGGCCCACAGCAGGTTCACCTCGTGCGAGAGCCGGTGCCACCAGTAGTAGGCCACCTCGACGCCGAGGAAGGCGCCCACCCAGCCGGCCCAGGTTGGCCAGGTGACGAGGCGCCCGTGCTGGTAGAGCCACTCGTACGCGCCGAGCAGCGCCGCCGCGTAGAAGCCGGTGACGAGCTGCTGCCCCACCCCGCAGCCCAGGTCGGCGATGACGTCGCCCAGCCGGAAGAGCGCTCGCTTGCGCTTGAGCGCCACCCACGCCTCGACGCCCATGCCGAGGAAGAAGAGCGGAATCGCGAGGGCGATGAGGTTCACCACGGGGCCGACCCTGCCACGGGGAGCTGACCCAGGCGAGCCGGCGCGACGCGCACGCGCGCCCTCACGGCTCCGGCGGCAAGGCCTTCGACTGCGGCTGGCGCGAGGTGCGGGTGACGAAGTCGAGCGAGTTGTCGTTGGAGTCGTAGCCGTTGCCGCCGTACTGATCCGCCCCGCCGCTCGCCATCGACGCCGCGGTGCTCGCCGACTTGGCCTTGCGCTCCAGGCTCTGCCCGGCGGTGAAGTCGGGCGCGACCGCCGGGGCGCCTTCCGGCCCCACCGCGGTGCCCCAGCCCAGCGTGTCCGCCACCAGCGGGTCGCCCGCGTCGGTGGCGGTGCCCACGGTGGGGAGCCCCAGCCGCACGTGGCCCGAGGTGCCGGCGAAGCCCAGCGTGGTGTCCACCCCGCCGCCCGTCTTCGCCACCTCGTCGCCCGCGGGCGTACCGGTGTACCCGGCCGCCGTCCCCGAGACGACGAGGTAGTAGCCGTGCGCGGCGATGGTGGCGCCCGCGACCAGCGTGTCCACCGTCTGGTAGCTGGCGCCGGCCTGAGAGCGGTACTGCAGCTTCCAGCCGCCGATGGCCACCGGCGTGGGGTTGGGGTTGTAGAGCTCGACGAACTCGTCGCTGGCGCTGGTCGCGCTCGCCGCCGACACCTCGCTCAGCAGCACGTCGCACACGTCGCCGCGCCCGTTGCCGTTGGAGTCGACCTGGCTCGCGTTGGCGATGCTGAAGCAGTTGTCGCAGGCGTCGCCCTTGCCGTCGCCGTCGGTGTCCTTCTGCGTGGCGTTGGACGCCGTGGGGCAGTTGTCGCAGACGTCGCCGCGCCCGTCGCCGTCGCCGTCGGCCTGGGTCGCATTCGGCGTCGCCGCGCAGTTGTCGCAGACGTCGCCCTTGCCGTCGCTGTCGCTGTCCAGCTGGGTGGCGTTGGCGAGCGCCGGGCAGTTGTCGCAGGCGTCACCCTTGCCGTCGCCGTCGCCGTCCTTCTGGCTCGCGTTGCTCACCGTGGGGCAGTCGTCCGCGGTGTCGAGGATGCCGTCGTTGTCGTCGTCGGTGTCGCAGGCGTCACCCTGGGCGTCGCCGTCGGCGTTCTTCTGGTCGGCGTTGGCCACCGCCGGGCAGTTGTCGCAGGCATCGCCCTTCCCGTCGCCGTCGCCGTCGGCCTGGGTGGGGTTCGCCACCATCGGGCAGTTGTCGCAGGCGTCGCCTTTCCCGTCGCCGTCCAGGTCGCCCTGGCTCACGTTGGAAACCGCGGGGCAGTTGTCGCAGGGCCCCTTCACGCCGTCGCCGTCGGGGTCGTCCACCGCGGCCTGGCACGAGCCGCCGTCGCCGCCCGGGTCGCACTGCACCACGCCGCAGCCCGGGCCGCTCAGCTGGCAGCGGCTGCCCAGCGCCGGCACGTCGGGCCGGTTGCACTGGTTGCAGTTGTTGCGGTTGGGCCCTGCGCACACGAAGCCGGTGCCGGCGCCGTCGCACGCCTTGGTGCCCGGGCAGCCGCCGCTGGTGCACGCCTCGCCCAGCCCCGCCACGTCGGGCGCGTTGCACACCCGGCAGTTGTTCTTGTCCGCCGCGGCGCAGTCGGGCTCGCTCCCGCCGTCGGTGGGGCACTTGGCGACGCCCATGCAGCCGTTGGCCGCCACGCACGCGCCGCCCAGCCCCGTCACGTTGGGTCGGTTGCACTGGTTGCAGTTGTTGGGCGTGCCGCCCGGACAGGTGACCGCGTCCTTCCCCTGGCAGATGTACGTGCCGCACGACGGGCAGGTCTCGCCCGGCTCGTGGTCGAGGAGCGCGCAGCCCCCGCACGCGTTGAGCACGCCTTCGTCCACCTCGCCGTTGCAGTCGTTGTCCTTGCCGTCGCAGAGCTCGCCCTGCGGCACCACCGCGCCCACGCAGGCCGCCGACTTCCCCGACGCCGGGCAGAGGTAGCTGCCCGCGCGGCACTGGCCCACGCCCTCGGTATTCGCTGGCCCCGGGTAGCAGGTGTACGTCTTGCCCGGGTCGCAGTCGTTGGGCCCACGGCCGCTGCACGCGGTGAGCGGCACCAGGAGCGACAGCACGAGACGAAGACCGGTGCGCGTCACGACGCTTCCACGAAACCCCACCTCTTCAGCCGAGCGCAACTTTCGCGCCCTGGCGCCCCAGGGACCACCGCAGCGCCGGGGGCGTCACCAGGGTGGTGGCCAGCACGGTGAAGAGGACCGCGCCGTAGGTGGCCGCGCTCACCACCGGCTCGCCCTTGAGGGAAAGGCTCAACCCCACGTTGGCGAAGATGAGCCCCACCTCGCCGCGCGGCACCATGCCCAGGCCCACGGTGAGCCGGTCGACGCCCTTGCCGTACGCGCCCACCCCGGCGAGCACCTTGCCGGCGATGGCCACCACGGTGAGCACCAGCGCCAGCAGCAGCACCTGCGCGTCCTGGAACTGGCGCACGTCGGCCCGCATGCCCATGAGCACGAAGAAGACGGGCGAGAGGAAGGCGCCGATGGGGTGGATCAGCGAGTCGAGACTGTGGTGCTCCTTGCTCGCCAGCTCCGCGAAGTGGGTGTCCTCGAGGATGAGGCCCGCCGCGAAGGCGCCCACGATGGGCGCCAGGCCCACCGCCTGCGCCGCCGCCGCGAGGAGGAAGCAGAAGGCCAGCGCCACCGCGAGCAGCACCCCGGTCGCCTTGAGCCGCGAGGCGAGGTGGAAGAGCCGGGGCGACAGCCAGGTGCCCAGCGCCAGCGCGCCGCCCAGGAAGCCGAGCGCCTTCGCCACCACCACGCCGATGTCGGTGAAGCCCAGCGCCTCGCCCCGGTCGGCCGCGCCGATGGCGCCCGCCACCACCGCGAGGATGACCAGCCCCAGCACGTCGTCGATGACCGCCGCCCCGAGGATGATGCGCGACTCGGTGGTCTGCGAGCGGTCCAGGTCCTTCAGCACCCGCGCGGTGATGCCCACGCTGGTGGCGCTCAGCGTCGCGCCGAGGAACGCGTGCACCGCCGCGCCGTGGGTGGGCAACAGCCACGCGCCCACCGCCCAGCCCATCGCGAAGGGCAGCGCCACGCCCACCACCGCCACCGCCAGCGAGCGCAGCCCCACTTGCAGCATCTGCCGCACGGTGGACTCGAGCCCCACCTCGAAGAGCAGCACCACCACGCCGAGGCGCGCCAGGAGGTCGAGCGCGGCGTCCGACTTGTACGACTCCAGGTGCGGGAAGCCGAGGAGCGCCAGGTTCCCCAGGAGCACCCCCACCAGGAGCTCGCCCAGCACCGCCGGCTGCTTGAGCCGCACCGCGAGGTCGCCGCCCACCTTGGCCGCGAGGAGGATGACCGCCAGCGCCAGCGCCACCGGCGCCACCGGGTCCAGGTGAGCGTCGCCCTCGGCGAAGGCCGCGTGCGCGAGCAGACCCAGGCCCACCGCGAGGGTGCGTGGCTTCAGGGCGCGAAGGGGCTGACGCGGCATCGAACGCTCAATACATTGCTCTCCGTGCGCGCGATATCGGGACTGACACTGGCGGTGGTGCTGAGCGGTTGCTCGGTGGTGAAGATGCAGCGGGTCCGCGACGACTGGCCCACCGCGGGCGCCCCCAGCGTCAAGCGCCTGCAGCTCGTGGTGCAGCCGCTGCCACTGGGCAACGAGAAGGTCGCCGAGCTCTTCGGCAAGGTGGCCCGCCGCTACGTCCACATGAAGCGCGACTTCCTGATGATGGGCGTCACCGTGAGCAACCCCTCGCCGCCGATGGGCGCGCTCTGCGGCGAGGGCCGCGACGGCGTGCTCTGGCTCAAGCCCACCGTGCTCACCCAGGGCGACGGCTTCGAGGCCTCCATCGAGCTGCGCCTGTTCCGCTGCAGCGACGGCGCGGAGCAGTGGGGCGCCGACGCCGGCGGCTCCTTCCCCGCCAAGGACAGCGGCCTCGCCGAGGTGGCGAAGAACTACGCCCAGGAGCTGGGGCCGGAAGTGGAGCGCTACGTGCCGCTGGCGATGAATCTCTTGCGCCCGCCGCTCGACACCCTGCCCCAGCCCAAGCTCACCGACGCCGACGTCGAAGAGAAGATGGGCCTCGACGAGTGAGGCGTCAGGCCTGCCTTCAGCGCAGGCAGCCGGCGACCAGCAGGCCGAGAATGGCGGCCAACCCCAGGAGACGACTGAGCTTCCAGCCGGTCTGCCCGAAGAGGTGCTTCTCGTAGCCGTCGGAGTGCGCGGTGAACATGGGTGTCTCTCGCAGGACAAGACACCCGGGACTGGAACCGTGTGAAGCCGAAGTGGGCTACCCCTGGGGCGGGGGCCTCGCCATCCACGCGGCGATGAAGCCGTCGATTTCCCCGCGCAGCACTTCCTTCACCCGCGGCGTGCCTTCGCCGGTGCGCGGGTCTTCCACCCGGGCGCTGCGGCCGACGAAGTAGCGGCGGGCCTCGTCGAGGCTGTCGCCTTCGCTCGAGAGCAGCATCGCCGCCAGCGCGGCCCCGTTCTTCGCGTCGGGGTGCAGCGCGAGCGACACCGCGCGGCCGCTGCCTTCGCTCACCGCGGTGAGCTCCTGCCCCACCCGCTCCACGAAGCGCCCCGCGCGCCGCTTCACCTCGCGGCGGGTGAGCGCCGGCGCCTCGGCCGAGGCGCTGGGCACCAGCGGGCGCACGTACGCCACCGCGCGCGCGTCGTCGTCGATGCGCCGGTGCGCGCCGCGCTCCGCCGAGAGGAAGCCCTGCACCCCGGGCCCAGAGAGCCGCAGCACCGCGCGGCACGGCTCGTCGCCTTCCGCTTCCACCCGCGCCTCGAAGCCGCGCCGCTCCGCCCAGCCGAGGTACAGCCCCACCAGCTCGCGCACCCAGCTCTCCGCGCCGGCGCCCTGGGCCGACACGTCGAGCCAGGCCTCGTCGGCGTTGCCCCCGGCGGAGGCGAGCAGCCGCGCCTCGGCGAGATGCACCTCGCGCGCCGCCTCTTCCAGCGCCCGCACCGCGTGGCCGAGCTGCAATTCGCTGCGCGCCTCGCGCGCGCGGCGCTTGGCGACGCCGCACACCTCGCGCAGCCGCTCCAGCTCGGCGAGGTGGCTCTCCACCTGGCGGAACTCGCGCAGGTCCCTGGCCGCCTTCTCGCCGTCGTCCCAGAAGCCGGGCGACTGCGACGCCGCGAGCAGCTCGCGCTTGCGCGTCTCGAGCTTGACGTGCCCGGCGCGCGCCGCCACCGCCGCCGCCGAGACGAAGAGCCGTTCCGCTTCCAGCACCAGCGCGCCCCGGTCGAGCTTCTTCTTCGCGAAGGCCGCGCCCGCCGCCGGCAGCTGCGCCTGGGCCACCGCTTCCTTCTCGCGGCGCACCTTGGGCTCGGCGATGGCGTGCACCCGGCCCTTGTGGGCCACCACCTTGACCGGCGTGCCGGGGGGCAGGGCCGCGCGGGCGATCTCTACCGCCAGCGCCGCGGTGAGCGTCTTCTCGATTTCCCGCTGCAGGTAGCGCGCGCCGTGGGCGGGCGAGTAGCCCCGCTCCACCAGGAGGTCCACCACCTCGGGCGCCACCTCCACGTCGAGCGAGCGCGCGCGGATGCCGTCGCGCTCCAGCACCCGGCCCACCTCGCGCTGGGCGATGCGGCGGATCTCCACCTTCCCCAGCGGGCGGAAGTGGCAGAGCGCGTCGAAGCGATTGAGGAACTCCGGCCGGAAGGTGGCCGCGATGCGCCGGTCGATGTCCGCCAGGAGCTCGTCGTCGCTGCGGCGCGCGGCGAAGCCCACCGCGGCCGAGGTGTAGACCTCCGCGCCCACGTTGCTGGTGGCCACGATGAGCGTGTTGCTGCACGGCACCGCCTCGCCCGCGGCGTTGATGAACTGGCCTTCGTCGAAGAGCTGCAGGAAGCGGTCGTGGCACTTCTCGTGCGCCTTCTCGAACTCGTCGAGCAGGAGCACGGTGAAGACCTTGCCTTCGAGCTGGCGGGTGAGCTCCCCGCGCTTGCCTTCGTGGGTCTGCGCCCAGCTGTTGCCGAAGAGCACCGCCTCGTCGCCGGGCTCCGGGTAGTCGGCCATGTTGAGCCGCACCAGCCGGTCGGGGCTGCCGAAGAGGTACTCCGCGAGCAGCTTCGCGAGGTGCGTCTTGCCCACCCCGGTGGGCCCGGAGAAGAGGAAGACGCCCAGCGGGCGGCGCGGGTTGTTGAGCCCCGCCTTGAGCAGCGCCACCGAGCGCAGCACCGCCTGCACCGCGTCCGACTGGCCGAGCAGGCGGGCGCCGAAGAAGCGCTCCACCTCCGCGAGGTCGAGCGGCACCGCGTCGTCGGCCATGAAGCGCGGCAGGCGGGTGGTGGCGCAGAAGCGGGCCAGCACGTCTTCGCCGGTGATGCGCTCGCGGTTCGACCCGGCGGCCTCGGCGGCCGTCTCCTTGAGCAGCTCGATGGCCTTGCGCGGCAGGCGGCGCGCGAGCAGGAACTTCACGCTCAGCCGCAGCGCGACGTCGCACGCCGAAGGGTCCACCGCCACCAGCAGCTCGGACTCCAGCGACTCCGCGAGGCGGGAGAGGATCCACCGCGCGCGCTCGGGCGTCGGCTCGTTCACCACCACCAGGTGCAGCCGCTCGGCGAAGGCCTCGTCGCTCTTGAGCAGCGCGTGCGCGCGGGTGAGCTCGCACTCGAAGATGAAGCGGGCGCGGCCCAGGCGCAGCGCGCGGATCAGCACCGGCAACAGCGAGCTGCCCGGCACCAGCGCCACGTCGCGCAGGAAGAAGAGCACCGGGCCCTGCGCCGCGAAGTGCTCCACCAGGCCTTCGAAGAGCTCGGCGGCCGCCTTGGGACTCCCGGTGCGGGAAAAGACGCCCGCCGCGGTCACCTCGAGGATGCGCACCTTCTCGAGCGAAGGCCCCAGCGCGCCGGCGTGGGCCTTGCGCGCGAGCTCCTGCACGATGGCGCTCTTGCCCACGCCCATCTCGCCGGCGAGCAAGGGCGACTTGCCGCCCTGCCCCAGCAGCGAAGCCACCTCGGCCACCGACTCTTCCAGCCCCCAGCTGGGCGAAAGGGCCCCCGCGCGGGCGAGCGCGGTGAAGTCCCGCTCCACCAGCGGGGTGAAGTCGCTCTCGCTGGGGGGGCTCTTCTGCCGCTTGGCCATGGCCGCGCGACGCTAGCCAAAGCCGCGGCCTGACGCGCTGTCTCGAGACTAGCTGCGAATCACGCGGCCACCGCCGCCACCGCCGGCGGGCACGAAGTCGTCGACCTGGCCGGGGACCGAGGCAGGAGGCGCCGGCGGCTGGGCAGTGCCCACCAGCACGCTGCCCGGCTTGGCCTTCTCCAGGCCCACCGAGAGCAGGTCGGTCCACGTCTGGTCGGCCACGATGCCGTCGACCAGGAGCCCCTGCGCCCGCTGGTACAGCTTCACCGCGTTCTGGGTCTTCGGCCCGAAGTCGCCGTCGATGTGGTTCTTCATGAACTCGGCGGCCTTCAGGTACTCGGCCTTCTTCTTGGGGTCGGTCTCCTTGTTGCCGATGACTTCCAGCCGCTGCGCGAGGAGCGTCTGCAGCTTCTTCACGTCGTCGCCCTTGGCGCCGATGGCCAGGCGCTGGCTCGAGCGCACGCCCTGGTCGATGGCCCGGTGCTCCGCCGCGTTGGCCGAGCCGTACGACGGCGCCGGGGTGCGGTTGGCGTTGGCCCGGCGCTCGGCGGTGTCCGCGGTGGTGGTGGCGCGGTCGAAGCGGGCGCGGTCGGCGTTGGCGCGGCGCTCGGCAGCGTCCGCGGTGGTGTAGGTGCGGGGGGTGCTGCTGGAGACGGGGCGGTGGCCGGGGGGCATCGAAGGCTCCTTGAATCGAAGGGTGGGAAGCGCCGAGAGAGCGACGCTCTGAAGAAGTTGTCCCGCCGAGCGATTTGTCGCTCCAGGCCTGGAAGGAGAGGCGAATTCTCAGTTTCTGAGGCTCCGAGGCCCCCCTGAGACGGGTGCAAGGGCGCCTGACAGGGTGTGTCAGGCCTCCTCGAGGCCCCTCAGCTGCGCCAGGCCCGGGGCACGGCCTGCTCGCTGGCGCGGCGCTCGAGGTCCTCCAGCGCCTGCCGGGCCACCTGGAGCGCCTTCTCGTCCTGCTCCAGCTTGAGCTTGGCCCGGGTGAGCGCGTCGGGCCGGGGCACGCAGGGGCCCCACGCCGTCACCACCCCGCCCACGGTGCGCACGGTGCGCCGGCACTGGTTCTGCGCGGTGATGGGCAGCCCGTTCACCTCCAGGGCCGCCCGGTCCTGGGCCACACGGGCCTCCAGCAGGGCCACGCTCTCCCGGGCGGCGCGGAAGTCCTTGCGCCACCGGGCCTCCTCGCCCGGGCCGGGGCGCGGCGCCGCGGACGCGGGCGGTGGCGGGGGTGGCGGAGGTGGCGGCGACGCCTTCGGTGCGCTCGCGCCGGGGCCCACCTCGAGGACGCCGAGCGGCTCGCCCTGGGTGGACTGGGCCTTCACCCCGGGCGGGATGGTGCCCGGGTCGTCGGTGTAGTGCACCTCGCCGTCGGCGCCGGTCCACGTCCACACCGTCTGGGCGGAGGCCGTGAAGCCCAGGAGCAGCAGGGTGGCGAGCGCGGCCCGCACCGAGGTGAGGTCAGCTCGCGAGGAGCGCGTCGAGCTCGGCGCGCTTGAGCTCGCGCACCAGCGGGGCGCCCATGGGCTGGCCCATCATGGCGTCGAGCACCGGCGCCCGCACCACCACGCGCTCGCCGTTGATCCGCACCTCGGGCTCGCCGAGCGCACGGTTGCCCAGCGGAGCGCCCTTGGTCATCGTCTCCAGGAAGTTGCGCGAGCTCTGGAAGCGCTGCTGGTAGCTCTGCTCCTCGGGCGTCTCGGGCCGGGCGAAGAGCTCGATGGACTCGCCGCCCGCCAGGCCGAAGCCCGGGCGCACCGGCATGTCGCCCTGCAGCGCACGGCGGTTGGGCGCGGAAGGCGCCGCCTCGTCTCGCGCGCGCGCGGCGGCGTGGCTCGAGGCCGGCTTCTTCGACGGAGCAGAGCGCGTGGCGGTCGCCGGCTTGCTGCCGACGCCAGCGGGAATCACGCCCTTCTTGACCTTCATCTCCATCGCGTCCGTCGCTCCTCACTGCGTGAAACAGGGGGGAGGGCTCCTAGCCTAACAGGTCCCTGAAAAGCGACCCCCCTGCTCCAACATCTCCGCTCCGCCTACATCGGGCGCGAGATCCACCCGCGCCCCCCAGACAGACACCCTGCCTGCCGGACGAGCGCAGGCCAGTTTTCGACCCGCGATGTCGTTGGTGCACCCACGCGAATCTGCCGCTAACCTCGCGAGCCCAATGTCTCTGGAAGGGCCCACCAAACCCCGTCAATCGCTCAAGCCCGCCGACGCCTCGGGGCAGGTGAAGGAAATCGAGGTCCTGGTGGTCTCCGGGCCCGATCAGGGCCAGAAGCGCCGCTCCCGCGAGCGCCAGGTCATCGGCAAGTCGGCCGAATCCACCTTCCAGCTCCACGACGAGGAAGTCAGCCGCTTCCACCTCGAGGTCGAGCCCACCGTCGAAGGCGCCCGCCTCAAGGACAAGAGCAGCACCAACGGCACCTTCCTCGCCGGCGCCCGCATCCAGCAGATGACGGTCTACGAGGAGGCGCTGGTCACCATCGGCTCCACCGTGCTGCGGATCAGCACCGTCACCGGCACCACCGACAAGCCTGCCCCCCGCGCCGCCTTCGGCAAGCTCATCGGCAAGAGCCAGTCGATGCAGCAGCTCTACGACACCCTGGAGAAGGCCGCGCCCACCGAGTCCACCGTGGTGCTGCTCGGCGAGACCGGCACCGGCAAGGAAGTGGTCGCCGAGTCGGTGCACCTGCTCAGCCGCCGCAAGGGCAAGCCCTTCGTCATCGTGGACTGCGGCAACATGGCGCCCAACCTCATCGAGTCCGAGCTCTTCGGGCACGTGAAGGGCGCCTTCTCGGGCGCGGTCGCCGACCGCAAGGGCGCCTTCATCGAGGCCGACGGCGGCACGGTGTTCCTCGACGAGATCGGCGAGCTGCCGCTCGAGCTGCAGCCGCGCCTCTTGCGCGTGCTCGAGAGCGGCACCGTCAAGCGCCTCGGCGAAGACAAGCCCCGCCAGGTCGACGTGCGCGTGGTCGCCGCCACCCACCGCGACATCGAAGGCGAGGTGGCCAAGGGCAACTTCCGCCGCGACCTCTGGTACCGCCTCGCGGTGGTGGTGGCCAAGGTGCCGCCGCTGCGCGACCGGCTGGAAGACCTGCCTCTCTTGGTGCGGCACTTCGTGGCCCAGATGGGCCGCGGCGACTTCGAGCTGCCCGAAGTGCTGCGCAAGAGCATGCTCGCCTACCACTGGCCCGGAAACGTGCGCGAGCTGCGCAACGTCATCGAGCGCGCGCTGTCCGGCGCGGAGTTCGAGGTGGGCGGCGGCACCGACGCCGGCGCCAAGGACACCCCGGGCCTCATCTCCGCCGACCTCACCGCCCTGCCGTACAAGGACGCCAAGGAACGGCTCGTCGACACCTTCACCGAGCAGTACATCACCACCCTGCTCGACCGCTGCGGCAACAACATCTCCGAGGTGGCGCGCACCGCCGGCATCGCCCGCGCGTACGTGCACCGCCTGGTGAACAAGTACGGCCTCAACGCCCACGAGGACTGACGTCGGCGGCGCAAAAGGCGCCCAAGGGAGATTGAAGGCGCAGCGTGAGCACCCGGACCTGCCCTCAGTGCGGCGCGGCAGCGGCGGTCAGCGCGCGCCAGTGCCCTGCGTGCGGCACCATCCTCACCGCGGCGGTGAAGAGCACGCGCGAGCCGCAGCTGCCCACCGCCATGGACCTGCCGCCGGTCCCGCCGGCGAACCTCGACGTCGGCGAGACCCTGAGCAACCAGTGGCGGCTCGACGCCAAGGTGGGCGAAGGCGGCATGGGGCGCGTCTTCAAGGCCACCGAGCTCAAGCTCGGCCGCAAGGTGGCGGTGAAGGCGCTGCTCAACGACCACCTCGACGACGACACCGTGAAGCGCTTCGAGCGCGAGGCGCAGGTGATGGCCCGGCTCGACCACCCGGCGGTGGTGACGCTCTACGGAGTCGGCCGGCACCGCAACATTCCGTTCCTGGTGATGAAGTTCCTCGAAGGCAAGAGCCTCTGGGGCGTGCTCGACGAGCACGGGGAGACGATGCCGCTCGCGGTCCTCGTGCCGCTGGTGCGCCAGCTGCTCACCGCGCTCGGGTACATCCACGGCAAGGGGCTGCTCCACCGCGACCTGAAGCCGTCGAACATCTTCGTCAGCCCCCAGGGCAAGGTGACGCTGCTCGACCTCGGCCTGGCGCGCGGCCACAGCTCGAGCCTCACCCGCACCGGCGTCATCTGGGGCACGCCGGACTTCATGGCCCCGGAGCAGATCGTCGGCGAGCGGCAGCTCGACGGCCGCGCCGACCTCTACGCGCTGGGCGTCGTCATCTACCGCATGCTCGCGGGGCAGCCGCCTTTCCCGGGGGAAGACGAGCAGGAGCTCATGCGCGCCCACCTCACCAAGGTGCGGCCCGACGTCAGCCGGGTGAACCCGGCCGTCTCCACCGCCGTCTCGCTCTTCGTGCAGAAGGCGATGGCCATTCGCCCCGAGGACCGCTTCCGCAACGCCGAGGAGATGCTCCAGGCGCTGGAGCGCGCGGTGGGCCCCGGCCGCGAGGCGCACACCTCGGCGCAGAGCCCCGACCTTCCCACCGTGGTGCAGCCGCTGGAGGCGCCGCCGCTCGGCCCCCGGCCCAGCGCCCGCCCCGGCGCCCGCCGCACGCTCGACCCCGCCGCCACCGAGATGCCCTCGGGCCCCCTGGGCGGGGTGAGCGACCAGCGCACCGAGCCCGAGCGCTTCCGCGCCCCGCCCGACGCCGACGGCACCGTGGTGGTGGGCACCAGCCGGGTCCCCGCGCGCACCGTGCTCGACGGGCCGGCGGCGCCGTTCGACCCCGCTTCCGGCCCCACCGAGGCCGAAGGTCAGAGCGCGCGCGAGGCCCGCACCGAGCCGTCGGGCCCCTTCACCGTCACCCCTTCGGAGCCCCGGGGCGAGCCCAGCGGCCCGTCGGCCACCACCCTCGAAGGCACCGCGTCGTCGCCGGGCGCGCGGGTGGCCGCGTGGCAGCAGCCCGCGGTGCTGGCGGTGGGGGCGCTCCTCATCCTCGCGCTCGGGGTGCTCATCGGCGCGCTGCTGCGCTGACCGTTGGGCCGCCGTCAGTCCACCGGCGCGGGCCGCATGCCGGGCACGTTGGGCGCGAGCTTGCGGTACAGGTACTCCGCGGCAGCGCGGTCGTCGCCCGCGGGCAGCACGTCGCGCATCAGCTGCACGCCGGACAGCGGCCGGGGGCGCGCCGCGGCGTTGGAGCGGTCGACCTGGTCGTCGCGCTCGTCCACCTCCATCGGCACCAGCGTGGCGCGCCAGTAGGGGTTGAAGAGGTTGGGCGGCTCTCCGAGGTGGTCGCGCCGGTGGTAGTAGGCGAGCGCCGAGGCGATGGCGCTGCCTTCGCCGTCCTTGCGCAGCTCCAGCGTCTGCCCGCTGCCGGCGCTGAAGCGCTCGGTCACCCTCGCCTCCCACGGCAGCCGCGGGCGCCCCGCCGGCAGCGCGCGGTGGGTCAGCACCGACAGCTTGGGCTGCCCCCACACCCCGCCGGCGCCGTCGTGCGCGAAGCTGGGCAGCACGAAGTCGAGCAGCTCGGCGGGCAGCACCTCGTCGTCGAGCCCGTGGATGAGGTCGGGCGTGGTGGCGTTGTAGTGCGCGTGCTGGCCGTGGCACCCGAAGCCCGTGGTGCTGTCGCCCCAGTGCATGCCGTCGCCGTAGCCCATGTTGTAGTCGCGGTGCTCGCCGTTGCTCTTGTCGGAGCGAATGGCGATCGCCATCGACTCCGGGGTCTTGAAGTAGATGCGCTTCACCGGGTCGTAGACGGGCGCCGCCGAGGTGCGCAGCTGCCGGTTGGTCACCGTGTCCACCACCACCACCTGCCCGCGCTGGTAGCGGCCGAACATCCACTCCAGGCCCGGGCTCACCCGGTTGGCCTTGAGGTACGGCTCCTCCGAGACGTCGACCATCTCTCCGGTCTGCGAGAAGTCGGCCGAGTTGTCGCCTTCGGTGAAGGTCACGCGGATGCCGTTGGGCGCCAACGCCGCGTTGGCGAGCCGCTCCAGCCGCGCGGCGAGCGGCGCCAGGGGCTCGCGGTCCGCCGCGGTCTGCGCGGGCAGCATCAGCGGCTCCGGCGGGCGGCTGCCCAGCACCACCTCGCCGAAGGTGCGCTGGAAGCTCGCCAGGTGGCCGGTGACGCCGGCGGCGGTCGCCTTGTCCAGCTCGGCGCGCGAGGCGTCGCCCGCCGCCGCGCCGCGGGGGGCGCTCAGGCCCACCTGGGTCGAGAGGTGGCGCTCGAACTCCGCGGCGCGCAGCCGCGCGTCGAGCTCGCGGTAGGTCGCCTTCTGGGCGCGGGCCAGCTCGAGAATGGCGCGGTGCAGGTCCTTCACCTGATCCGCCGCCGCCCGCTCCAGGAGAATCGAGCTGAAGGGCTGCCAGGTGTAGCTGCCGGTGCACTCCGCGGCGCCGGGGCTGCAGTCGATGTGCACCTCGTCGCCGGGGTTCGGCGCGCCCGGAGCCGGGTTGTAGAAGCTCAGGGCCAGGTGCCAGAGCGTGTAGCTCGCCGCCCGCAGCCGGTTGGTGTCGGTGCCCCAGCTGGGCAGCGTCTCCTGCGGCGCCAGCGACTGCACGAAGGTCACCGTGCCGCCGGGCGGCGCCGCGACGTCCAGCATGCGCACCAGGTAGGAGGCGAGGTTGAAGTACGCGTGCACCGAGGCCGAGTACGACATCTGCGCCTGCAGCCCGGCCATCGCCACGTAGTTGCCGGTGATGGCGCGGTTGGTGAGCGCGGCCGCGTTGAAGGTGCGCGCGGTCGCCACCGCCTCCGAGTACGCCGCCGCGTCGGCCACCGCGTTGTCGTCTGCCCGGCGCGCCGCCCGGTACCCGAGCGACAGCGTCATCAGCACCATCAGGGTGAGCAGGAAGAGGAAGAGCGACAGCAAGACGAGCGACTGGCCTCGGCGCGGCGTCATGGGGCCCCTCCGGTCCAGCACTGCCGCGGGCCCCAGCGCGGCGGCGACATCATCTGCACCACCGCCGAGACCTCGACCGGGAAGGTGTACGTCTTGGCCAGGGTGGCGCGCCGCAGCTCGGTGGCCACCGCGCCCGGCACCGCGAGCGCCCCCGACTCCGCGCTCCACGTCACCGTGCCGTCGGCCGGCGCGTACGGGTTCACCCCGGTGAAGTCCATCAGGCCCCAGCGCGCCAGCGCGAGGCGGGCGAAGAGCCAGTTGGCGAAGGGAATCTGCATCGGCGCCCAGAGCACCATGCGAATTTCCAGATGGCGGAAGTCGAGCCCGCCGCCCGCGGTGGGCCAGCTCCATTCGTTCTCCGCCACCCCGCCGCCCCGGAAGTCGGGCTTGCGCCGGTCGATCCACACCACCGGGGTGGCCGGCGTCCCCGCCGCGCGGCCCGGCCACTCGAAGGTGTTGTCGCGACTGCCGTCGTAGGCGCGCCAGAAGGCCCGTGCCTGGTCCACCCCGGGCGCCTCGCGCGCGAAGCCGCGGTCGAGCACCGGCACCAGCACCGCGATGGCCGCCTGCTCCATCGCCTTGCAGGAACCGAAGTTCACCGAGCCCGCCCGCGCCGCGCGGGTGGCCGCGTACTGCGCGAGGATGCGCGCCTGCAGCAGCGCGAAGAGCTGCAGCGTGCCCAGCATCATGAACACCGCGAGCGGCAGCGTGAGCGCCGCCGCCACCGCGGCCTGGCCGCGCGCGCGCCTCACGGCTGGGACAGCTCCTCGAGCAGCACCAGGGTGGCCGCCCGGTCGGCACGCAGCACCACGGTGAGGCTGCGGCCCGCCTTGCTCCAGGTCCCCGAGGCCTCGTCCTTCGCCCAGCCGGCGGCGCGCAGCGCGCCCGCGTGGAACGCCTCGACCTTCTCGCGCCCCTCGCCCACCGCGTAGCTCACGACCTGCCCGCCTTCGGAGCGGGTGGTCACCACGCCCCGGGCCCCCGGCATCACCGGCAGCTCGGCGGTGTTCGGCCGGGGCGGCTTCGAGAGGTCCGCGGTGCCCAGCAGCAGCGTGGTGGTGCGGTCGGCGTTCTTGAGGAAGATGGCGGTGTAGCTGCGGCGCGCCGCCGGGTCGTATCCGGTGAGCTGCGGGGCGCCGTGGAGCTGCGGCTGGCTCGCCTCCGGCGGCACGTAGAGGCCCACGTGCGTGAAGCGCTTGAGCAGCCAGCGGAAGGCGTCGTCGGGAGCGAGCCGGGTGCGCACCGCCCGCGCTTCCACCGCGATGCCGCTCGCGTCGACGGGGCTGCTCATCGGCACCGAGGAGACGACCTGCGGCAGGCCCTCGAACGGGTCCTCCGCCAGGGCGACGCCGGCGAACAGCGCGAGTGCCAGCGCGGCGGCCCTCACGGCGCACACCCCGCGAGCCCGAGGAAGCAGCGGGGCAGCCCGCCCAGCCGCCCGGACCGCTCGTCCCACGACAGGAGCGAGTCGCTGCCGCCCGGCGCGTGCAGCTCGGGGAGGTCGACGCCCACCGTGGGGTAGTGGAGGTTCCCCGAGCCGCCGAGCAGCCGCCGCACCGGCAGCCGCGCGCCCTGGAGCCCCTCGAAGCTCATGAAGAACTCCGTCTCGTCGAACTCCAGCCGCGGGTTCGGCGCCCCGCCCATCGCGGCCCGGCGCAGCAGCGCGCTGCCCGCGGTGCGGTCCTTCCCCGGCCCCAGCCGGTAGAGGTCGAGCGCCGCAGCGGCGAGCGCCGGGTTGTCGACGTCGTTGAGCGAGCGCCAGCGGCTGCTGGTGGTGAAGAACTTCACGTCGCCGTTGAGAGAGCTGCCGCTCGGCCCGTCGAAGGCCCAGTCGCCGCCGAGGACCGCGAGCCCTCGCCCGCCGCAGTCGTTGTCGCGCGCGCTGCCGGCGCCGCACACGCGCAGTTTCTGGTAGCGCGAGGCCCACTGCGCCGCGCCGAAGAAGCCTTCGGTCCCGCGCTCGGCGAACTCCCCGATGCGCAGCGGCGAGACCAGCGCGCTCGCCTGACAGCGCGCGCCCCCGCCCGCCCCGTAGAGACGCTGGAGGTGACGGCTCGCCGCTCCGGTGGCGCCCTGCACCCCGAAGTCGAGCGCCGGGTCGCGCTCGCAGTCGAGCTGGAAGCCGGTGGCCGAAGTGACGGTGAGGCTCAACGTGCCGCTCGAGGTGGTGCGCTCGCCGTCGAAGTCGCGGTAGCGGCGGCGGGCTTCCACCTCGGCGCGCCGCAGCGGGTCGTCGCCCAGGCTCGCCGAGCCCGCGTTGACGTTGGCCAGGCTCAGCTGGTGGTGCCGGCCCTGCGCGGCCTCGAAGGCCGCGAAGCGCGTCGCTTCCTTGAGCTTGAGCGCCACCACCGGGAGCTCGGCGAAGAAGAGGCCGAAGAGCAGGAGGGTGACGAAGACCAGGCTCCCCAGAGCGAGCTCGACCGTGGCCTGTCCTCGAGGTGCGCTCATGGCCTGCTCCGCTCTTCTTCCCCGAGCGTGGGCGCTTTGCCCGGGTGGCGCCCATCGGTCAGGTTGCCCCCGAAGAGCACCGGCGACACCCGGGCCACCGGGGTGACCGGGGCCGGCGTCGGGGACAGCTCGATGATCAGCCGCGCCCCGTGGGCAGAGAGGGTCCGGGGCGTCACCGGGTAGCGGATGAGCTCCTCGGGGTAGTCCTGGTGCTGCAGCCGCAGCACGTGCACGCCCGGCCGCAGCCCCGCCAGCACCTGCGGCGTCTGCCCGGGGACCCGCCGCCCGTCGACGTGGAGGATGGAAGGCACCTCGAAGCCTTCGTAGGTGGTGGTCACCACCAGCAAGCCCGCCGCCACCTCGCCCAGCGCCGGCCGGTGGCCGCGCGCCGCGCTCTCGCCGCTTTGGGCCGCTGCCGAGGAAGGCGCCACCTCGGGCCCCGACGACACCACCGGCATCGACGAGGGCGTGCGCGGCGCGCGGGCTGGAGCCGCGGCGGCCGGGGGCGGGCTCGCCGGGCGGGGGGCGGGCGCGGTCGGCACCACGGGCGCGCTCGGGCGCGCGGGCGCGGGCTCGGGCACCACCCCTTCGGTCGCCACCAGCGAAGGCCCCAGCGTGAGCGCCATCACCGCGAACACCCCGAGCGCGAGCACCCGCACCCAGCCGGGCGGGCCGTCACCCTGCTCCCGGCGCCGCGCGACGGCGGCGCGCTCGCCCGGTGGAACTTCGCGCGTGGGGAGCTCGCGCGGCGCGCTCGGGGCCGCGGTCACCCGGGTCGGCTCCACCGCCACCAGCGCGGGGGCCGCAG
>JAIBBQ010000363.1 GCA_019694595.1 Myxococcaceae bacterium
AGGTGGTGTGGCCGGGCGCCGCGCTGCCGGCCGGGCCGCTGGGGTTGCCGTCGCCGGTGGCGCTCGCCGCCGCGCTGGTGCTGGAGCGCCTGGGCGCCTCCGAGGCCGAGGTGGTGGCCCTGGTCCCGGCCTCGTCGGCCGGCCGCGCGGGCCTCGAGCAGCTGGAGCGGCAGACGGCTTCGCTCCTCAACGCCAAGGAGCCCAGCGTCAGCGTCTTCCCGCACCGGCTGGCCTTCAACCTCATCCCCGAGGTGGCGGGCGAGGCGCGCGCCCAGGCGGAGCTCAACGCCAAACTGCCTGGCTGCGCGGCGCGGGTGACCGCGGTGCAGACGCCGCACTTCCACGGCCTGATGCTGGTGGTGACGGCGCGGCTCTCGTCGCCGGCGAGCCCGGTGGAGGTCCGCGCGCGCTTCCAGGGGGCGAGCGGCCTCAAGCTGGTCGACGACGTGCCCCAGCACGTCTACCCGATGCCGATGCTCGCGGTGTCCGACGCCTCGGTGCTGGTGGGCCGGCTGGAAGTGGAAGGACCGCGGGTGCGCCTGGTCGCCGCGGTCGACCCGCTGGTGCAGCTGGGCCAGGCCGCCGCCAGGCTGGCCGTTTCCCTCGCGGGGGCGTGACAATTTGGCACGCGAGGCCCCGGTTCGGCGGGTCGGAGGGGTCCCCAAGTCTTTGCTCCGACTGGGTTTTCTGGCGGGCAGGGTGGCAAGGACCTTGCTAATTCCCCGGGCGATGCGCTGGGTCCTGACCACGAGCCTCTTCCTGTCGCTGGCCGCCTCGGCCCAGAGCACGGGCACCATTCTCCCGGACACGCTGCGGGTGGCGCTGCCCAACAGCACCGCCACCACGGGGACGACGGGCTCGAGCACCATCGTCACCTACACGGGGCAAAGCGCGAGCTTCGGCGCCGACGCCTGCAACGGCACGCTGGACCTCGAGTGGCAGGCGTACCTGCTGCGCAACGTCTGCGGCTCGCTCAACCTCTGGGCGACCACCGGGGAGTGCGGCGACGGCCCGGGCACCGGTGACTTTTCCTACCCGTCCATCACCTCGGTGCAGCTGGCGACGCGCCGCGGTGGCTTCACCATCAAGTACTCGGACCTGCCGGGCTTCGCGGCGACCGCCGACGGCGGCAGCGTGTGCGGCTCGCAGGGCACCACGGTGGTGCACCACGTGTGCGCCGGCGTGCTCACCTCGTCGGCTGGCGTGTCGACCTGCACCACCACGCGCGGCTCGCCGGTCTTCACGCTGACCTACGACACCCAGCCGCCGGTGGCGCCGATCATCGAGACCATTACCTCCCGCGACACCTCGCTCCAGGTGGACCTCTCGGTGAGCAGCGACACCAACGTCGCCCACGTCGAGGTGAAGGCGCCCGGCACCGACACCTGGGTGCGCAAGGCGTCGGTGAGCCCGGCCTCGACCACCCGCGCGGTGGTGACCGGGCTCGCCAACAACATCGACTACGCGGTGCGCGCCATCGCCGAGGACGAGGCCGGCAACGAGAGCGCGCCCAGCGAAGAGAAGATCGGCCGCCCGATTCACACCGACGGCTTCTGGGCGAGCTACCGGCACAACGGCGGTGAAGACCAAGGCTGCTCCGCGGGCGGCGGACTGCTGCTCTCTTCGGGCGCGCTCGCGCTCGCGTTCTGGCTCTCACGGGTGAAGCGATGAAAGCGTTGTGGCTCTGCTGTCTGCTGATCCCCGGCGTGGCGCTGGCCGACATCGTCGGCGCGACCAGCCGGAACATGAACTTCGAGTTCAAGCTGGGGCCCTTCAAGCCGCTCATCGACCGCGAGAGCACGCTCACCGGCACCCCGTACGAGACGACCTTCGGGGGCGGCCCGCTGCTCCTGGGTGAGTTCGAGCTCGAGCGCCAGTTCTTCCAGAAGGTGGGCACGCTCGGCGCGGGCCTGTCGATCGGCTACGGCGAGAAGTTCGGCCACGCGGTGAACGCGGTCACCGGGGAGATCACCGAGGAGAGCACCGGGCTCCACTTGATCCCGATGAAGGCGCTCCTGGTCTACCGCTTCGACTACCTGGCGCAGACCTACTCGGTGCCGCTGGTGCCGTACGTGAAGGGCGCGTTCATCGTCTGCCCGTGGTGGATCACCAAGGGCGCCGACATCGAGGTCGTCGACGGCGTGCGCGGCCAGAGCGTCAACTACGGCGTGGCCTTCACCGGCGGCCTGGCGCTGCAGCTCGACTTCCTGGACCCGCGCCTGGCGCGCGACTTCGACACCAGCGCGGGCGTCAACCACACGTACCTCTTCGCCGAGTGGTCGCTGCAGGAGCTCAACCTGGGCGGCGGCAAGATCGACCTGTCGAGCCGCCACTGGATGTTCGGGCTTTCCTTCGAGTTCTGACCTGCTACGACCCTGGCGCGTGAAGCGCTCGGTCTTCGTGGCGGTGGCGGTGGCGCTGCTGGGCGCGGGGTGTCCGCGCTCGGCGAAGGACGCGCGCGCCGATCTGCGGCTCACCGGCATCCCGCTGCCGTTCGGCGAGGAAGGCGGGCCGGTGCTCGCCTGGGACTTCGGCGACGGTACCCCGGTGGTCACCGCGGCCTCCGTGCAGCACGCCTTCCCTCGCGCCGGCCACTTCGTGGTGAGCGCCACCGAGAAGGGGGTCAGCCGCTACTCCCGCCCCTTCGACATCGCGCCGCGCCCGGGCCTGGCCGCGGTGCCGGAGACGGCCGAGAGCGCGGTGCTGGTGCCACGCCAGGGCAAGGACCTGGGGCCGTTGCTCGACTTCGCCGAGCGCGCCACCAACCCCGGCCTGGTGGCGAGCCGGCTGGAGGCGCTGGCGTTGCCCCCGATGGTGCTGGAGGCCTCGGCGGGCGGCGCCTCGGTCTTCGACCCCGACGAGGGGCTGGGCGTCTTCACGCTGTCCGAGCCCGACGTCACCGTGGGCTTCTGCGGCGTCACCGACGAGGCGGAAGGGCTCAAGCTGGTGGGCGCGCGGCTGGCGGAGCAGGGGGTCAAGGTCACCCTGGCGGGCGAGCGCGTCACCTCGCTCCGGTGGCCCGAGGGGCGCGAGGCGGCGCTCTTCGCCGACCGCGGCTACCTCTACCTGGTGCCGCTCGAGCCGGGCTTCTCCCCGGAGGCAGCCTTCAAGGCGGTGCTGGGCGCATCCGACCTGGGCCTCTCGGGTCAGGAGCCGGTGGCCGCGCTCGCCGCGGGGCTCAAGCCCGCGGCGCTGGTGCTGGTCTCGAAGGGCGACGGCACCGGGCTCTTCAGCGGCGCCATCGCGGGGGTGAACGTCGACGGCAACCAGGCGCAGCTGGGCGGCGCGGTGGAGCTGCGGCGCGAGCTCGACCCGGCGCCGTCGGGGGCGCGGCTCTTCGCCCATGGGCCGCAGGGGCCCATCGGTGGGCTGCAGCTCGCCTTCGACTCGGTCGACCTGCTCGAGGCCTTCTTCGGCGCGCCGCAGAACCCCAAGCGCATCGCCCAGCTGGCGCGCCTCAAGCGCCGCGGCCTGGACCTCGAAGGCCTGGCCAAGGGCCTCACCGGCGAGCTGCAGCTGCTCGCCTGGTTCGACGCGGTGAGCTTCTACCGGAACGTGGTGGCGGGCAGCGGGCGGCCCGACCCGCGCGGCACGCTGCGGCTCACCGCGCCGGCGCGCGACGCGGCCAAGCTGCGCGCCGCGCTCGGGCTGTGGTTCTCCAGCGAGTCGTGGGCGGACCGCGTCGCGGTGACCCCCGGCGGGTGGACGGTGGGCACCGCCACCGGCGACGTGCAGGTCGACGTGAGCGGCGCCGGCGTCGCCGCGGAGCGCGAGCGCGCGCTCGAGGCGCGCCCCGAGGCGCCGCTCGCCGCCGAGCTGCAGGCGCGGTTCCAGGGCGCGTTCGGCCCGGGGCACACCTCGGCCTTCGTCGACGTGGGGCAGCTGCTCGCGGAGCTGGAGCAGC
>JAIBBQ010000117.1 GCA_019694595.1 Myxococcaceae bacterium
GGCCTCGAGCGCGGCGCGCTCTTCCCGGAGGCGCTCGAGCCGGGCGCGGGCGAGCTCGGCGCCGCGGGTGAGCCGGCGGTACTGGTGGAAGTGCCAGTCGGCCTGTTCCTTCGGGGTCCTGGTGGGGTCGAGCGCGATGGTGAGGCGGGTCAGGGTGCCTTCGGCGTCGTAGGTCTGGACCTCCAGGCTCCGGGCGCCCCGGCGCGTCTGGCCCGCGTGGCGCACCAGGAGCTCGCCGAGCTCGCGGTGGCGAGGGGCCTGGGCAGTGCGGGCGAGGTCGGCTTCCACCTTGGCGGCGGTGCGCTCGAGCCGCTTGAGGGCCTGGCTCACCTCGCGGCGCGCGGCGGACACCGTGGCCTCGGCCTGCAAGGTGGTGAAGAGCGACTCCGCCGCCCTCGCGCGAGCGAGCGGGCCGTCGCCGCGCAGCCGTGACGCCGCCGCGCCAGGAGTGGCCGTCGAGGGGACGAAGGCGGTGCCGGGCTTGAGCACCACGCCCTGGGCGGCGCTGGCCGCGGTGATCACCGTGCCCTTGGGGTCGAGCAGCGCGACCGCGCGGCCGAGCGAGAGCACCACGGTGCGCGCCTTGCCGGTGCGCTCGAAGTCCACGGACAGCTCGAGGCCGCTCGCGCGGCACCCGGTCACCCGCGCGCCGACGAGCTCGCGGCGCAGCACCTGCTGGAAGCCGGAGGCCTGGCCAGGCTCGGCGCGGCCGGTGGGGCGCTCGTCGAGAATGGAGGCACGCGCTTCCTGAGGCACGGCGCACAGGCACAGCACCACGGTGTGCTGCGGCCGCCGCAGGGTGAGGAAGGTGTGGGTGGTGGGCGTGGCGTGCACCTTCTGCACCGCGGCGCCGGGGAGCGCGGCCGCGAGCTCCCGGGCGACCTCGTCGAGCTCGGCGGCGTTGAGGCCCATGCGCGGGGCGGGCCTTACTACTCCTGGGGCGCGAAGGGGCCAGGCGGCGCGCCGCGCGACTGCTGCACTGTCGCGGCCGCTGCGGGGTCAGTATCGTGCCGGGCAGCGGACCGCCCGTTCGACGCCATGGCCAGCGACCTCGCCCTCTCCTTCAGCCGCGCCCGGACCCCGGACACGCTGCGCGCGTGGCTCCAGGGCGAGCCCCAGGCGGCGGCGCGGTGGCTCAAGGCGGCAGCGCAGGTCTCCGGCGCGGACCAGGTGGGCCAGGCGGCCGACGCGTACTCGGCGGCGGTGACCCCGCAGGCGCTCGACGCGGCGGTCCAGGGCTACGCGCAGCTCTCCGCGGGAGCGCTGGGCGCGGTGCAGGCGGCCCGCGCGGCGACGCTCGGGTGGGCGGCGGGCGCGAGCGCCGACCCGCCGGCCATCACCGGCACGGTGCGGCTGGCCGACGACGGCGCGGCGGTGCTCACCACGGCCGACGGGCTGTCGCTCACGCTGCAGAACTCGGGCGCGTGGAACGCGGGCGACGGCCACGGCAACATCGACGACCACCTCAACATCGGCCGCGACGCGCAGGTCTTCGCCGGGCAGACGGTGACGGTGCGGGGCTGGCCCGACGCGGCGTGGAAGCCGGGCGACACCGCGGGCACGCTGCTGGTGGAAGACTTCGCGCCGGGCGCGAGCGCCGACTACCTCACCGGTCGGGTGCTGGTGGAAGGAGACCGGGTGTCGGTGCGGGTGCGGCCGGACAAGGTGGTGCCCATCACCGACGCGCAGTTCGCGGCGAGCCTCAAGCCCTTCGACAAGCTGGGCGTCATTCTGCCCGGGGCGCCGCAGCGCGCGGCCGACGGAGCGCTCGCGTACTCCAAGCCGGCGGGCGACTTCTGGGTGCTCGGTGGGTTCGCGCTGGCCCGCGACGCCACCCGCGACGGCGACGGCCGGGTGGACTTCACGATGCAGCTCGCCCACGGCAAGTCGTGCCGGGCGCAGGTGCCGTCGACCGCCTGGGACGACGACGGCATTCGCCGGCGCAACCGGCACTACTTCTTCGGGCACTTCGAGGGCGGAGCGTTCGTGGCGAGCGCGTACACGCGCGACGGCGACCACCACGGCGGCCCGGTGCTCGCGGAGCAGAAGAGCGCGGCCTTCGCGGCGCGCGCGCTCGCGGTGGAGCCTTCGCCGCCCGCCGGGGTGACGGGCTTCGCGCCGGCGGCGGCCCCGGCGTGGCAGACCTTCTCGCCGGCGCGTGAACCGATGCAGACCGCGCTCACCGGCGTCGAGCGCTCGAACGGCGTGGCGAAGGCGACGCCGGGGGTCACCTCGGGACCGGGCTTCCTGACCTTCGGCCCGTACGCCGCGCTGCCGCCAGGCAAGTACCGCGTCGACTTCTCGCTCCGGGCGGGAGCGGGACCGGCCGGCGACCTGGTGAACCTCGAAGCCCACGAGGCGGTCGGCGACCGGGCGCTGGTGCAGTCCATGCTCACCACCAGCGACCTGCGACCGACGCCGGGGTTCGTGCGCCGCTCGCTGGAGTTCACCGTTCCGCCCGGGGACACCAAGGTCGAGTTCCGCACCTGGTGGGCGGGCACCGTGCCGCTCGAGGTGGGGCAGATCGGCCTCGTCGCGCTGGGCGAGTGAGCGACCTCAGCGGCTCTTGACCGCGAGCGCGACCACCGCGTCGAGCGAGAAGGGCTTGGGCGGCAGGAGCTGGGCGTACGAGCAGTCCTTGGGGTTCTTGTCGTCGCGCCAGCGGACGAAGGTGGCGCCGTGGCGGAAGCGGTCGCCCTGCAGGTAGTCGAACTTCACCTCGCACACCTTCTCGGGGCGCAGCGGGGTCCACGACACGTCCTTGCCACTCGACCAGCGGCTGGGCCCGCCGGGGGTGCGGCCCTGGCCGAAGCTCTCGCCGCCCTCGAGCGGCGCGAGCAGCGCCTTGAGTTCCTTCTTCTGCTTGGCGGTGAAGGACGAGGTGTGGCCGACGTGGTGGAGCTTGCCTTCGGCGTCGTAGAGGCCGAGGAGCAGCGCGCCCACCGCGCCCGGGGTCTTGCTGTCGCGGTAGCCGCCGACCACGCAGTCCGCGGTGCGGCCGTGCTTGATCTTCACCATCACCCGCTCGCCGGGCGCGTAGGGCAGCTCCTCGCGGCGGGCGATGACGCCGTCGAGCCCGGCGCCCTCGAAGTCGTTGAACCAGCGCGCGGCCTCGTCGGGGTCGAGCGTCTGCGGCGTGGTGAAGACGCGCGGCGTGGCGGGCAGCGCGTTGACCAGCAGCGCGCGGCGCTCGGAGAACGGCTTCGCGCGCAGGTCCTGGTCGCCCAGGGCGAGGAGGTCGAAGGCGACGAGGCTGGCGGGGAACTCGCCGGACAGCTTGTTCACCCGCGACGCGGCGGGGTGGATGCGCATCTGCAGCGTCTCGAACTCCAGGCCCTTGGGGCCGGCGACGAAGAGCTCGCCGTCGACGATGCAGGTGGCCGGCAAGTGCGCGCGGCAGAGTTCGACGAGCTCGGGGAAGTAGCGCTCCAGCGGCTGGCCGTTGCGGCTGCAGAGGTGCACCGCGTCGCCGTCCTTGAAGACGATGACGCGGAAGCCGTCCCACTTGGGCTCGTAGCGCCAGCCCGGGCCGCGGGGAATGTCGGGCTGCGCCTCGGCGAGCATCGGCTCCAGCGGGGCGGCGAAGGGGAGCGCCATGGGGGCGGGGGTTATGCGCCGGACGATCGGAGCGCGCACGTCAAAATGACGGCGGGCTGGCAGGTCGCTGGCGGAACGGCTGGCGCGGCGGCGGAGCGCGGTGGCCGCCGGGAGCGTGGCGTCATCGCGGCGAAGGCGAGCGGAGGTGCTCGAGGGAACTGCCAGCACTCGGCGCGAGGAAGCGCGTCCTCCGCTCCCGCGGCGGACTGGCTCCATGGCGGTCAGGGCGGAATTCGAACCGAAGCGAGACCGGGGCCCGACCTGGTTTTTTGGTTACACCAAACTTGAGACCATCACCGCAAGAATTGATGCCATTTTATTGCATTGATGGACCCAGAAACGGTGTAGCCAGAAAACCTGCTCCCGCCCGCCCCCCGGCATTCTCGCGCAGGAGGGACGTGAACGCCGGGGCTCGGCCTCCGACTTGCACTTCGCTCGGGCCTCGGCCGCGCCGCGCCCGCCTCGCTGCTGCGGCGCCGCGCGGATTCCTGGCAACTCCTAGAACGCCTCTTCGCTCAGCTCCATGAGGTCGAGCCGGCTGTGCTCGATGAACTCCTTGGTGAGCGCGATGGTGGGCAGCTGGTTGCGCGCGAACCAGCGCGCCGAGGCCACCTTGCCTTCGTAGAACGACTTGTCGGGCCCGGTCGCCTTGGGGAGCTTCTCCGCCGCGACCGCCGCGTGCTTGATGAGCAACCAGCCGAGCACCAGGTCGGCGAGCGAGATGAGCACCCGGTTGCCCTGGAGACCCGCGTGGTACAGCGAGTCCTGCAGCTTGCCCATCAGCCCCATCAACGCGCCCTCGAGGTTCTCGAGGCCGGTCGCCAGGAGCGCGCGCTCCTCGGAGAGCGCCGCGCCGCCTTCGTTCCCCGACGCGGTGTCGCGGATCTGCCCCAGCAGCACCTGCAGCGTCTCGCCGCCGTCCTTGGCCACCTTGCGCAGCAAGAGGTCGAGCGCCTGGATGTGCGTGGTGCCCTCGTAGAGCGAGTCGATCTTCTGGTCGCGGATGTACTGCTCCGCCGGGTAGTCCTGCAGGTACCCCGAGCCGCCGTAGCACTGCAGCGACAGCCGCAGCAGGTCGGCCGCGCGCTCCGAGCAGTAGCCCTTCACCAGCGGCAGCAGCAGGTCGTTGAGCCGCTCGAGCGCCTTGGCGTCCGCCGCGCCGTGGCCGCCCGCGAGCTCCACCTGGTCCTGGATGGACGCGGTGTAGAGGCCGAGCGCACGCATGCCTTCGGCGTGCGCCTTCTGCGCCATCAGCATGTGCCGCACGTCGGGGTGCTCGATGATGCGCACCCGCGGCGCGGCCTTGTCCGCGGCGCGCAGCAGGTCGGCGCCCTGCACCCGTTCCTTGGTGAAGGCGAGCGCGTTCAGGTACGCGGTGGACAGCGTGGCCATCGACTTCATGCCCACCGCCATGCGCGCCTGCTCGATGACGTGGAACATCTGGCGAATGCCGTCGTGCACGTTGCCCACCAGGAGCCCGCGGCACTTCTCGCCGTCGCCGTAGGTCATCTCGCAGGTGGCGCTCGCCTTGAGCCCCATCTTCTTCTCGAGGTTGGAGCAGCGCATGCCGTTGCGCGCGCCGAGCGAGCCGTCGGCCTCGACCCACACCTTGGGCACGATGAACATCGACAGGCCCTTGGTGCCGGGCCCCGCGCCTTCGGGCCGCGCCAGCACCAGGTGCACCACGTTCTCGCAGTGGTCGGAGTCGCCGTTGGTGATGAAGCGCTTGACGCCTTCGATCTCCCACACGTCGCCGTCGACCTGCCGCGCCTTCGCGCGCGCCGCGCCCACGTCGCTGCCCGCGTCGGGCTCGGTGAGCACCATCGCCGCCGCCCACCGCTTCTCCACCATCTGCGGCAGGTACCGCTTCTTCTGCGCCTCGGTCGCCAGCCGGTCGATGACCACCGCGATGAAGGGCCCGAAGACGTAGAAGGCGATGGCCGGCGCCGCGCCCGCGACCATCTCGAACGCGCCCCAGCGCACCGACGGCGGCGCGCCGAAGCCACCCAGGTGCTCGGGCAGCTCGATGGTGTGCCAGCCCGCGTCCATGAAGGCGTCGATCGACTTCTTGAGCGGCGCGGGCAGCTTCACGTTGCCCTGCGCGTCGCGCTCCGGCGGGTGCCGGTCGGTCTCCGCCCAGCTGCTCGCCAGGTCGTTCACGCACACCGTCTCCAGCGCCTTCAGCGCGTCGCGCGCCGACTCCTCGCTCACGTTCTTGAAGGCGCCCTTCCCCAGCGTCCGGTCCTGCACCTTGAGGTACTCGAAGAGGTTGAACTCGATGTCGCGGCGGTTGGGCTTGTAGTGGTTGACGGTGGTCATGGACGCCTCCTGCGTTTGATTCTGAAATCAAGGCGAGGCCACCCCCCGAGTCAACGTCAGCGTGGCGCCGCCCACTCGCGGCGGCAGCGTCAAGAGCCTTGGCAATCGGGCGTGAGCCGGTCTCCGGGGCCCGTTCCACCCCTGATCGACTCTCCCGTCCTCTCGAAGACAAGGAGCCCACCTTGGCCCGCCCACTGAAGAGCGATGTGCCGCTGACGCCGCCGCGCAGGCTTGCTCCCAGCGTGACGACCAAGCCTCCGGCGGCAGCGTCACCTCTTCCCCCCAAGGGCCTGGTTCGCCCGCTGAAGGACGAGCTCCGCCCCGGCGCCAAGACGGGCACCAGCGCGGTGAAGCTGGGCGGGGGCTTCGCGCCCGGTTCCGACCTGCCGTCCGGGCCGGCGGTGAAGGCGCACACCCTGAGCAACACGGGCAACCAGTTCCCCGAGGTCATCGGCACGCCGTCGACCACGGCGCCCGTGAAGACCGCGCCTTCCGGCAAGGTGAAGGCGGCCACCGCGGCCTTCGACGCCGCCGTGAAGAAGGACAAGCCGCTCGAGGCCACCAAGCTGCTCGACGACACGCTCCGGCAACTGCCCCCGGAAGACCGCGGCCCGTTCCTCGACGGCGCCCACTCGAATCTCCAGGCGCTCACCTCGCAGCTGCCCGCGCTCGACGGCCCCCGGATGACCACCGCGGTGAAGAACCTCTCCCGGGCGACCGACGCGGCGGGCCCGGTGAACGCCGAGAAGCTCACCCGGCCCATCGCCACCGCCATCGCCGACGGGAAGCTGGAGCGCACCGGCGACGCGGCCAACGCCGGCGTCTTCGGCGCCTTCCGCGGCGCCAACACCCACCACTCCGAGCGCCAGCTCGTGGAAGGGCTCAAGGACCTCGGTCAGACGCCGGGCGCGGAGCTGTTCCGGAGCGCGCTCACCAAGTCGCTGTCCGACGAGGCCAAGGCGAGCACGGGCGCGCGCGCCGACCGCGCCGCCGGCTTCGCGGGCGCGGTGGTGACCGGCGACGCCGGGCTGGTGCCCGACCACGGCGTGTGGACCGGCCTGCGGAACGCCGGCCAGGACGTCGCCAGCAAGGTCGACGGGGCGGTGCAGAAGGTCGAGGCGCTCAAGGCGGCAGCCGTCGACGCGGCGCTCGACCGCGCGCTCGGGGTCAGCTCGAGCATCGAGAGCTTGAAGCCGGGGGACACGCTGACCATCGGCGCCAGCGGCGCGGTGTCGGCGGCGCTCGACGTCGAGGCGGGAGGCCAGGTGGAGGTCAAGCGCAACGCCGACGGCAGCTACTCGGTCCGCGGACAGGCCACGGGGACGCTGGGCCTCGGCGTGCTCAAGGACCACGGCGGCGCTGGGCTGACCGGGAAGGTGGAGTTCACCTTCGCGAACCTCGACCAGGCGACGCGAGGCACCAAGACGCTCCTCCAGACCGGCGCCGCGGCCGCCGGAACGCCGCTCGCCGGCGCCGGACTCCTCGCGACCCCCGACGGCGAGTCGCTCAGGAACCTCACGTCTCACCTGAGCGCGGTGGAGCTCGACGGCGCCGCGGAGGCAGCGCTCGACGCCCGCTTCGGGCTGAGCAACGTGCTGGGCGCGGGGGCCGAAGGCAAGGTGCGCGGCGAGCAAGGCCTGCGGGTGGAATTCGCCGACGGCAAGCCGAGCGCCATCGTGGCCAAGGCGCAGCTCAAGGGCGAAGGCACCGCCGAGGCCTCGAAGCTCCTGGTGGCGCAGGCGGCCGGCCAGCTGCGGCCCGAGGCCATCGAGGACTTCAAGGCGCGCTTCGGCTTCGACCCGCGCGAGGTGAACGGCGTGGCGGCGGCCGAAGGCGGCATCACCGTCGAGCTGCGCACGCCGATCTCCACCACGCCCGTCGCGTCCGGCAACGCGTTCGACCAGGTGAAGGCCATCGTCGGCAACCCGGCCCGGCTGGTGACGGGGGCGCCGACCGCCAGCGTGGAGGTCGACGCGTGGGCCAAGGTGCGAGACGCCGGCTTCGGGGCGACCTACACCGCGAACCTGCAGCCGAGCCAGCTCCCGGTGTTCCTCGACGGCCTGAAGAAGGGCGACGTGAAGGCCGCCGCCGACCGCGCCGGCCTCGGCGGCGTGGTGTCGTCCGGGGGCTTCCGCGACGAGAGCCGCGGGTGGAGCAACCACGCGCTCGACGTGGGCCTCGCGGGCGTCGAGGGCCGAAACTCGATCCGCCGCGCTGGCCCCCAGCGGCAGTACCGGTACGGACCGGGCGGGAGCACCGTTCCCCTCGGCCCGACCGAGTACCCCAACGCGGGGCTGCCCCAGATCCCCACCTTCTTCTAGGCGGCGCCCGGCTACTGCCAGACGATCTGGTAGCGCAGCGTGCGCGCGTCGACGTGCTGATCGTCGACCCGTCCTTCCCGCTTGAGCATGGTGAGCCCGCAGCGCAGGCCCCCGCGCCACAGCGCCTTCACCGCGGGGTCGACCGGGGTCGGATAGGTGACGGTGATCTCCCCGCGGGTGCCTTCCCCCGGCTTCCAGTCGATGCTCACCCCGCGCGTCGACGAGGTGGAAAACTGCCCCAGCTTGGAGAACACCGACTTGGGGTCGGCCCCGGTCACCGCGATGAGGACGCGCAGGAACGGCATCACCAGCGGGCCGATGGACCGCTGCACGCTGAGGAAGCCGACCTGTTCCACCGCCTGCTCGCCGTGCACCGCGCACAGCGCGGCGACGATTCCTTCGTTCACCTTTCCCGGCCACCAGGACTGCCCGTACGGCGACTGCGCGGCGGCCTTGAGCTCGGGCGACAGCGCCGCCAGCACGCTGTCGAAGTGGCCCGCCTCGCGGAGCGCCTTGAGGTTCGCGTCCAGGTACGTGGCGCTGACCTCGTAGCTGGGCGCGGTGGACATGGGCCGCATCCTCGGCGGCGGCCCCGGCATCGCCCAGAGAAATGACACCGCGATGCGCACGAGGTGCACCCACATCGGCGCCCCGTGCACTGGGGTGGGCAAGTAACCCGGAATCCAGGTCACGCGTGCGCGGCGCGCTGCGAGAGGTCGTGACAGCCCGCGGCCGGAACGCGCATTTCTCGAGAAGCGAGAACTCCTCGGTGCTCGCCGGCGGGTCGACCGCGGCGGGTGCGCAGCAAAAGGGGCAGTGAGGACGTCTCGCCGTGGCCACCCAGACCAAGAACGACGCCGCAGCCGCCGAAGCCCGCCGACTCGAAGCCCAGCGCCGCGCAGAAGCCGCCCGGCGCGCCGAAGAAGCCCGCCGCGCGGCCGAAGCCCAGAACGCGGCCCGGAAGCTCAAGACCACGACCATCACCGGACCCGCGCGGACGCTCGACGGGCTCGACGCCAAGGGCGGCGACGTGCAGCGCCGCGCGCGGCTGCTCGGGGAGCCCCAGACGGCGGCCCGGGCGCTGGACGGCGGCCCGACCGTCAAGGCCCACCGGCTCGGCACCACCGGCAACCAGTTCCCTTCCGGCGTGGAGCCCGGCACCGGGACCGCCGGCCTCGCCCCCGCCAAGCCCGACCAGGCGAAGGTGGATCAGGCCGCGAAGGACTTCGCCGACGCGGTGAAGAACCAGCCGCCGCTCGAGGCGACCAAGAAGCTCGACACCACCCTCGAGGGCCTCTCGCCCGAGGAGCGCGGCGCGTTCCTCGACCGGTCGAAGCAGAGCGTGCAGGACCTGACCGAGAAGCTGACCGGCCTCGACAAGGGCCAGACGGCGCAGGCGGTGAAGGACCTCGCCAAGGCGACCGACCTCGCGGGCCCGGCGAACGCCGAGAAGCTCACCCGGCCCATCGCCACCGCCATCGCCGACGGGAAGCTGGAGCAGAAGGGCGACGACGCCAACGGCGGCTGGGGCGGCGTCTTCCGCGGCGCCAACACCCACAACTCGGAGCGCGAGTTCGTCGACGGCATCAAGGACCTCAAGGGTGCTCCCGGGGCCGACCTCTTCCAGAGCGCGCTCACCAAGTCGCTCTCGGACGAAGGCAAGGCGAGCCAGGGCGATCGCGCGGACCGCGCCAGCGGCTTCGCGGGCGCGGTGGTGACCGGCAAGAGCGACCTGGTGCCCGACGACGGCGCGTGGACCGGCCTGCGCAACGTGGGCAAGGACGTGGTCGGCCTGGTGGAAGGCGCCGCGAACAAGGTCGAGGAGCTGCGCAAGAACGCGCTCAACGGGGCGCTCGACGCCACCCTGAACCTGAGCGACAGCGTGAAGTCGCTCAAGCCGGGCGACCAGCTCACCATCGGCGCCAACGGCAGCGTCTCCGCGGAGATCGACGCCGAGGCGGCCGGCTCGGTGGAAGTGAAGCGCAACACCGACGGCACCTACTCGGTGCGGGCGGAGGCCTCGGCGGTGGTGGGCATCGGCGCGCTCGACAACAAGCTCGACGTGGGCGGCACCGGCAAGGTGGAGTTCAAGTTCGACACGCTCGACCAGGCGCTCTCCGGCACGCAGGCGCTGGTGAAGACCGGCCTCGCCACCGGCGGGCAGTCGGTGCTGCCGGGCCTGGCGACCGCCGCGGCGCCGTCGCCCGACGAGGTGAAGAACCTCACGTCGCACCTGAGCGCGGTGGAGCTCGACGCCTCCGCGGTGGCGAAGCTCGACGCGCGCTTCGGCCTCACCAACGTGATGAGCGCCGGCGCGGAAGGGAAGCTCAAGTTCGACCAGGGCATGCGGGTGGAGTTCAAGGACGGCAAGCCCAGCGCGGTGGTGGCGACGGCGCAGCTCAAGGGCGAGGCGGCGGCCGAGGCGTCCAACGTGCTCAAGGACCTGGCGCTCAAGCAGCTCCCGCCGGAGCGCATCGAGGAGTTCAAGTCGAAGTACGGCTTCGACCCGCGCGACGTGAAGGGCACGGTCACCGCGGAGGCCGGCGTGACGCTGCAGGTGCGCACGCCCATCACCACCGAGCCGGTGCCGGGCGGCAGCCCCACCACCCAGCTCAAGGCGCTGCTCGACGACCCGTCGAAGGCGACCACCGGCCCGACGACGGCGAGCATCCAGCTCGACGGCAACGCCAAGGCGAACAGCGCGGGGGTCAACTTCTCGCTCCACCTGGACAACGTGGAGCCGGCCAAGCTGGGCACCTTCGTCAGTCAGCTCGCCGACGGGAAGCCGGAGGCGGCCGTCGCTTCCACCGGCGGCGCGCTGAGCGCGCAGTTCGGCTTCTTCACCGACGAGAGCCGCGGGTGGGCGAACCACGGGCTCGACCTCGGGGTGGCGGGCGTCGAAGGCAAGAACGTCATTCGCCGGCAGGGCGAGCAGTACCAGGTGACCGTCTCGCCGACCGACGATCGCCAGCACCTGCAGTTCAAGGTGGAAGACACCCCGCCGTCGAACGGCCTCTCGCGCATGGAGCCGTACTTCTGACGGCTCAGCCGAGCGCCTGGCGGTAGTCGACGTCGTAGTCGTCGTTGGCGGCCGACGCGTCGCCTTCGGCCTGGGCGAAGAAGCGGTTCACCGCGGACTCCACCGCGTCCACGCTGTCGAGGCGGTTGACCTCGGCGCGGAAGGCGGACGCGCCGTGGAGCCCGTGGGCGTACCAGGCGAGGTGCTTGCGGAACTGGCGCACCGCGCTCAGCGGATCCTGGGCGAAGACGACGTGGTCGCGGAAGTGGGCGAGCACGGTGTCGCGGCGTTCCTCGGGGGTCGGGGGGAGGCCGCCTTCGAGCTGGCGGAAGAGCCAGGGGTTCCCGAGCGCGCCGCGGCCGATCATCACCAGGTCGCAGCCGGTGGTCTCGAGCATGCGCTTGGCGTCTTCCACCGTCTTCACGTCGCCGTTGCCGATGACGCAGAACTTCTCGCCCACGTGGCGCTTCAGGTCGGCGATGACCGACCAGTCGGCCTTGCCGGAGTAGCCCTGGGCGCGGGTGCGCGGGTGCACCGCGAGCGCGGCCACCCCGGCGGCGCCGAGCACGTCGGCCATTTCCAGGAAGTTCTTCGAGTGGTGGTCCCACCCGGAGCGGATCTTGGCGGTGACCGGCAGGCCGGTGGCCGCCGCGATCTGCCGGACGATCTCCGCCGCGCGGGGCGGGTCGCACAGCAGCGAGGAGCCCGAGCCCGACTTGGTGACCTTCTTCACCGGGCAGCCCATGTTGATGTCGATGATCTGCGCGCCCCATTCCTTGCCGATGAGCGCGGCCTTGGCCATGACCTCGGGCTCGCCGCCGAAGACCTGGAGCGAGTACGGGCGCTCGATGGCCACGTCGTGGCGCAGGTAGCGCAGGGTGCGGGAGTTGGCGCGGAAGAGGCCCTGGGCGCTCACCAGCTCGGTGGGGCACAGCGCCGCGCCCATCTTGAAGGCGAGCGTGCGGAAGGGCTGCTCCGACACGCCGGCCATGGGCGCCAGCACCCAGGGGTTCTTGAGCTCGTACGGGCCGATGCGGCGCATGAGGACCCCTTAATCACACTCCGCGACCGCGCCGGTAGCCGAGCCGCGGGGTGCTGGTTAGGGTTGTGCCGGAATGCTGCGCTTCAAGCTCGGGTCGATACCGGTCGAGATTCACTTTTCCCACGTGCTGGTGTCGATGCTGCTCGCCTACGGCTCGGCCGACAGCACCAGCGGCGATGGCTGGCCGGCGCAGGCGCTGCGCGAGGACCCGGGCCCGACGTCGGCGCTGGTGACGGTGATGTGGATGGCGATCATCACCTTCTCGGTGCTGGTGCACGAGCTCGGGCACGCGCTGGTGTCGCTCGCCTTCGGGTACAAGCCGTCGATTCACCTCATCGCGCTGGGCGGCACCACCTACCCCAACGCCAACGAGACGATTCCCTGGCACAAGGACGTGCTGCTCACCCTCGCCGGGCCGCTGTTCGGCGCCGCGCTGGGCGTGGGCGCGCTGGTGGGCTGGCAGCTGCTCACCCACGGCGGCGACCCGCTCACCCCGGTGAGCTACCTGCTGCGGGGCATGGCCATCGCCAACCTCATCTGGGCGGTGATGAACCTGATCCCCGTGCCGCCGCTCGACGGCGGGCGCATCGCGAGCGCGGTGCTGATGCGGATCTTCGGGCGGCCGGGCTTCCTGGTGGCGCAGCTGCTCGCGGTGACGCTGGGCCTGGGCGCGGTGGCCTTCGGCCTCTCGCAGCGCATGTTCATCGTGGTGGCGCTCTTCGGCATGTACGTGGCGCGCGCGGTGAGCCTCATCGGCGCGTACCGGCGCGGCGAGGCGCCGGCGCTGGGGGCGAACCACCCCTTCGAGCTGGCGATGGCGCAGGCCGAGGCGCACCTCACCGAGCGGCAGTACGCCAAGGCGAAGGACCTGGGGCAGGCGCTGCTCGAGCAGGACCTGCAGCCGCCGATGCGCAGCCGGGTGCACCACCTGCTGGGCTGGGTGGCGCTCAAGGAAGGCCAGGGCACCCTGGCGCTGGAGCACTTCAAGCACGTGCAGGGGCAGCGGGTGTCGCCGGCGGCGCTCGCGGGGGCCTTCTCGCTGGTGGGCGACGACGAGAAGGCGCTGCCGTTGTGGGCGACGGCGGCGGGCAGCGGCGACCTCACCGTGCGGCACGAGTGGGCGGGCACGCTCCTGCGGCTGGGGCGCGAGGCCGAGGTCCGCCAGATTCCCGAGGTGAAGCCGGCGCTCGCCTGGGCGGCGGCGCAGCGCATTCACTTCCTGCGCAAGGAATACAGCAAGGCGGGCGCGGCGGCGGAGTCGAGCTTCCAGGCCGACCCCCGGGCCGACGTGGCCTACGACGCGGCGTGCAGCTACGCCCTGGGGCGCGACGCGGCGGCGGCGCTGCGCATGCTCCAGCTCGCCTCGCAGAACGGCTTCGCCCGCGCCGACGTGGCGAGCAGCGACGGCGACCTGGCGTTCCTCCACGGGCACCCGGGGTTCGAGGCCTGGCTGGGCTCGCTGCAGAAAGTTCCTCGGGCCTGACGAGCGGGTGACGTGAGGCGGTGTTGACTGGCGGTAGCTCTCGCCAGGACACGCGCATGCGCACCGACGCCCAAGACGCCAAGCTCGACCGGATCAGTTACGCCGCTTCCATTCCCTTCGCGGCGCTGCACCTGAGCTTCCTGCTGATTCCCCTGGTGGGCATCAGGTGGGAGTGGGCGGTCCTGTGTCTGCTCTCGTACTACCTGCGGATGATGGCGGTGACCATCGGCTACCACCGCT
Organism: Myxococcaceae bacterium; assembly: GCA_019694595.1. GTDB lineage: Bacteria > Myxococcota > Myxococcia > Myxococcales > Myxococcaceae > JAIBBQ01. Next base: position 14,022 of record JAIBBQ010000117.1, read on the forward strand.
ACTTCGCGCACCGGACCTTCAAGACGAGCCGGGTGGGTCAGTTCCTGCTCGCGTTCGCCGCGCAGACCACCATCCAGAAGGGGGCGCTGTGGTGGGCGGCGCACCACCGGCACCACCACCGCACCTCCGACCAGGCCGACGACATTCACTCGCCGCTGCAGCGCGGGTTCTGGTGGAGCCACGTGGGGTGGATCCTCGCGCGGCGCTACGACGCCACCCGCTACGAGCTGATCAAGGACTTCGCCCGCTTCCCGGAGCTCAAGTTCCTGAACGAGTACCACCTGCTGCCGGCGCTGCTGGGCGGCGCGGTGCTCTACGCGGTGGGCGGCCTGCCGGTGCTCCTGTGGGGCGGGTTCATTCCCACCGTGCTGCTGTGGCACGGCACCTTCACCATCAACTCGCTGTCGCACGTGTTCGGCAAGCGCCGGTACCTGACGACGGACACCAGCCGGAACAACTGGCTGCTGGCGCTCCTCACCTGCGGCGAGGGCTGGCACAACAACCACCACTACCACCAGAACACCGCCAACCAGGGCTGGTACTGGTGGGAAGTCGACGTGTCGTTCTACGCGCTCAAGCTCGCCTCGTGGGTGCGGCTGGTGTGGGACGTGCGCGTGGTCTCGGAGGCCACCCGCAGCGCGCACCTGCGCTACACCGACGTGCAGCGCGCGCAGCTCAAGGCCGAGGAGAAGCCGCTCTTCGCCCGGCCCGACGCGCTGCCTGGCGCGCTCGCCGGCCCGGCGCCGGTGCCGGTGCTGCGCCGCCAGTAACCGTCCGAGCTTCCTGGGCTGTCGGCCCGAAATCGCGCCTCACCCCTGGAATCAATTGGGGTTAGGGTCCGCCCCTCGTGAAACCCGGTTCGCCGCTCGCGCGTAGCGCAGATGAAGCGACGGACGAGGGTCTCATGGAGCGATTCTGCGCAGGTGACAGCCAGGCCTTCGACGCGCTCTTCGCGCGGCACGCCGGCGCGGTGCGCGGCTTCCTGCGGCGGCTGACGCAGAGCGAGGCGGCGGCGGACGACCTGACCCAGCTCACGTTCCTCTCGCTGGTGCGCGCGCGCGGCCGCTTCCTCGCCGGCGCCCGCTTCAAGCCCTGGCTCTACGCCATCGCGGCGAACGCGGCGAAGGACCACCGCCGCCGCGGCGCGCACGAGACGCTGCCGGGCGACGACGCGCTGCCGGTGCAGGTGGCGGACGCGGCGCCGGTGCGGGACCTGGGGCTCGAGAAGCGGGTGCGGGAAGCGCTCGAGCAGCTGCCGGAAGCGCAGCGGGAAGCGATCCTGCTCCACCGCTTCCAGGGCCTGTCCTTCGCGGAGATCGCCGAGCAGGCCGGGGTCACCGAATCGGCGGTGAAGGTGCGGGCCCACCGGGGCTATGAGCGGCTTCGGGAGCTTCTGGGCGACCTGGCGGGAGAGCTGTCGTGAGCTGCGCGCGTCTCGAAGAGGTGCTGTCGGAGAACCCCTCGGCCGAGGCGCGCGCGCACGCAGTCACCTGCCCCGACTGTGGCCCCGCGCTGCAGGCCTTCGACGTGCTCGGCCAGGTGGCGGAGCCCACGCCGGTGCCCGTCGCCGCGCTGGAGTCGCTCAAGGCGAGCTCGGTCGCGGAGCTGCGCGAGCGGCCGCGCGCGCGCCCCTGGTGGGTGGAGGCGCTGGTCCTGGCGGGAGCCAACGCGCTGGTGGCGGTGGGCGCGTCGATGGCGATGTCGTGGCACCAGAGCCAGCACGCCTCGCTGATGTGGCGCTGGGGCGCGGCGGGGGCGCTGGGGCTGCTCGCGGTGGTGGGCGGGTGGATCGCCGTGGTGCCCCAGGCGAAGCGGGTGCGCTCGGGCGCGCTGCTCTTCACGGTGGCCTGCGCGGTGGTGGCGGTGCTCTGCGGGTCCGGCGACGCCGGTGGGCAGGCCTTCGCCGCGGGCATCGGCTGCGCCACCACGGAGTGCGCCATCTCGGCGGTGCCGATGCTGGTGGCCGGGTGGGTGATGACGCGCTTCTCGTCGTCGGGCCTTCGGGTGTGGCTCGCGGGGGCGTCGGTGGGCGCGGCGGGCATGCTGGCGCTGCACCTCCACTGCCCCAACGGCAGCGCGGCGCACCTGGCGACCTTCCACGTCGCGCCCTGGCTGATGCTGTGCTTCGCGGGCGTGGCGGCGCGGCGCTTCCTGCCGACCTTCGCGCACGCGCCCTGACCGTAACCGCGCCGGCCGGTGCCCCGTACGGCAGGCATGGTCACCCTGCTCACCTCGCTGATGCTGTCCGCTGCGCCCACGCCCGTGCTGGTGGAGCTCTTCACCTCGGAGGGTTGCTCGAGCTGCCCTCCGGCGGATCAGGCGCTGGCGTTCCTCTCGGCGAAGCAGCCGGTGCCCGGGGTCGAGGTGGTGGCCCTGAGCTTCCACGTCGACTACTGGAACCGGCTCGGCTGGGCGGATCCGTTCTCGCGCGCGCAGTACAGCGAGCGGCAGAGCGTGTACGCACGCGGCTCGGGCGAGGTCTACACGCCGCAGATGGTGGTCGACGGCGAGGCGGGCTTCGTGGGCAACCAGCGCGCCGCGCTCGCCGCACTGGAGAAGAAGAAGGGCGCTGCGCGGGTGGCGCTGCCGCTCACCGTGCGCGCGAAGGGGCGCTCGCTCGAGGTGACGGTGACGCCGCCCCCCGGGCTCGAGGTGTGGGTGGCGCTCGCGGAAGACGGGCTCGTCTCCCGGGTCACCGCGGGCGAGAACGAAGGCAAGACGCTGCCCCACGCCTGGGTGGTGCGGCAACTCGAGAACGCGGCCAAGGGCGAGGTGCGCCTCACCCTGCCCGCCGGCGCGAGGCCGGAGCGGCTGCGGGTGGTGGCCATCGCCCAGGGGGCGGGTCAGGGGCGCGTCGAAGGGCTCGCCTGGGCGGCGGTGCCGGCGTCGGCGCCCTGAACTTTCGGCCGGAGCGCGCAGGCCTTCACCGCGCCCGACGGGTCGATGGCGGTCGAGCCTTCGTCCACCGCGAGCACGGTGCGCTCCGGCCCGATGACGAAGGTGACGCGGCTCGAGAGGCTGACCACGGGCATCTTGGTGTCGAAGCGCCGCACCAGGCTCCCGGTCGGGTCGGCGATGAAGGTCTGAGGCGCCTTCAGGGCCTCGCGCCACTCCTTGAGCTTGGCATCGTCGTCCATCGACACCACGAGGATGCGCGCGCCCTGGGCCTCGAATTCCTTGAAGCGGTCGCGGTAGCCCTCCATCTCGCGGGTGCAGCCGCCGGTGAAGGCCTTGGGGACGAAGGCGAGCACCACCGGGCCCTGCTTCACCAGGGCGCTCAGGGTGAGCTCCTTGCCGTCGATGTCCTTGGCGGTGAAGTCGGGGGCCACCTCGCCGACCTTGGGGCTGGCGGCGAGGGCGAAGGCGAAGGCGAGCGCGAGCATGGCGCGGGAGTAACGCCGCCAGGGCGCAGGTGCCAGTCGAGGTGTGGCCCGCTGGCAGCGATCCGGCAAATGCGCTCCTGGGCCTGGGGGGCAACGCAGGCCCGCGGCCCGCGACAACACCAGGTGAGTCGCGGGCTTGGCCGCGACCGTCCAAAGGGGAGCACGAACATGGCCTGGGGCAACTGGGGCGGTGGGTACGGCGGCGGGTACGGGGGCTATGGCGGTGGGTATGGCGGTGGGGTGAGCGGCGGGTACGGCGGCGGCATCAACAGCCCGTACCAGCAGGTCGCGGCGCAGCAGGTGGCGGTCCCGATGGAACACCCCTCGGTGACGATGGCGCGCATGCAGGCGGCGATGGGCGCCGGGGCCTCGCCGCAACAGGCGTGGCAGGAGGCGTACGCGCCGCGGCGCTCGGACTTCGACGCCCGGCGCGGCGCCGTCGAGCGCAGAGCGCCCGGCAGCGTGCAGACGCAGGCCGAGCAGCTCGCCTCGCGCTTCTCGCAGCTCTACGGGACCTCGGCGCAGGTCGTGGTGGGGATTCCCACGTCGGGCTTCTCTGCGGAGACGGTGCGCACCGGCGCCGTCACCACCATCACCGTGGCGCCCGGCGTTCCGGTCACCGCCCTGCCCTTCATCATGGGCCACGAGATGGGCCACGCCCACCAGTTCAGGACCGGGCAGGTCGACCCCCAGGCGCCGGACAACCAGGGGGTGGAACTCGGTGCGACCTTCATCGCCGGGCAGTTCCTGCGGCGCGGCGGGTATGCGCTGGAGGACGCGGTGAACTACGTGCGCTCGGGCGCCGCGGGCGATTTCCTGCACGGGACCGTCGACCAGCAGGTCGACGCGCTCCGGCGCGGGTACCAGTCGGCCTGACGCGCTCAGGGAATTTGGCGCACGGTCGAACGCCGGGCGCGCTGCGTTCCGCCAGCACGGGTTTTGGGTTCGCGTTCGTTCACGGGGCTTCGGGCCGGTCGGACCGCGGCGGGAACGGTTGGAGAAGCGGGAGGCCGGGGTTCGGCGTTGGCGGGGCCGGCGGGCGCCGTTACAGTGAGCGGCGTCCGGTGGTGAGTCATGACCGACGCCCCTTCCACGCCAGCCGAAGCACGCGCCCGGTTCCTCTCGAGAGCCCGCTCCGAGGCCCCGGGCATCGTCCTGCCCGACGAGGTGCTGCTGGCGTACGCGCAGGCCCGCGGCGATGGGCAATTGCCGCTCTCGGCGGCGCTCGCCCAGCTCCATGCGGGCGACCTCGCGGTCGCCTGCGCCGCCCTGCGCGGAGACGCCACGGCGGTGGCCCAGGTCGAGGCCTGGTGCACCCTCGCGGCGCGCGAGTGCGCGCTCGCGCGTGGGCAGGAAGACGACCTCCGCCAGGCGATGACCATCGACCTGCTGATCCGGACCGAGCGGCCGGCGCGCCTCGAGGGGTACCGCGGGCGCGGGCGGCTCCTCAACTGGCTGCGGACGCTGGCGCACACCAAGTCGCTCAACCTGCTGCGCGGGGGCGCCGCGGCGCGCGAGGTGCCTCACGAGGCGCTGGCGCGCTCGCTGGAGACGATGGTCGACTTCCAGACGCCCGAGCTGGTGAACCTCAAGCTCCAGGCACGCGACGCCTTCAAGCAGGCCTTCCAGGCGGCGCTCGCCTCGCTGGAGCCCAAGGCGCTCAACCTGCTGCGCCTGCGCTGTCTGGAAGGCGCGTCCGACACCGCGGTGGCGTCGTTCTACAAGGTGTCGCGCAGCACGGTGACGCGCTGGTTCCAGGACGTGCGCGCCGAGCTGCTCGCGCGCACCAAGGCGGTGCTGACGGAGCAGATGAGCCCGAGCTCGGTCGAGTCGCTGCTGCGGACGCTCGACGGGGAACTCGAGGCGAGCATGGAGCGCTTCTTCGATGAGCACCCGGCCGGCTGAGCCGCCGCCCACGCCCGACTGCCCGAGCGACGAGCGCATCGCGCGGCACCTGGCCACGCCGGAGCTCACGCCCGACGGCGAGCGGATCATCGCGCACACCGAGACGTGCGATTTCTGTCGCGCGCGGGTGGGCGAGGCCCTGCGGGCGCGGCTGTCGGAGACGTCGTCGGAGTCGCGGTCCGGGGCGCGGCCCGGGCCTGCACTCGAGCCCGGGCTCACCTTCGGCGAATACGAGCTCGGCGACCCCATCGGTGCGGGCGCCACCGCCCAGGTGTACCTGGCGCGCCACCCGTCGCTGGAGCGGCAGGTGGCGCTCAAGCTGGTGGCGCTGCCCGAATCGCCCAGCGCGAGGGGCCACGCCGCGGCGCGGGCGCTGCGCGAGGGGCGCGCGCTCGCCAAGCTCACCCACCCCAACGTGGTCACCGTGCACACGGTGGGCGAGGCCCACGGCTACGCGTACGTGGCGATGGAGCTGGTGCGCGGCGGCACGCTGCGCGCCATGGCCTCGCGGCCGCCCGCGAGCCTCGCCGAGGTCCGCGCGCGGCTGGCGACGCTGGCGCAGGCGGGCCGGGGCCTCGCGGCTGCGCACCGCTCGGGGCTGGTGCACCGCGACTTCAAGCCCGACAACGTGCTGCTCACCGAATCCGGCGTGCCG
>JAIBBQ010000118.1 GCA_019694595.1 Myxococcaceae bacterium
CTCCACCGCCGGTCGCGGATCCACCGCCGCTCGCAGCCCCGCCGCCGTTTCCGGATCCACCGCCGGTTGCGGATCCACCGCCGCTCGCCGCGCTGCCGCCAGCCTGGCCGCCCCCGGTGCCGCCGGTGCCTCCGCCCGCGTGGCCACCACCCGCGCCTCCCGCGCCGCCGCCGGCCTGGCCACCACCGCTGCCGCCCATCGACTCGCACGCGTTGCCGATGCCGTCGCCGTCGGTGTCCAGCTGGCCGGGGTTGGCCACGGTGGGGCAGTTGTCGTCCTCGTCGAAGATGCCGTCGTTGTCGTCGTCGCCGTCGCAGGCGTCGCCCTTGCCGTCGTGGTCGGTGTCCCGCTGATCCGCGTTCTTCACCGTCATGCAGTTGTCGGCGGTGTCGAGCACGCCGTCGCCGTCGATGTCGGTGGGGCCGAGCGCCTTCTTGAGCCCCAGGCTCCCCCAGATGGTGGTGCCCGCGGTGACGGTGCGGGTGGCGGAGGCCGCCTGGTAGCCGCTCGCCACCGCGCTCACCGTGTAGCTGCCCGGCGCGAGGTTGAAGGCGAAGGTGCCGGTGGAATCGGTGACGTCGCTGGCGCCGCTCGAGCAGGTCACCGTGACGCCGGCGAGCCGCTTGGTGGTGTCGGGGTCCTCGTACACCACGCCGGTGAGCGTGCCCCGGCTGGCGCTCGGCGGGGCGAAGACGGCGAGGTGGTTGCCCACCGTGCGCTCGCTCCCGTCGGATGGGTGGTTCACCACGCCTTCGCCCTGCAGGTACATCGCCGAGGAGCCGCCGCCGTCGAAGTTGACCGCGGTGTACGCGCCCAGGCCCTTCATCAAGGTGCCCATCTCCGCGCAGGTCATGCCCGCGCTGGTGGTGGAGCGCCCGTCGACCACCGCGATGATGACCGTCTTCAGGTCCTGGGAGACGCCGAGGATGGTGCGGGGGTTGCGGGTGACGCAGAAGACGCCGGTGTCGGTGGACACCACGCCCGCGGTCAGCACCATCGGGTGGCCGGAGACCACGCCGCGCATCCACGTGGGGTCGAACGACACCACGGTGGCCGGCGCCGAGAGCTCGACCTTCCCGTTGCCGAAGGCGAAGGTCGCGTTGGCGCGGTTGTCGGTGGTGTCCGCCCACTTCGCGCCGCCGCCGGCCGCCAGGCCAGAGGTGGCGTACGTCGCGTAGCTGAAGAAGTCTCCGTTCACCGCCACCTGGGCGCCGATGGCCTTGGCGAAGTCGCTCGGGCGCTGCTTGCGCTGCGCGCTGGTGGTGGACTCGAACCGCAGGCCCGCGGTGTTGAGGTCGATGACCACCGCGTTGATGTTCTCCACCGGGCTCGCGGTGGTGCGGTGCAGGTGCTTCACCCCGGCGAACGGCGTGGTCCACACGTCGGCGGCGAAGCTCGACGAGGCGAGCGCGAGCGACAGCGCGAGGAGGCCCTTGTTCATGCCGGGCATGGTCGGCGCCCGCCCGCGGGAGCGACAACTGTCCACTGCAGAGGACGCCACGCCCGCGTGACAGCGAGGGCTGCGCGCCACACGGCGCCGCGTGGATCCGCGCGGGGTTGGGGCCGCGGCCGGCCCGGCAAGTCACTTGTGGTACGGCTCGCCGCGCACGATGGTGAAGGCGCGGTAGAGCTGCTCGAGCAGCACCAGCCGCGCGAGCCGGTGCGGCAAGGTCAGCTTGGAAAGCGAGAGCGTCAGCTGGGCCTTCGCCCGCACCTCGTCGGCCAGCCCCTCGTCTCCGCCGATGACGAAGGACACCAGGGGAGAGGTGCCGAGGTGCCGGCCGAGCCACTGCGCGAGCTCCACCGAGGTGAGCGTCTTGCCGCGCTCGTCGAGCGCCACCAGCACCGCGCGCTCGCCGGCGGCCTCGAGGAGCCGCTCGCCTTCGTCGGCCTTGGCCTGGGCGCCAGAGCGGGCGGACTCCTTGAGCTCCACGAGCTCGACCGGCGCCACGTGCTTCAGGCGGCCGGCGTACTCGAGCACGCCGGGCGAGAAGAGGCCCGAGCGGTCCTTCCCGACGGAGACGACCTTGAGCTTCACGACACGGTGAGGCGCGGCGCGTCGGCCCAGAGGCCTTCGAGGTCGTAGAAGCCGCGCACGTCGACGTGGAAGAGGTGAATCACCACGTCGGAGTAGTCGAGCAGCACCCACTGGCCGCCGTCGGTGCCCTCGCGGCTCACCACCTGGTGGCCCTGGGGCTTGAGCCGCGCCTCGATGCTCTCCGCGAGCGACGAGAGGCCGCGGTCGGAGTCGGCGGACGCGATGACGATGTAGTCGGCGTAGCTGGCCTTGCCGCGCACGTCGATGAGGGTGACGTCGAGGCCCTTCTTCTCGACCACCTCGTTCGCCGCCTCGCGGGCGAGCTTGAGGCCCTCGGGGTTGTCCACCACCGGCTGGGCGGTGCGCTGGGGCGCCTTGCGCGCGCGCTTGGGCTTGTGGGCCTTGGGGCCTGCGACCTTGCGCGCCGGCTTCTTGAGCTTGAACTTCTTGCCGGCGGGCTTTCCGCCGCGCGACGGCGAGGCCTTCTTCTTCTTCTTGGGCGGAGCCATGGAGCGGTGCTTACCGGACTCGGTGCGCTGCAACCAGCGCGCAGATCAGCGGACCTGCCCTTTGCCCCGCACCACGTACTTCTGGGAGGTGAGCTCCTTGAGCCCCATCGGGCCGAAGGCGTGCAGGCGGGTGGTGGAGATGCCGACCTCCGCCCCCAGGCCGAGCTCGCCGCCGTCGTTGAAGCGGGTCGAGGCGTTGACGATGACCGCCGAAGCCGCCACCTCGCGGGTGAAGCGCTCGCCCACCGCCCTGGACGCCGTCACCACCGCCTCGGTGTGCTCGCTGCCGTAGCGCGCGATGTGCCCCAGCGCGCCGTCGAGCCCGTCCACCACCTTGACCGCCATGGTGAGCGCGAGGAACTCCTTGCCGAAGTCGCCTTCGGCGGCGCGCTGCACAGGGACGTTCGCGGCGCGGAGGCGGCGCACCGTCTCGGGGCAGCCGCGCAGCTCGACGCCGTGGGCCACCAGGGCGCGCGCCACCCGCGGCAGGAGCGCCTCGGGCGCGGCGCGGTCCACCAGCAGGCACTCGGCGGCGTTGCAGACGCCGGGGCGCGAGGCCTTGGCGTTGACCGCGATGCGCTCGGCCATCGCCGGCTTCGCGTCGCGGTGCAGGTAGACGTGGCAGACGCCCTGGTAGTGCTTCACCACGGGGATGCGCGCGTGCTGCGCCACGAAGCGGATGAGGCCTTCGCCGCCGCGGGGAATGCAGAGGTCCACCAGGCCGTCGAGCGCGAGCCACTCCAGGAGCGCGGCGTGCTCCGTCTGCTGCACGAGCTGCACGCAGTCCTTCGGCAACCCGGCGACGCGCAGGCCGGTGGCGAGCGCGGCGGCGATGGCCCGGCTCGAGTGCAGCGCCTCGCGGCCACTGCGCAGCACGCAGGCGTTCCCGCTCTTGAGGCAGAGCGCGGCGGCGTCGGAGGTCACGTTGGGGCGCGACTCGTAGATCATCAGCACCACGCCGAGCGGCAGGCGCACCTTCTCGACCTGGAGGCCGTTGGGCCGCTTCCACCGTTCGGTCACCTCGCCGACGGGGTCGCTCAGGGCGGCCACCGCCTCCACCGCGCGCGCGATGCCCTTCACCCGGCCTTCGTCGAGCCGCAGCCGGTCGAGGAAGGCAGCGTCGCGGCCCTTCGCGGCGTCGAGGTCGAGTGCGTTGGCGGCGAGGATGCGCGCGGTCGCTGCCCTGATGGCCTTCGCCATCGCGCGCAGGGCGCGGTTCTTCCGGGCGGTGGTGGCGGTCGCCAGCACCCGGGCCGCGGCGCGCGCGCGCAGCGCCTGGTCCTTCGGGGTGTCGCGGGGAGCGCGGGAGCGAAGCATGGGCACGGCAGGGACAGTATAGGAGGCCCCCATGACCGAGGCCGACCTCAAGTCGCTGGTGCAGGAGTTCCCCGACTCGCCGATGGGTCACTTCTCGCTCGGCAAGCTGTACCTCTCGGAGCAGCGGTGGTCCGAGGCGGTGGCGGCGCTCGAGGAAGCGGTCCGGCTCGACGCCACCTACTCGGCCGCCTGGGTCGCGCTGGGTGACGCGCACGCCGGCGCCTCGCGGGTGGACCAGGCGCGGGCCGCCTGGAACCAGGCGCTCGCCACCCCGCACGCGAAGAAGGACGGCAGCCTGCGCATGGACCTCGAGGAGCGGCTGCAGGCGCTCGAGGACGGCTGATGCTCAAGTTCGCCGTCGTCCGCGAGGACTTCGAGCTCGAGCTCGCGCTGGTGCGGCACGCCAGGGTGAAGCGCGTGCTGACCGTGGCGTCCGGCGGGTGCACGGCGCTGGCGCTCAAGCACGCCGAGCCTGCGCTCGAGGTGCACGCGTTCGACGCCAACCCCGACCAGCTCGCCCACCTGCAGCGCAAGGCGGCCGCCATCGCGCGTGGCGAGCCGTCGGGGCTCTCCCAGGGCGGCGAGTTCGAGAAGCTCTTCCGCGTGCTCCGCACCGCGCTCCTCGAGCTGGTGATGCCGGTCGAGGAGCTGGAGACGTTCTTCCACACCCCCTCGCGCAGCCGCGCGCTCCTCGACCGGTGGACGGCGTCGCCGTACTGGCCGGCGGCGTTCGAGGTGGCCTTCGCCGAAGGGCTCCTCGACGCGATGTTCGGCCCCGCCGCCACCCGGCACGCGGAGAAGGGCTCCTACCCGCGCTACTTCCAGCGCGCCTTCGAGCGCGGGCTGGCGCAGGACGGGGCGAGCCGCAATCCGTACCTGCAGCACGTGCTGCTGCAGCGGTACGAGGACCCGCCGCCGTTCCTCCTGGCGCACCGCCCGCTCGAGGTGCACGGGCACCTGGGGGCGCTCACCGACGTGCCGGCACTCGAGACCTTCCAGCTGGTGAGCCTGTCCAACGTCTTCGACTGGTCGGAGGCCTCGCTGGTGCGCACCTGGGCGCAGGCGCTGCAGCCGCTCGCGTCCGGCAGCCTGGTGGTGTGGCGGCAGCTCAACAACGCGCGCGACTGGCGGCCGCTGTTCGAGGCGTCGTACGTGCACGAGCCGGCGCTGTCGGAGGAATGGACGCGCCGCGAGCGGGCGCTCTTCTACGAGCGCGTGACGGTGATGCGCAGGCGATGAGTGTCCGGCTGCTCTACCTGAGGCCCGACGGTCTGGGCCCGTACCTGGGGCAGCTCGCGGCGCTGGAGCGCGACATCAGCTACCCCATCGCCGACGGGAAGGACCGCTTCGTCATCTCCCACGGCGCCGAGTACCACCCGTTCTTCTCCGGGCTGGGCGAGGCGCACTTTCTCCTCGCGCTCCACGGAGACGAGGTCATCGGGTGCGTGGCGGGTGCCCGCCGGCGGGTGCTCACGCCGGGCGGCGCGGTGATGGGCGGGTACGTGGGCGACCTCAAGCTGCGGCGCGACTGGCGGGGCAAGGGCGTGCCCGCGCGGATCCTGAGTCACGCGCTGGCGCTGTCGCTGCGCCGCTGGCGGGAGCTGCACTGGCGCTTCGCCTTCGGAGCAGCGATGCGCGGCGACCGGGGCGACGTGATGCGCGCGGCGAAGGGCGCGAACGTGATGAAGCTCAGCCACGCCCACGCCCGGCTCGACCTCTACTTCGTGCCGCCGGAACAGCTCGCCGCCCTCGACGTCACCCGAGCGCCCGCGACGCCGGCCTCGAAGGGCATGGACCTGAGCCCGGACACCCGCGACGACGTGGTCTCCACCGCCGGCCGGAAGGACTTCGTGCTCCAGTCGACCGGGAAGCCGTGGACGCTGGTGCATCTCCCGCGCGGACCGTCGGGCTGGGGCTCGAGCCACGCGGCGTACCTGCGGCGGGGCGGGGAACGCCTGGTCCGCGAAGGTGCGCCCGGGCCGGTGTGCTTCGGGCTCGACCAGCGGCTGACGGCGGAGCGTGCCTTCCTGGGCGCGCAGGGCCTCACCCCGGGGGCGGTCGCCACGGTGTACGCCCTGTCGACCACCACGAAGAGCTGGGGCGCGGCGTGGACGCACCTGGCGACCTCGGAGATCTGAGGAAATGATGCGGGCGATGACCCTCGACGACTTCGCGCGGGCGCTCAAGCTGCGGCAACAGCCGCTCGAGTGGCCGTACTTCAGGTCGCTGCGCGACGGCACGATGTCGCGGCAGGCGTTCGTCACGTCGCAGGCGCAGTTCAGCTTCGCGGTGTCGGGCTTCTGGAAGCCCATGCAGGCGCTCTCGGCGCGCGCCCCCACGTCGTCGATGCGCGAGATGCTGCTGGCGAACGTCGCCGACGAGCTGGGCCGTGGCGACCGCGCCCAGTCGCACGAGGCCACCTTCGGCCGCTTCCTCGATGCGCTCGCGGCGCCCAGGGTGAAGCCAGGCGCCGCGGTGCTGGCATTCAACGCGGCGCTGTCCGAGGTGTGCGAGCGCGGGGAGGTGCCGCGGGCGCTGGCCACCCTGGGGATGATCGAAGACCTCTTCGCCTCGCTCTCGGGGGAAATCGGCCGGGCGGTGGTCGCGCGCAGCTGGCTCAGCGCCGAGCGGCTGGTCCACTACCGCACCCACGAGGCGCTCGACGACGTGCACGCCGAAGGGTTCTACGCGCAGCTCCGCGACGGCTTCGCCGCGGGCGGCGAGGTGCGCACGAACATCGAGGCGGGGCTCAAGCTCGGCGCCGGCGCGTTCGAGGCGCTCTACCGGGGGCTCGCCGCGTCGCAGTGAGGCGAAGGCCGCGTCGCGAGGTCATTCCTCGCGGCATCGTCGACGCCGCACCCTCGCTCAGCGCCCGAGCAGCGCCGCCGAGGCGCCGTCCAGCAGGAGCACCGCCTGGGGGCACCTGCGCAGCGCGGACGCCGGGCACGAGGGGGAGATGGGACCGAGCAGCGCGTCGCGCACCGGTCGGGCCTTCCTCGCCTCCGGGGCGACGGCCAGCACGGCGCGCGCGCGCATCAGCGCGGGGATGGTGACCGTCATCGCCACCGGCGGGACCTCCGCCAGGGTCGCGAAGTGGCCCCCGCGCACCTGCTGCGCCTTGCACGCGTCGTCGAGTCTCACCAGCTTCACCCCGAGCGGGTCGTCGAAGTCGGCCGACGGCGGGTCGTTGAACGCGAGGTGGCCGTTCTCGCCGATGCCCAGGCAACACAGGTCGAGCGGGTGCCCCTCGAGCAGCGCCGCGTACCTCGTCGCCTCGGCCGCCGGGTCGACCGCGTCACCCTGGAGACCGTGAAACGCCGCCAGCGGCACCAGCGCCGAGAGGTGCTCCCGCATGTAGCGTCGGAAGCTCGCGGGGTGGTCCGCGGCCAGCCCGACGTACTCGTCCATGTGGAAGCCGGTGACGGCGCGCCAGTCGATGGCGGAGTCGGCCACCAGGAGCTTCAGGAACTCGAGCTGCGAGGCTCCGGAAGCGAACATCACGTTCGCGCGGCCGCGGGCGGCGATGGCGTCACGGATGACTGCCCCCGCCAGCGTGGCGGCGTCGCGCACCAGCGCAGGAACGGATTCGTGAACCCGCACCCTGAGTCGGTCGAAGCGGTGCTCGGTCACCATGTACCGCTCAGGATGTCACGAGGTGGGTCGCGAGGAACTCCACCGCCCGCGCCTCGCACCAGAAGCGCGGGGCGACCAGGCTGCCCTCGATGAAGCCGACGTGTCCGCCGCGGGGGGTGAACTGAATGGTGAGGTGCGGGTTCTTTCGCGCCGGCCCGGGGAGCTCCTGCGCGGGGGCGATGGGGTCGTCGTCGGCGGACAGGAGCAGGGTGGGAATCTCGACCTTCGCCGCCCAGCGCCCGCTGGAGGCGTCGTCGTAATAGGCCTGCGCCGACGGGTAGCCGAAGACCTTGGCGGTCACCGCCTCGTCGAGGTCGCGGATGCCGCGAGCGCGGGCGATGGCGGCCTCGTCGAGCCGACCTTCGGGGAACCGGCGCGCGGCCTCGAGCGACTTGGCCTTCATGGTGCGCACGAAGTTCATCCGGTACGCGTTCATCCACCCCGGGCCGTGGTCCACCAGCTGCGCGCATGCCGCGAGGTCGAACGGCGCGCTCACCGCCACCGCCGCGTCGAGGCCGGCGTCCTTTCCCAGCCCGCCCAGCATGCGCAACAGCTGGTTGCCGCCCAGCGAGAAGCCGACCGCGCCGAGCCGCGTGCCCGGAGGCAACGTCTGTCTGAGCCAGCGCACGGTGGCCAAGGCGTCGTCGAAGTTCCCCGAGCAGTACGTCTTGAGCGTGGGGCTCGCCTCTCCACTGCAGCCGCGGAAGTTGAGCGCCGCCACGTGCCAGCCCCGCGCGTGCGCGTGCTGCGCGGTGAGCGCGAGGTAGCCCGAGCTGCTGCTGCCTTCGAGCCCGTGGAGCAACAGCACTCCCGGCGCGCCGGGTGAGCCGTCGAGGCAGTCCACGTCGACGAAGCCGCCGTCGCCCGTCTCGCGGCGGATCCGCCGGTAGTCGGGCCGCGAGCGCTTGAGCGCCCAGCCCAGCAGCGTCTGCGCGTGCGCGCCCTCGAGGCCCAGGGCCGGGCGGAAGTCGTCCACGTCGGGTTGCTTACGCACCCGCCCTCGGGAATGCACGCATGTGGGTCGGAGTAGGACTGGCGAAACGCGGCAGCGCGGTTAGCATTCACCTGCCCTTCGGGGTCGAAAGGAGGTGGTGCCTTGACCAGTAGCCAATGTTCGAAGGCGACCATCTCCGCGATGCTCAGCTGAGCATCCCGGAGATTCGTCGCCCGCTTTCGTTTCGACGCAGAAGATGAGCTTCAAGGCGCCCCTGGGCTTTCTCGCCAGGGGCGTCGTCATTTCTGCGCACCCTTCAGGTCAGCGTGATGGCGGTGTGCGGGTTGTTGCCGAAGGGCTGGCCGGGGCAGCCGGTGACCGCCGCCAGGTACGCCCAGAATTCCTGGATGCCCGGGGTGCCCGCGGGGAGCGAGACGTTGCCGCCCACCTTGCCCGTCGAGCCCTGCTTCACCTTCTTGCCGATGACGGTGGCCGTCATGTTCCCCTGGTGGTCGCTGCCCGGGAGGCTGCGGCTGAAGTCGCCGAAGATGACCACCGTCACGTCGCGGTCGGTCATCGCCTGGGTGCGCGCGAGGAAGGTGTTGAGCGGCGGCAAGATGCGCTGGTTCATCATCGTGCGCACCGTGTTGCCGTTGGTGTCGCCGTGGGTGTCCCAGCCCTGGTCGATGGCCACCACCACGTTGGAGCCGGCGAGCACCATCAGCTCCGCGGCCACCATCTGCGTGCGGAAGTTGTTCACCGCGGTGGTGGTGGTGGGAATCGAGTACGCCGAGGCGAGCGCGTTGTAGTCGAGCACCAGGCCGTTCTTCTTCAGGGCGTCGATGCCGGTGGAGAAGCCGTCGGCCACCGAGCGCAGCGAGCGCGGGCTGCGCTTGAGCCGCCGCGCGCTCATCATGTCCGAGCCGGCCATCACGTCGGTGGCGATGGCCCGGTCGGGCACCGTGGGGTCGCCCACCGCGCCGCCCAGCGCCACGATGGTGGCCCGCATGTCGGAGATGGTCTGCAGGCTGACGCCGCCCTCGGCGGGGCGCGCGCCCGCGGGCATCTGGTTGCCCACCACCGCCGCCTTGATGGCCGCGTCGCCGCCCAGCGCCTTGGCGAGCATCGTCGGGTAGCTGCGGTTGGACATCGTCCACAGCGACGGCTGGGCCGCCTCGTGCGCGGTGAGGCCGTGGCGCACGCCGACCGACGCCATGCGGTCGAGCGCCACCTGCGGCATCGTCCCGAAGGTCGGTGCGTCGACCGCCAGGCCTCCGCCCAGCGTCTTCACCGTGCCGGCGCTGGTGCCGAAGGTGCCACCGGCGAGGAAGCTGTCGGCGCTGCCGAAGAGCGCGTTGTAGCCGCCGTCGAGGAAGATGCAGAGCAGCGTGGACTTGGGCGCAGCCGCCTGGGCGAAGGCCTTCGACGGCAACAGCGAGGCGCCGGCCAGCGCGGCAGCGCCCTGCAGGAGACCGCGGCGAGAGAAGGAGGACATGGTTCGCCCTTTCAGTAGGTGAGGAAGCCGGCGGAGGAGAGGACGGACGCGCACGCGTACGCCCACTTGCGGCGCGGCTGCGGCTCCGCGCCCGTCTTGTTGGTGGCCACGTCGACGCAGCTGGCGAGCTCGTCGGCGTCGGGCGCGCGGCTCCAGAAGCGGTGGGCGAAGGCGGCGCAGGGCGCTTCCGCGTTGGCGGCGGTGGGCGCGGCGTCGAAGTCCTTGGTGGCGGTGAGCTCGAGGCAGCCCGCGAAGGCCACCCGCATCGACGAGAAGAGAGAGACGGCGGACGCCTCGGGTTCCACGTACCAGCGCGGCGGCACCGCCCCGAAGGTGTTGGACAGGGTGTCGAGCACCGCCGGCGTCTTGCCCAGCACCCGGGCGTACTCGCCGCGCAGCGCCGACAGCGGCTTCACGCGGTCGCGGTCGAAGCCCACGTCGTCCTCGTCGCGGCCGACCACCAGCTGCACGCCGCCGAAGCCTTCGTAGGTGAAGCCTTGGTCGCAGCCCGCCTTGGCGGTGTCGCCCGGCACGTTGGTCACCTGCGCGGGGTCCTGGCTCGACACCGGGGTGGTGGGGGCGGGGTCGAGGTCGGGCGCGGGCGTCATGTTGCTGACCATCACCTGCGTCTCGCCGACGTCGGCGCAGGCCGCGGAGAAGAGCACCACCAGGGAGAGTTGGAGTCGGTTCATGGCGGGCCTCGTCACTGGCAGAACGACGGATCCTTCACGATGGCGGCGAGCGCGGCCTGCATGGTGCCGTTGTTGCGCAGCTCCTTCATGCAGCGGTCGAAGACCGGGCCCTCGCAGGAGTTCTCGCGGCGGTTGTAGAGAAACTCGAAGCCCATGCGGCAGGCGCGGAAGCGGAAGGCTTCCGATTCCACCAGCGTGGTCACCAGCTCCTTGTCGTCGTGCACCACCGCGCCGCCGAGCACCGTGGCCGGCGTGCCGTCGGGCGGCGAGAAGGTCGCGGTGGCGCCGGTGCCCACCCGCTTGCCGAGCACCGAGGCCACGGTGTCGAGCGCGAAGATGCTGTCGAAGTGGCAGCCGCGGCAGCCGACCGACTGCCGGCCGTTGGCGCTGATGTCCGCGTCGGGGGAATTGGTGCTGGGCACCAGCTTGAGGCCGATGGTGTTCTGCAAGATGCGGTACGCCGCCGAGAGCAGCACGCCGTTGGGCTCGTTGCCCGCGTAGCGGCGCTTCCAGGTGCTGCTGCGGAAGTAGCCCAGCCCCTGCGGGTCGTTGGTCACCACCACCGCGTCGGACGCGTTCTTCTCGACCTTGTACTGGCCGACGAAGAGCTGCTTCCAGGGCTGGCGCTTCGAGAGCACCTCCCACGCGAGGTAGTAGGCGACGTCGTCCTCGGCGGACATGCCGGGGTTGCGGTTGAAGGAAGCGTTGGTGAAGCGCGCGAAGCGCTCGATGAAGTCCACCGTGTCGAGCAGCGCGTCGGCCTGCGCCTGCGGGTCGATGCTGGCGAGCAGGTCCACGCCGGGCGCCTTGCCGGTGATGGCCACCGACAGGCGCACCGCGCAGCGCTCGCGGCGGTCGAGCTCCTCCGCCGACTGGGCCTGCGCCGCCAGCGCCACCACCACCGCTCCGAGTCCCAGCAGTCGCCGCATGAGAACGCCTCCTCGGGCGGGGGCCATTTCAAGCGCGATGCCGTGAACTCAAGTGGGCACTGCTGCTGCGAGATGCGCTTCGAGCGCGGATCAGCCCGTGTCGCGGCGCAGAACAGCTTTGCACTTCGTGTACACCCCGCAGTCACCTCGGTGAGACATGCGAGGACTCTTCGCACTTCAAGCGGCCGCAACTTCTGGCGCGCGCGTGCGACGGCGGAAGCGTCAGGGGGCGGGGAGCACCCGGCAGTCGGGGAAGTAGCGCTTGAGGATGCTGCCCCACGCCTCGCCGGTGGCCGCCGAGGCTGCCGCGCCGCGTTGACAGAGCCCGACGCCGTGGCCGATGCCGCGGCCGGTGAAGGTGACCAGGTCGTCGAGCTCGCTGACCGTCACCACCAGGCTCTTGAGGCTGGAGTAGCCGAAGACGCGGCCCACCTTGGCGAGGAACTCGTTGCCCGACAGGCGGGTGCCGAAGGAGCGGACCTGCAGCGCCCGGCCGAAGGCGTCCCGGCGCAGCACCTCGAAGGCCGGGCCCAGCGGCGCCGCGCCCACCGCGCGGGCGAGCTCGGTGCGGGAGACCTCGAAGGTCCACTGGTAGCCCGCGGTGCCTTCGCAGCGCGGGTGGCCCGAAACCGCGTCGTCGGCGGGGAGCCCCGCGCCGCGCTCTCCGAAGACGTCGCTCGCGGTGGCGGTGCCGCCGCCGCAGGCCGCGTGGAAGAAGGCCGGGGCCAGTCGCACGCCCCCCACCAGCAGCACCTGGTTCGCGGTGCGCTGCACGGCGGCCTTCGACGCCTCGTCGGCCTCGCCGTCGCCCCGGTACACCTGGCAGTGGGCGAGGTCGCAGACGTCGTAGCCGCTCTGCGCGTGGCGCTTGCGGCTGGCGAGCGCGAAGGTGCGGGAGACCACCGCCTGCGCGGCGAGCGCCTCGGCGGGCAGGCCTCTGGCTTCCGCGGTCACCACCGACGGCAGGTAGCGCTCGACGTCGATGGAGAGGACGAGCTTCACCTTCTCCTTCTCGTTCACCACCGCGAGCTCCCCGTCGTAGCGGCGCTCCAGCTCGCCCGCCCGCACCAGCACCGGGCCCCTGGCGCGCACCTCGTCGCAGGCTCTGGCCGTGCCGGCGCGGATCCGCCGGTCGGCGGCCGTCAGCTCGAGCACCGTGCCGTCGAGGGGAGCGCCGTCGCAGCGAAAGCCCGCCGCCTCCACCGTCACCGCGGCGCGCTGCTCGCGCTCCAGCACGCGGACCTGCAGGGGCGCGGCGCACAGCAACACCGAGAGGAAGAGGCCCACGGGCCGGCACCTTGCGCTGCGGCCTCGGTGCTTGGCGAGCGAATTTCGGCGCCATTTCCGAGGGGGCCTTTGGCCCTGTCAGCGGACTTTGCGCGGGCCTCCCGCGGCGGAAGGCCCACGGGCCCCAAGCCCGCGGGACGCCGAGGGATTGCGCGCGGCGGTGGAGCGAGGGGGCTCCAGCCGCAGCCGTTTGACAGCGCTGGTGCACAACGTCGCAGGAAGGCGGGCCGATTTTCTCTGCATGACGGTTCGCACCAGCGGTGGGCTTCCGGTGACTGGCTCGATGTCGGGTGGCGCGCGCGGCGGGGAGGTGGCGAGCCTGCAGCGGGCGCTCGCCGCGGCCGGTTTCTCGCCGGGCCCCATCGACGGCGACTTCGGGCCGAAGACCCGGGCCGCGGTGCTCGCCTTCCAGCGCGCGCACGGCCTGACCGCCGACGGCGTCGCCGGGCCGAAGACGCTGGTCGCCCTGCGCGGAGCTTCGTCGTCCACCTCCAGCACCGGTGCGCCGGCGGCGGGGGCCACCAGCGGCAGCGTGCTGCGCCAGGGCAGCCGGGGCGGCGAGGTGGCGAGCCTGCAGCGGGCGCTGGCCGCGGCGGGCTTCTCGCCGGGGCCCATCGACGGCGACTTCGGGGCCAAGACTCGCGCCGCGGTGCTCGCCTTCCAGCGCGCCAAGGGTCTGGCGGTCGACGGCGTGGTGGGCCCGCAGACGCGCAGCGCGCTCCGTGGCGCCGACGGGTTCTCGTCCACCGGGCCTTCGGCTCCGGCGGCGCCGTCGAGCGGCGGCGGCGCGGCGTGGCGGCAGGCGGTCATCGACGAGGCGCGCAAGCACCTCGGGGTGCACGAGGTGGGCACCAACGGCAACCCGTTCAGCCGCTACTTCGGCCGCGGCAACGAGGCCTGGTGCGCGGACTTCGTGAGCTACGTCTACACCCACGCGGGGCACCCGCTGAACGACCCGTGGACGCCGTCGCTGCTGTCGAAGATGAAGGCCAACGGCACGTACTCGCGCTGGTCGCCGCAGCCGGGCGACGTGGTGATGTTCGACTGGCACCCGGGCAGCGGCTACGCCGCGGAGCACACCGGCATCGTGGAGCGCGTCTACTCGAGCAACGGCAAGATGTACGTGGACACCATCGAAGGGAACTCGAGCGACGCCGTGCGCCGCCGCACCTACCCGCTGGACAGCGCGTACATCGCCGGGTTCGGCCACTTCTAGACCGCGGGCGGCTACAGTTTCGCCGCATGAGCCAGCAGTGGCGGGTGGCGCTCGTGGGGTACGGCCGGTTCGGCGGGGCGCTCTCGTCCTTGCTGGAGGCGCGCGGCATCGCGGTGCGGGCCTTCGACCCGTACCACCAGCTGCCCGACGGGCTGCGCGCCGACTCGCTCGCCGAGCTGGTGACCGGCGCCACCCACGTGGTGGTCTGCGTGCCCTTCGGCACCCTGGAAGACTCGCTGCGCGCGCTCGGGCCCCACCTCAGCCGAGCCCACCTGGTGCTCGACGTCTGCAGCGTGAAGGTGCGCCCGGTGCGCTCGCTCGAGCGGCTGGTGCCTCCGGGCACCGCCTGGGCGGGCACGCACCCGCTCTTCGGCCCCACCACGCTCAAGCTCAACGAGCGGCCGCTGCGCGCGGTGGTGACCGAAGGCAGCAGCCCCGAGGCCGAAGCGCAGGCGAAGGCCTTCTACGAGGCCCTGGGCTGCGAGGTGCTGCAGCAGACCGCCGACGCGCACGACCGCTGCATGGCGGAAAGCCACCTCGCCGCCTGCTTCCTCGCCGAAGGTCTCATCAACGCCGGCTTCCGCACCGACCAGCCCTTCGTGACGCCGTCGTTCCGCTCGCTGGAGCGGGTGATGGCGGGCGTGGCGGCCGAGGCCGACCACCTGCGCGCCGCGGTGTACCAGGGCAACCCGTACGCCAAGGGCGCGCGCGAGCGCCTGCTGGAAGCGCTCCTGGCCATCGACCGCTCGCTCGACGTGCCGCCGCCGCGCCGCTCGGCCCCCAGCGCGCCACTGCCCGACACCACCGACGCGGCGAAGCTCGAGCTCACCGACGCGCGGGCGGACATCGACGCGCTCGACCAGGAGCTGGTGCACCTGCTGGCGCGGCGGGCGGTGCTGGGCCGGCGCATCTTGAAGCTCAAGGAGCAGCTCGGTCAGGGCGTGCACGACCCCGCGCGCGAGGACAACGTGTTCCGGGTGCGGCGGGTGTGGGGCTCGGCGCTGGGGCTCGACGCCGACGCGGTGGAGCAGATCTTCCGCGCGGTGGTGGAGTTCTCGCGCGGGGTTCAGCACGCCACCAAGAAGCAGCGCTGAACGGCTTCAGAGGCCGCGGGCGAGCGTCAGCGCCGCGGCGAGGTCGACGTCGAGGCCGTTGTGCGGCCACACCTTGAGCGCCTCGAGCCGCTCCAGTGCGTCGCCGCCTTCGAGGAGCGCGAGCCCCAGCGCCGCCAGGCCGACCTCGAGGCCCGAGGCGCTCGCCGCGTACCCGGGCGCGTCGAGCACCTGGCGGAAGACGGGCAGCCCTTCGCGGCGCCCCTGGAGCGCGAGCCGGGCCGCGGCGGTGAGGCAGTCCCAGTCGGTGGCGCCGGCGCTGCCCAGCACCTCGAGGGGGTCCTGCCCGTGCATCTCCCGCTTCCCGAGGGCCGTGAGGCGGTCGACGGCGCGCTGGCGGGCGGCGAGGAGGTTCATCGAAGAGCGGCGCAGAGCCTAGCAGTGTTGGGGCGGGTTCTCGCGACGCGATGACGTGCCAGAGGCCTGCGTTCGGAAGTTGCGGCCCCCACCGCTGGCATGTCCACAATCGGCCCCCGTGGTGATCCGCTCCCTGGCTCCGCTCGCGCTGTCGCTGTCCCTCGCCGTGGCCTCGGGCTGCGGCAAGGAACGGCTGGTTCCCTCGCTGTGCCACGACGACGGCGACTGTGGCGCCGGCAAGCTCTGCGAGGACGCGGTGTGCGTGAACGCATCCACCAAGCGCTGCGACGCGGTGGTGGGCGGCCGGCCGCTCTTGCAGCCGTCTCCGCCGGCGGTGAGCCTGGGCGAGGTGACGCAGGCCGATGCGGGCGTCACCGTCGAGCTGCACAACATCGGCACCTGCGCGCTCACCGTCTTCGAAGCGTCGGTCGCCGGCACCTCGAAGGGCGCCTTCTCGTGCCCCACCTGCGCGGGCGCCTTCCCGGTGGACATCTTCCCCGGCCGCAGCGTCTCGGTGCCGCTCGAGCTGCACGCCACCGCGGTGGGCAAGCTGTCCGACGCGCTGGTGCTGCTGTCCGACGACGCCGAGTTTCCGCAGCTCGAGGTTCCGCTGCACGCCACCTACCTGGGCACCCCGAAGCTCACCGCCACGCCGTCGCCGCTCGACTTCGGCTACGTCGAGAAGGGGCGCGCGCTCGACCGCAAGGTGCAGCTCTCGAACCAGGGCTCGGGTACCGCTGCGGTCACCGTGCAGGCGGTGGCGGTGGTGCCCGACTCCACGGACTTCGAGGTGAAGCCGCTCGAGGCGGAGCGCGCGCTGGCACCGCTGGCCGCCGACCCCATGGCGCTGCTCCCGGTGACGGTGA
Organism: Myxococcaceae bacterium; assembly: GCA_019694595.1. Classification (GTDB taxonomy): domain Bacteria; phylum Myxococcota; class Myxococcia; order Myxococcales; family Myxococcaceae; genus JAIBBQ01. The sequence goes on from JAIBBQ010000118.1 coordinate 16,386, forward strand.
CGTACCACCCGCGCACCAGCGCGCAGCACGCCGCCTCGCTCAAGGTCACCACCGACCAGGGCGAGCTGCTGGTCCCGCTCAAGGGCAACGCGGCCACGCCGCCCAAGCTCACCGTGCAGCCCGACGCCATTCGCCTGGGCGACGTGGTGCAGGGCAACACCGCGCTGCTGCCGCTCACGCTGCTCAACGAAGGCGGCTCGCCGCTCACGGTGAAGCACGCCTGGTCGAACGCCACGCCGCCCGGCGACCTCTTCGCCACGCCCGCGGTGCTGCCGGACATCGCGCCCGGCGCGTACCAGACGGTGCAGGTGGGCATCACCGCCACCGCGGTGGGCCCGGTGACGGCGCTCCTGGTGCTCACCACCAACGACCCCGCGCGGCCGCAGGTGACGGTGACGGTGACCGCCAACGTGGTGAAGGGCGCCGGCCCCGCGGTGCTCAAGGTGGAGATGGTCTTCGAGAACGGCTCGGACTCGGCGTTCGACAACGACCTGCGCAACGTCGACCTGACGCTGGAGCACCCCTTCGGGTACGTCTGCAACAAGCAGAACCCGCACCCCACGGGCTGGGGCGCCTACGGCGACGCCACCTGGCTCGCGGTGGGGCTGAAGGAAGAGCCCGAGCGGGTGGTGCTGGCCAACGCCACCGCCGACGGCACCTACCGGGTGATGCTGCAGTACCAGGAAGACTGCGCCTCGCTCCCCACCGAGCTGTCGGCCGCCATCCTGGGCATCGGCGTCGACGCGCTCATCGCCTACCTCACCGGCGGCAGCGGCGGCGGCATCATCAACGGGCAGGACGTGGGCAAGCTCATCACCAAGGTGTGCGTGCAGCACAGCACCAGCAACGCCACCGTGCGCGTGTCCAGCAACGGCGTGCTCATCAAGGAGAAGACGGTCGCGCTCTCGAAGAAGGGCGACTCGCTCTACGCGCTCGACGTGCAGCACGTGGGAGGCGTGTTCACCTCGCCATGAAGCGCGCGCTCCCGTTCCTCGCCATGCTCTGGGCCTGTGCGCCGGTGACCCCGGTCGGCACGTCGGTGACGGCGCGCCTGCGCGGCGCCCCGGCCGAGCTGTCGTTCCTCTGCGTCTCGCCCGGCTGCGACACCCAGCGCACCGCCACCTTCACCGTGGAAGGCAGCCGGCGCCTGGTGCTCAAGCGCTTCTTCGTCGAAGGCGACGACGCCACCGAGTTCGACGTGCAGTCGAGCGAGCCGGTGCCGGCGGTGCTGGGCCCGGGCGGCACGCTGGACCTCACGGTGCGCTACCGGCCGACGGGCGCGCCCGCCACCACCGCGCTCACCCTGGTGGTGACGTACGCCGACGCGGCGCCCACCATGGGCAGCGGCGCGGCAGAGCCCGGCGAGGTGCGGCTGCCGGTGCTGCGGCGGGTGCTGGGCGAGGCGGTGCTGAGCGCGGCGCCGGCGTCGCTCACCTTCGGCTTCGTGGCCCAGGGCACCACCAAGACGCTGCCGGTCACCCTGCGCAACGAAGGCCACGGCACGGTGTACGCGGTGGTGGACCACGTCGACGGCGGCACCGCCGAGCTGAGCGTCGACGAGAAGGCGCTCGCGCCCATCGCGCCCGACGCGGGCCTGTCGGTGCCGGTGCGCTTCTCGCCGAAGGGCGAGGCCCACGTGGCGACCACCTTCGTCTTCGTGCCCCAGGGCCAGGCGGACAGCGTCTCGGTGACGGTGGAAGGCACCAGCATCTCCACCGCGCGCGCGGTGTTCGAGCCTGCGGGCCCCATCGACTTCGGCGAGCTGCCCAGGGGACAGAAGCGCACGGTGAAGGCGGTGCTGGCCAACCACGGCGGCGCCCCGCTCTCGGTGAACGGGCTGTCGCTGGCCGACCCCAGCGGCAACGTGAAGCTCACCGCGCCGGTGCTGACCGGGCCGCTCATGCTGCAGAGCCTGGAGCGGCTCCCCGTCGAGCTCGAGGTGTCGGGCACCACACCCGGTCCGGTGCAGGCGAAGCTGCAGGTGGTGACGCCCGGCCTCGCGGTGGTGCTCGAGCTCTCGGGCCTGGTCACCCAGCCGTCGCTGCAGGTGAGCCCGGCGACGCTCGACTTCGGCGCCGCGGCCACCACCTGGGTGACGCGCAAGCCGGTGGAGCTCAAGAACGTCGGCTACGGGCCGCTCACCGTGAAGGCGCTCTCGCTGACGGGCAGCTCGAGCAGCCTCTTCTCGCTGTCCAGCCAGCCGCCGCTGCCGGTGGTGCTGGGCCGCAACGAGCGCACGGTGGTGGAGCTGCAGTTCCGCGCGGAGACCGCCGGCACCTTCCAGGGCAACCTCTCGGTGGAGACCGACGCCCCCGTCACGCCCTTCCTGCTGGTGCCGCTCAAGGGCCAGGCCACCACCTGCGCGCTGGCCTGCCCGCTGGCGCACGCCACCGCGGCCTGCAGCACCGGCGCGTGTGCGGTGATGGCCTGCACCTCGGGCTGGTACGACACCGACGCCAAGGCCTCGAATGGCTGCGAGTGCGAGGAGCCGCAGGGCACCGACCCCGGCGCCTTCTGCGCGACGGGCAAGGACCTGGGCAACTTCAAGGACACCTCGCACACCTCCGCGACGGTGGTGGGGGTGGTGCCGGTCGACGGCGACGTGGACCTCATCCGCTTCCACGCGGAGGACGCGTTCCAGGTCGGCAGCGACGACTTCAACGTCAAGGTGAAGCTGGACAGCGCCGACGCCACCTTGCAGCTGTGCGTCTACCGCTACGACACCGGCTCGGCGCAGACCGACTGCTTCTTCACCAACGAGAGCTGCCCCACCGACCGCAGCTTCCAGAAGGGCGGAGGCCTGGGCGGCGACGACGCGGACTTCGTGGTGAAGGTCTTCCGCGCGCCCAACAAGGGGCCGACCTGCACCAGCTACACGCTGAGCATCTCCAACGGGTAGCTCAGCCCCCAGCCTGCGGCACGGGCTGCAGGCAGATGCCGTAGCTGCGCTGGCAGGTGTTGAGCACGCAGAAGCCGGTGCCGCACTGGGTGTCGCTGGTGCACGTCTTCGACTGACAGAAGCCGGTGGAGCCGCAGACGGTGGTGTCGGGGCAGGCCTTGTTCGGCCCGCAGTCGAGCGGCGCACAGCGGTGGGTCACCGAGGAGCAGTGCTGGGTGACACCGCACTGGGCGTCGCTGGTGCAGCCGTTGGTGCACGCCTTCTGGCCGGTGCAGTTGCAGGGGATGGGGTCGCAGATCTGCCCGGTGGCGGCGCACTCGGCGTCCTGGGTGCAGCTGCCGGGAGCGGTCGAGCACGCTCCGCACGAGGCGCTGGTGGTGTTGCCGCACGAGGCGCCGCCGGTGCACTCCGAGGCGGTCCGGCAGCACTGCGGGGACACGCAGTCGACCGGCAGGCACTGATGGGCCGGCGCCGTGGGTGCCCGGCAGCCCATGAAGCGCGGGCTGCACGAGCACTCGTTGCAGTAATCGGTGACGCACTCCGGGGCGCGCGCGCGGCAGCTCGCCTCGTCCAGGAGTGTGCACACCACGCCGCCGCCGCCGCCCGAGCCCCC
>JAIBBQ010000119.1 GCA_019694595.1 Myxococcaceae bacterium
GCTGGCGCTCGGCCCGCGCCGGGGAGCGCGCGCGCCTGGCGTGGCTCGCGCGCACGCTGGCGCCCGACGCCGACGCAGCCGCCCTCTTCCTCGCCCTGTCGGCGGGCGAACGCGCCGCCGTCTCGCCGGACCTGGAACAGGCCTTCGCGCTCAGCGGGCTGGCGCACGTGCTGTCGGTGAGCGGCCTGCACGTGGCGGCCTTCGCGGCCTGCGTCTTCTGGCTCACCCGGCGACTCGCGGTGCGCGGCCTGCCGGCCCTCACCCGCACGCTCGAACCACGGCGGCTGGCGGTGCCGCTCGCGGGCGTCGCCACCTGGCTGTACGTGGTCTTCACCGGCGCCGCGCCCCCGGCGGTGCGGTCCGCGCTGATGGTCAGCGCCGTGCTGCTGGGGGTGCTCACCGGCAGACGCAGCTCCGCGCTGGGGGCGCTGGCGCTCGCGGCCTGTGCGCTGGCCGCCGTCGACCCCGCCGCCTGCGCCGACCTCTCGGTGCAGCTGTCCTTCGTCTCCGTGCTGGGCCTGGTGCTGCTCGGCCCGGCGCTGCGTGCGCTCGTCCCCCTGCCGCCGGTGCTGGTGACCGTGCACGGGCTGCGCCGCGCGTGGTGGCTCAGCCGCGAGGCGGTGCTCCAGGGGGCGTGCGCCAGCGCCGCGGCGACCCTGGCGACCGCCCCGCTGCTGGCGCTCGCCTTCCACCGGCTCGGGCTCGCCGGCATCGTCTCCAACGCGGTGTGCCTGCCGCTGTGCTCGGCGCTGTCGGTGGTGGCGGCCTTCTCGGCGCTGGTGTCCGCGAGCGCGCCGGGCCTCGCGGTGCCGCTGGTGGCGCTGGGCACCAAGCTGTCGGCCTGGCTCATCGTCGCGGCGCGCGGCTTCGCGCAGCTCCCCGGGGCGGGCCTCACCGTGCCGGCGCCGGGAGCGCTGGCGATGTCCGCCTGGTGGGGCGGGCTGCTCGCCTTCGCGGTGCTGGGCGGGCGGCGGCGCTTCCTGGCGCTCCTCACCCTGCCCGCCCTGGTGCTGACCGCGGCGCCCTGGGGCTTGCGCGAGCGCGCGCCGCTCGCGGTGACCTTCCTCTCGGTGGGGCACGGCGACGCCATCGTCATCTCCAGCCGCGGGCACCACGCCCTGGTGGACGGGGGCGGCGTGCCGCACGGCGCCGACGTGGGCCGCCGGGTGGTGCTCCCCTTCCTGCAGCAGCACGGCATCGACCACCTCGCGCTGGCCGCGCTGAGCCACCCCCACCCCGACCACGCGCTGGGCCTGGCGTCGACCCTGGCGGCGGTGCCCACCGCGCGGCTGTGGCTCCCGCGCGGCGCGAGCGACGGCCCGCTGGTGCGCGCGGTGGTGGACGCGGCCAAAGGCGCCGAGGTCTCGCGCGTCGAGCTCGGTGCCGCGCCGCTGTCGCTGGGCGAAGCGACCTTGAGGGTGCTGGGCCCGCCCGTCGACCGCGAGCTCCTGGAAGGCGAGAACGACCGCTCGCTGGTGCTCTCGCTCACCCACGGCGAGGTGACGTTCCTGCTCACCGGCGACCTCGAGGCGCCCGGCGAAGAGGCGCTGACGACGGGCCCGGTGACGGTGCTCAAGGCGCCCCACCACGGCTCGCGCACCAGCTCGACCCCGGCGCTGGTGGCCGCGGCGCGCCCGCGGCACGTGGTCTTCTGCGTCGGCCGCCGCAACCGCTTCGGCTTCCCGCACGGCGAGGTGGTGGAGCGCTACCGCGCCGCGGGGGCGCGCTGTCACCGCACCGACCTCGACGGTGCCGTCACCTTCGAGAGCGACGGGCACGACGTTCGGGTCTCACACTTCCTGCCGGGCGATCAGTCGATGCTGGGCGGCTTGGAGCGGCGCTGACTGATGAACCAGGCGAGCGCGAGCACGGCGATGACTCCGCCGATGCCCACGCAGAGCCACGGCGAGGTCTCGGACGGCGCGGGCGCGGGCGCCACCGGGGCGGGAGGCTCGGCCGCGGCGACCACGGGCGCTCCGGCGTCGACCTCGGCGGGCACCGCCACCGGCTCGGGCGGCCCGGCGTCGACCACGGCCGCGACGGGCGGCTCCACCGGCTTCTCGGCGGGCGGAGGCTCGGGGGTCTTGAGCGGCAGGTCCACCGGCGGGGGAGGCAGCTTGCCCTGGGCCGCGAGCCTGGCGGCCTTCGCTTCCTGCGCCTTCCGGGCGGCGTCTTCCTGCGCCATGCGCTTGCTCTCCGCGGCGGCGGCAATCTTGAGGCGACGGGCCTCGGCGGCCTCGGCGGCGGCGCGCTTCTTCTCTTCCAGCGCGGCCTTCTGCGCGGCGAGCGCTTCCTCGCGAGCCTGCTTCTTGGCGGCGGCGGCCTCGGCGGCGAGCTCGGCCTTGGTCTTCGGCTTCTCCGCCGCGGCCACGGCGACCCCGGCGTCGGGCGGCGCGACGACCGGCTTGGGCGGCGGCGGCGGCATGCTGCCGTCGTCGAGCTTGGCGAGCATGCGCACCGAGGTGGGGCTGGCGAGCTTGAGCTTGCCCTTCACGTCGGTGGCCGACAGGTCGAGCGCGGGCGTGACCTTCACCTGCACCTCGAGGCCCGCCTGGTTGGCGAAGCTCACCGTGGACGCCAGCTTCCACTTGAAGCCGCCTTCCGACGAGACGACCTGGCTCGCCTGGTTCTCGTAGTGCAGCTCGGTCACCAGCTGGTGCTGGCCGGGCTTCACGTCGCCGTGGAAGACGAGGTGGGCGCCCTCGGAGTCGAGCTTGGCGAGGTCGCTCACCGGCAGCTTCTGCCCGTCGAGCACGAAGCTCGCTTCCAGCAGCTTGTAGATGGGCTGATCGAGCCCCACGAACTCGACCATGATCTTGGTGGGCGGCGTGCCCACCAGCGCCTTGAGCTGCTGCTCGAGTTCCTCGCGGACCTGGGCCTCACGGTCGTTCTGCGCGAACGCGGTGGCCGCCGCCAGCAAGAGCCCCAGCCCCACTCCCGTCCCGAATCGGCGCACGTGCCCCTCCACGGGGAGCGGTCTTAGTCGACTCCCCCCCCGGGCTCCACAAACCAAGGCCTCGCCGTCAGCCGAGGTGGGTGACGCGCACGCCGAACAGGCGGTTCACCGACTCCAGGAGCTCGTCGGTGACCTGGACCTTGAGCGGGGTGTCGCCGATGAGCGCTTCGGCCTCGCCGGGCATGAGCAGCGCCACCGCGATGGGGGTGGCGCCGGCGTACTGCTTGGCGAGCGCGGACAGCTTCTCGAGCTTCTCGTCGGTGACCATCGACGCGCTCAGGCGCAGCTCGAGCCGCTTCACGCGCTTCTCGCGCACCTCGCGCAGCGACTGGATCTCCTCGACGATGAGCTCGGCGACCGCCGCGTTCTCGTCGCGGTTGTTGATCTGCACCGAGCCGGTGACCAGCAGCGGCTCGTCGCTCTTGAGCAGGGTCTCCCAGTGCTCGAAGCCGGGCTTCGGCCCCGCCTTCACCCACTTGCCGTTGCGGTCCTGCACGCTGCGGGTGCCGTCTTTCCCGGGGAAGCAGACCAGCTCCACGCTGCCCGAGAGGTCTTCCAGGGTGACCCAGGCCATCTTCTTGCCGGTCTTGGTGGGCCGCTCGCGCAGCGCCGCCACCACGCCGGCGACGGTGACCTTGTCGTCCTTGCGCATGCGCTGGATGGAAGCGCACGGGCGGGCGTAGCGCTTGAGCTCCTGCTCGTACTGGTAGAGCGGGTGGCCCGACACGTAGAAGCCGATGGCTTCCTTCTCGTTGGCGAGGCGTTCCTTCTCGCCCCACTCGTCGACCCGCGCGTACTCGTTGGGCAGCGAGGCCCCACCGCCGCCGCCGCCGCCGAGCATGCCGAAGAGGCTTTCCTGGCCGACTTCCTTGTCGCGCTGGGTCTGCGAGCCGCGGTCCGCCGCGCGCTCGATGGTCTCGAACAGCTGGCGCCGCGGCCGCTTCTGGAAGTCGAAGGCCCCCGCCTTCACCAGCGCCTCGATGACCTTCTTGTTCACGCGCTTGGAGTCGACGCGCTCGCAGAAGTCGAAGAGGTCCTTGAAGGGGCCGGTCTTGCGCGCGTCGAGGATCGCCTCGATGGCCGACTCGCCGACGCCCTTGATGGCGCCGAGGCCGAAGCGGATCTTGGAATCGATGGCGCCGAAGGCGAGCTCCGACAGGTTCACGTCGGGCGGCAGCACCTCGTGCCCGTCGGCGCGCGACTGCGCGATGTAGGCCACCACCTTGTCGGTGTTGTCCTTCTCGCTGGTGAGCAGCGCGGCCATGAACTCCACCGGGTAGTGGGCCTTGAGCCACGCGGTGTGAATGGTGATGAGGCCGTAGGCGGCGGAGTGCGACTTGTTGAAGCCGTACTGCGCGAACTTCTCCATCAGGTCGAAGACGCCGGACGCGATCTTCTCGTCGACGGTCTTCTTCCTCGCACCCTCGAGGAACAAGGAGCGCTGCTTGGCCATCTCCTCGGCCTTCTTCTTGCCCATCGCGCGGCGCAGCAGGTCGGCGCCGCCCAGCGAGTAGCCGCCCAGGACCTGGGCGATCTGCATCACCTGCTCCTGGTAGACGATGACGCCGTAGGTGTCCTTGAGCACCGGCTCGAGCGTCGGGTGCGGGTAGCTCACCTTCTCCTTGCCGTGCTTCCGGTCGATGTACACGTCGACCATGGTGCGGCCGTCTTCGAGCTTCTGGTCGAGCGGGCCCGGGCGGTAGAGCGCGCCGGCGGCGATGACGTCTTCGAAGCAGCTGGGCTTCATCTTCATCACCATGTCGGTGAAGCCCGAGCTCTCCATCTGGAAGACGCCGGCGGTGTCGCCGGACGCGATGAGGTCGAAGGTGCGCCGGTCGTCGAGCGGGATCTTCTCGCGCGTCATCACCTGGTCGCCGGTCTTGCCGCGGTTCACCAGGTCGAGCGCGTTCTGGATGACGGTGAGCGTCTTGAGGCCGAGGAAGTCGAACTTCACCAGGCCGGCCGCCTCGACTTCGTCCTTGGCGTACTGGGTGACCAGCGTCTTCTCACCCGGCGGGTGGAAGACGGGCACGTATTCCCACAGCGGCTTGTCGGCGATGACCACGCCGGCGGCGTGCATGCCCGACTGGCGGTGCAGGCCTTCGAGTGCGAGCGCGATCTCCAGGAAGTCCTTGGTGGTGATCTCCTTGCCTTCCACCTCGGTGAGCTTCTGGGGCTGCTCCATCATCTCCTTGAGCTTGGGCTCGCCCGCGATGCCCTTCTCGGCATCGCCCCAGATGGCCTGCTTGAGCGTGATGCCGAGCAGGTCGGGCACCAGCTTGGCGATGCGGTCGCCTTCGGAGAACGGCAGGCCGAACACCCGGCACACGTCGCGGATGACGCTCTTGGCCTTCAAGCTGCCGAAGGTGGCGATCTGCCCGACGTTGTCCTTGCCGTACTTCTCGCCGACGTACTGGATCACCTCGCCGCGGCGGTCCTGGCAGAAGTCGATGTCGAAGTCGGGCATCGACACGCGCTCGGGGTTCAGGAACCGCTCGAAGAGCAGGTTGTACGGAATGGGGTCGAGGTCGGTGATGCGCAGCGCGTAGGCGACGATGGACCCCGCGCCCGAGCCGCGGCCCGGCCCCACGGGGATGGAGTGGTTCTTCGCCCAGTTGATGAAGTCCTGGACGATGAGGAAGTAGCCCGAGAACCCCATCTTCTGGATGGTGGCGATCTCCATGCCCAGCCGGCCGAGGTACTGCTCGCGGTCGACCGCGTAGGGGAGTTCCTTGAAGCGCTCGTGCAGCCCCTGCGTGGCGAGCTCGGCGAGGAAGCTGTCGGCGGTGTGGCCGTCGGGCACCGTGAAGGTGGGCAGCATCGGCTTGCCCAGCTTGAGCTCCAGATTCACCATGTCGGCGATGCGCATGGTGTTGTCGACCGCCTCGGGCGTGTCCTTGAACCAGGCGCGCATCTCGTCGGGGCTGGTGACGTAGAGCCGGTCGGTCGAGTGCTTCATGCGCTTGCCGTCGGCGAGCGTCTTGCCCGAGCCGATGCACATGAGGAGCTCGTGGGCGCGGGCGTCTTGCTGCTTGATGTAGTGGGCGTCGGCGGTGGCGACGAGCGGCAGCTCCACGTCGCGCGCGAGCTGCTTCAGGTTCTCGTTGGCCTTCTCCTGCTCGGGCATCCCGTTCGACTGGATCTCGAGGAAGAAATGCCCCGGCTCGAAGATGTTCTTGTACTCGAGCGCCGCGCGGCGGGCGTGGTCCATGTCGCCGCGGAACGCCGCGCTCGTCACCTCGCCGCCGAGGCACGCGGTGAGCGCGACCAGGCCCTTGCTGTGCTCCTTGAGCACCTGCTTGTCGATGCGCGGGTGGTAGTAGAAGCCGTGCAGGTAGCCGGTGGACGCGAGGTAGCGGAGGTTGCCGTACCCTTCCTGGTCCTTCGCCAGGAGGATGAGGTGGTTCGCCACCTTCTCGGTGCGGTCCTCGCGACCCTTGGCGCCGGCCACGTACGCCTCGAGGCCGATGATGGGCTTGAGCCCGGCGTCCTTCGCCTTCTTGTAGAAGTCGATGGTGCCGAACATGTTGCCGTGGTCGGTGACCGCGACCGACGACATGCCCTTCTCCTTCACGGTCTTCACCAGGTCCTTCATCCGGATCGCCCCGTCGAGGAGCGAGTACAGGGTGTGGAGGTGAAGATGGGTGAAGGACATGCCGGCCTCCCTGCTCGAGTCGTGAAGAAATTCGCCGAGTTGGACCTACTCGATGGAGCGGGCAGTTTGCCATAGCCGGAAGAAACGAAAACGGCCGCGGGCCCTGATCGTGGGCACCGCGGCCGTTGCTCGCTGCGAGGTGACGCTTCCGGGACTACGACGCCTGGGAGCCCACGCCCGCCGCGGCCTTCTTCTTCGACGACGCGGACCCCGCGCCACCAGCGCCCTTCTTCGACGACGCCGAGGCGACCCCACCGGCGACCGCGCCCCCGGCGACGCCCTTGGCGAGCGAGTCGATGCCCTTGGCCAGGGTGGCCAGGCGGCGGCCGAGGAGAGACTGGTCCACCACCTCGAAGCCCAGGCGGCTCTCCATGCGGTTCACCACCTCGGCGTAGGTCTTGCCGAGGCTCTTGGGGTCGACCTTCACGGTGTCCACGGTGCGGCCGCGGTTGTCGATGATGTCGATGGTGCGGGTCTTGCCCTGCGCCGCCTTGGTCATCTGGGCGGCGATCTTTCCTTCGGAGAACCGGTCGCTGATCCGCTTGTCCTGGACCAGGGCCGCGACTTCCTTGGCCTGGGTCTCGAAGCCGCCGATGACCTTGGTGAAGGCGCGGGTGAGGCCGCGAGCGTCCTTGGGCTTGGTGACTTCCACCTTGCTGTCGCGGCGGACCGTGCCGCCCTTCGACTCGCGGGAGAAGACCTTCATGGTCACGACGGTCTTCTGCGAGTTGATCCGATTGCCAGCCATGGAAGTTCCCCTTCGCGTGTGAAGTGTGGGTGAGCGTACCCGTCGCATCCACTAGACACCAACCCGCGGCGCGACGTGCAAGGGCCGCCCGTCGACCGTCACCTCGGCGATCGCTCCAGTTTCGAGAGCGTCGCCGTCTCCAGCGAAAGTCCGCGCCGCTCCACTTCCGACCGCAGTCCGCGGATCGCCCGGAGCGCCAGCACGTGCTTGAGCTCCTCCGAGGTGGCGATGAAGGCCACCATGCGCAGCAGGCCACGGAGTGTCCGGCGGCTCGAGAGCGTGGCCGGGCCCGCCGAGGCCGCGGCCGACAGCAGCTCGGCCTCCAGCGCCTCGCTCTCGCGCACCCGGGCCCGGTGCCTGGCGAAGAGCGCCCGCCGCTGCGCGAGCAGCCGGCGCGGAGTCCCGAACCGGCGCTTGAGCGCCTCCAGCGCGGCTTCCATCGCGCGCGGTGCATCGAGCGCCGCGTCTTCCATCGCGAAGGCGCTCAGGTAGCCGGACCGAAGGGCGGCGCGGCGAACGTGAGCCGCCCGGTCGCGCCCGCGCGCTGGCAGGTGGGCCGCAGCGAACAGCAGCATGGCGTGCTGCTTGAGCCCGTGCGGCAAGCAGCGCGGCTGGTAGAGCGCGGGGAGCCGCGAGCGCAGCGCGCCCAGCGGCAGGAAGCCTTCGAGCGCCTCGGCCAGCGCCTGCGGCTCCAGCACTTCCTTGAAGATGCCCGAGGACAGGACCCGGCCGGCCGACAGGAAGACCTGCCGGGCGTCACCTCGGCCTGCGCGGAGCGCGTGGAGCCGCTTCAGGAGACCGCGGCACTCCGCCGCGAAGCGCTGCTCCACCTCGAGCGCGTAGCCGGGGGCCTGCACGAGCTGCTGGCGCAGCCACCCGAGCTCCCGCGCCCGCTCCTGGGCGTCGATGGCGAGCACTCCGGGGAACCAGAAGACGCCCCAGGGCGACGACGTCCCGTGCAACGCCCACGGTTCCTGGCGGTGGCTCTCGCAGTACAGCTCCTTGAGCAGCGGCCCGCGGGTGTCGAGCATCGACTCGTAGAGGAAGACCTCGAACCTGCCGAAGCGCACGGACTCCAAGCTCAGCGCTCCAGGGCCCGACGGATGGCGGCGGCGTCGAAGGTCTGCTGCGCGCGCGGCAGCTGGTCGTCGCCCAGGTCCCACACCACGGCGAGCGCGCGGCGGCCCGAGAGGAGTCCGAGCGCTTCCCGGGCGCGCGTCGGGGTCAGCGGCAGCGACGGTTCGAGGTCGAGTGCGTGACCGAGCACCGCCGAGGCGGCGATGCGGCGCGAGTCCGGCCTCAGGTGCGCGGCGTCGCGCACCACCGGGTCGCGGGGCGCACGGGCCTGCCGGGCCACGCGAGGGGCCCCGGTGTGCAGCTCCCCCCGGTCGGCGTCGACGGTGACCAGCGCGCCGTCCGGGAGCAGCCCGGTGGTGGCGCCCTTCACCCCGACGAGGCAGGGAATGCCGAGCTCGCGGGCCACGATGGCGGTGTGCGAGAGCGGCGAGCCTTCCTCGCTCACCACGGCCGCCGCGCGCTCGAGCATCGGCAGGAACGCGGGCGTGGTGGAGCGCACCACCAGCACCTCGCCGGCCCGGAAGCGCGGCGCGTCGTCGGGAGCGTGCACCACGCGCACGCGCCCCCGCGCGACGCCGGGCGACGCCACGGTGTGCGAGGCACCGGCAGGCAGCGGCGAGGCCGCGGGCGCCGTGGTGATGGGGCGCGCCTGCAGCACCACCACCTGCTCGCCGGCCAGCGTCCATTCCAGGTCGGCCGCGGTCCCCAGCACGTCGGCGGCACGCAGCGCGGCCTTCCAGACGGACTCGAGCGCGCGCCCATCGAGCGTCGGCCGCCGGCGCAGGTGCTCCGGCACGCGGGCCGAGGCCAGGTGCGGCCCGAGTGGCAGGTGCAGCGAGGTGGGCCCCCAGGGCGAGCGCCAGGGCTGCCCGGGGAGAAACCCGTCGGGCACGCCGAGCGCGGTGAGCTCGCGCTTCTCCGCGATGGAGGCCTCGACCCGCAGCGCGCCGCGGGAGGTGCGCACCAGGTACTGGTCGGCGTCGAAGCGGCCTTCCACCACCGCGTGGCAACTGCCGAAGGAAGCGACGATGAGCCCGGCATCGGGGTGCGTCGGCGAGCGGGTGAAGCACACGCCCGAGCGCGTTCCCGCGGCCACGCGCTGCACCAGGAGCCCGATGCGGGACGCCGCGTCCTGGCGCGACGGCTCGCCCGACGCCTCGAGGGCCTCGAGCGCCGCGAGCCAGCAGCGCTGCACCGCGTCCTCGAGTTCGCCGGGGAGGGCCAGGAGCGTGAGGAAGCGACCGGCCAGGCTTTCCGCCTCGGCGTCCTCGCCCACCACCGACGAGCGCACCGCGAAGAGCCCGCCGCGCCGCGCGAACGTCTCGAGGCCCGTGCGCAGCGCCGACGGGAAGCTGCCGCCCCCTTCCAGGCAGAGCTCGAGGGCACGGGGAGGAATGACCCGGCCGTCTGGCACGCGCAGGCCGGCGCCATGCAGGCGGGCGGTCGCGTGGGCCTTGCCGCCCACCTCGGCGGACGTGCGCGCGGCCACCTGGCGGTAGGAGAGGAGCAGGCTCACGCGGGCTCCAGGGTGCGCGGCTGCAGGGCCCACGGCGTGCGGTTCAGCCAGAGGAGCGCCGACGGATTTCTCCGCAGGGCGCCTTCGAGGACCGCGAAGTCGACGCCGGACCACACCTGGGGGTCGCAGTCGTCGAGCGCGGTCATCGGCCGACCGCCGGTGACGTTGACCGAGGTGGAGACGATGGGCGCGCCGAGGGCCCTGGCCCACTCCGAGATGGCGCTGTCGGGGAAGCGGAACCCCACGTCGGGGTTGTCGACCCAGCAGTCGGGGCCGACGGTGCCCGGCCGGCGGCGGGCGAGGAGCGTCAGCGCGCCGGTGCGGCTCTCGTACGCCTCGTCGAAGGCGGCGAGGTCGCGCTCGTCGACGAGGCCGCGGGCCCATTCCAGGTCGTGCGGCACCAGGGTGGGCGGCGAGTTCCGGCGCTTCAAGGCCAGCAAGCGGCGGGTGGCGCGGGCGTCGAAGGCGTTCGCGGACAGCCCGTAGATGGTGTCGGTCGGGAGGATGCCGACCTTCCCGGCGCGCAAGAAGTCGACGACCAGCGTGTCGCGCTCGCGCCAGTCGGCGGCGGTCAACACCAGGGGCGTTCGAGGGCGGGCCACGCGGGGCGGGAGCGTCGCCGCCCGCGCCGGTGCTGGCAACTGCGCGTGCGAAGCGCGGCCGTGACTTCGTTTCCGAGCTGGTAGCGTCGCGCCATGCGTTCTCCGGGGGTCACCGTGCACGCGGAGCGCCTGCGCGCGCTCGCCGCCGAGGTGGCTCGCACCCTGCCCCCGTCGCTGGCGGTGGCGATCACCGGCTCGGCGGCCCGTGGCGACGCGAGTGCAGGCTCGGATCTCGACCTCTGGGTGGTCGGGGGAAGGGCGCAGCCGCTGGGTGACCGCTGCTTCCACGGTGAGCTCCGCGTCGTGGGGGGCGTGTCGGTGACGCTCCTGCGCCAGAGCCGGGCGCAGGCGCTCACGCCGGACTCCCTGCACCACTTCGAGGTGGAAGACGCGCTGGTGGTGCGCGAGGTCGCCGGGACCTTCGCTGCCATCCGGAGGAAGGCGCGGCGGACGAGCGTGTCGCGGCGGCGCTCGGTGGTGGAAGCCACCCGGGCGACGCTGCTCCACGAGCTGGCGACGGCGAAGGGCGTTCGGGGCCTGCCGGCGCTGAGCGCACTGCGCACGGCCTCGTTCCGCGTCGCCGCGCTCTGGCTCTACCTGCGCCGGGGCTGGCGGGTCCCCAAGCTGCGCACGCTGGAGGCGCACCTGCCCCGTGAGGCGTGGGCGACGCTGACGCGACAGCTGGGGCTGCCGGCCGGCCCGGGACTGCGGGGGACCGTGCAGCGCTGGGCGGCGCTGCGTCGCCGGGCCCGTGGCAGCGCGCGGAGCCTGCTGCCGCAGGTCCCTTCCGACGTGGGAGCCCGGGTGGCGGCGCAGGAGTGGGCCGACGGCTGGTGGCTGTGGCGGCGGTTCCTGGAGCTCGAGGTGGTGCCGTCGCTCGAGTCGCGCGGGGCGGCGACGGTCCGTGCGCCGGTCCTTCACGCTTGGCGCCGCGCCCACCGGCCGGCGTCGTTCGACGCCGCGGTCGACGCACTGGTGGACCTGGTGGACGCGCTCGGGGCCTGGCGGGCGCTCGGGGGACCGGTGGGCCAGGCGCTGCGACGCCTACAATTCCGGGACCTTCGGTGACGCCACGTCGGGTGGCGGAAACCGGAACGGCCGCTGCATCGTAGAGGGGACATGAACTTTCGAGCGGGACTGCTGAGCGGGCTGTTGCTGCTGGCCTGTGCGCCGAAGGGGGCGCCGACCACGGGCGGTGAAGCCAAGGGCGCCGCGGTGCAGCCCGGCGACGGGTGTGCCCTTCCGCAGCGAGGAACCGAGGTCCAAGGAGGAGCAGCGATGAGCGACGACCCCAGGAAGCTCAGTGACAGCGAGTGGGCGAAGCGGCTGACGCCGCAGCAGTTCCACGTGCTGCGCGAGAAGGGCACCGAGCGCGCCTTCACGGGCGCGTACTGGGACGCGCACGAGAAGGCGACGTACGTGTGCGCGGCCTGCGGCGCGGTGCTGTTCGACAGCGACACCAAGTTCGAGTCGGGCACCGGGTGGCCGAGCTTCTACGCGCCGGTGAGCAGCGCGGCGGTGCACGAGGAGAGCGACGTCAGCTACGGCATGGTGCGGACCGAGGTGACGTGCGCGCGGTGTGGCGGCCACCTGGGGCACGTGTTCGACGACGGGCCGAAGCCGACGGGGCAGCGGTACTGCATCAACTCGGTGTCGCTGAGGCAGGTCAAGAAGTAGCGGGCAGGATGTGGGCGGTAGGGCGGGCTGCGCTCTTGGATGTGCACGGCGAGTCGGGGCCCCGCTCGGGCATTCCCTCCGGTCGCGCTCCGCGGGCAGCAGCACGCCTTCGACGGGCCGGCGTGGTGACGAGCTCGGCGGTGGCCCAGCCATGGGTGGCCCGCTCCGGCTCCGGAGGGGACCCTTGCCCGGCCCCCCGATCGCCCTCCTGCGTTCCACCCTGCCCCCAGTTCGATGGGTGGGATGACGATCGTTTTTCCCACGCATCGCTTTCGGTCAGGGTGGGTGTGGGGTTCGAGTGCATGGGGCGCCAGGGGCGGGCCCCCCAGAGCGCCATTGGCACACGCCGCTGCGAGGCGCAGTGCTGGTCAGCCGAACTCCGCGTGGCGAGTGCACCCACCCACCGCGTGGCGCGACTGGGGGACACCCCGCAGCGGGGGCCCCTTGCCCTCGCCCCCTCGGATCCAGTCACTTGCAGACTCTGGCTTCCGTCTGTCCTGTCTGTCCCGCCCGCCTGCCCGCAAAGGGAAAAGGCCTCGGAGCCAGGAGCCCCGAAGCCTTTTCATCTCGTGGGCGACAGCGCCCTGTCGCCCGCCCTCGTTCTCTGAAAGCGCTCCGTACCTCTAGAGCGTGATGGTGGGATGGGGGTTTGCGCCGAACGGCTGCCCCGGGGTCTTCAGGATGCTGGCCAGGTACGCGTAGAGGCCGGGAACCGCCGGCGAGCCGGCCGGCAGGGTGACGTTGGCGTTCACCTTGCCCGTGGTGCCGACCTTCACGTACTTGCCGATGACCGTCGCGGTGAGCGCCGAGGCGTGATCCGAGCCCGGCAGCGAGCGCGCGAAGTCGCCATAGATGACCACCGCCACGTTGCGGTCGGGCAGGTTCATCATGCGGTTGATGAACACCTTGAGCGCCGGGAGGATGGTCTGGTTCATCTTGTTGCGCACCGTCTGGCCGTTGCTGTCGCCGTGCGTGTCCCAGCCGCCGTTGGACACCGCGACCACGTTGGCGCCCGCGGTGATCATCAGCTCGGCGCAGGCGATCTGCGCGGTGAAGTTGTTCACCGCCGTCGCGTACACGCCGTTGTTCTGCGGCAGCGCGTAGGCCTGGGCCATGGCGTTGTAGTTGAACATCTGCACCGGCTTCTTCAGGGTGTCGATGCCCGCCGCGTAGCCTTCCTTCGCGCTCGCCAGCATCAGCGGGCTCGGCTTGAGCCGCGCGTCGGACATGGTCTGCGCCGCCTCGAGGCCCGCCGCCGCGATGGTGCGGTCGGGAATCGTCGGGTCGCTCGCGCCACCGAGCGCGGCGATGGTGCTCTTCATGTCGGTGATGGTCTGCAGCGAGACGCCGCCTTCCGGCGTCTTCGGACCCGGCAGACCCTGGTTGCCCGACTGCACGGCCTTGATGGCTGCGTCACCACCCATCGCCGAGGCCAGCATCAGCAGCGACGACCGGTTCATCACCGTGAAGTTCGCCGCCTGCGCCGCGCCGTGCGCGGTGAGGCCGTGGCGCACGCCGACCGACGCCATGTGCTGCAGGGCGTAGGTGGGCAGGGTGCCGTAGGTCTGGGCGTCGACCATGAGACCGTTGCCCAGGTCCTTCACCATGTTGGCGCCGGTGACGCCGAAGTTGTTGCCCGAGACGCCGAGGAAGCTGTCGGCGCTGGGGAACAGGGCGTTGTAGCCACCGTTCAAGTAGACGACGAGGAGCGCGGGCTTCTCGGCGGCCACCTGGGCGTGGGCGGTGCTGGTGATGAGGCCCGAGGCACCGGTCAGCTTGCTCGCGGCGGCCACACCGGCCAGCGCACCGGCACCCTGCATCAGACTGCGACGGGAGAACTTGGAGTTCATGGTTGGTATCTCCTGGGGTCCGGTTAGTAGGTCATGAAGCCGGCAGAGGTGAGGACCGACGCGCAGGTGTACGCCCACCGACGCTTGGGGTCCGTCTCCTTCGTGGTGTCCACCATCGCGACCTTCACGCAGGCGTCGACCTCGGCCTGGCTGACGTCGGTCTGGCGGCTCCAGAACTTCTTCATCCACGAGCGGCACTCGGTCTCCGCGGTCGTGTTGCTCGGCACGCTGGTGTACTGCGCGCCGTTCGCCGTCGCGGTGAGGCAGCCCTGGAAGGCGATGCGGTACGCCGTGTAGATGCTGATGGCCGAGAGCTGCGGCTCCTCGCTCCAGCGCGCCGGCACGATGCCGAAGGTGGAGTCGCTGCCCGCGAGCATCGCCGGGGTGTTGCCCAGCACGCGCGGGTACTCACCGGTGAGCGCGCTGAAGGGCTTCACGCGGCCACGCTCCAGGCCCAGGTCGTTGTCCACGCGGCCGGCGTGCAGCTCGGTGCCCGCGAACCCGGTGTAGGTGCGGCCCATGTCGCAGCGGGGCGGCGGCGGCGGGGGCGGCTGCGGGTCGGTCGGGGTGGTGGGGTTGGTCGGGTTCGTCGGGTCCGTGGGGTTGGTCGGGTTCGTCGGCTGCGTCGGATCCGTCGGGGTCACGTCGGGGTTGTTGGGCTTGGGGTTCTCGATGCCCGGGTCCGGGTTCTGCGGATCCTGGGGCATGTGGCCCACGTTCACGTCGGTCGAGCCCAGGCTGCAGCCCGCCGCCAGCATCGCCACCGCCGCACCCACCAGCATCTTCATGGAAGTCTTCATGGTCAGTTCCTTTCGCGCTCGATGGGGGCCGGTCACTGGCAGAACGACGCTTCCTTGGCGACGGTGGCAATCGCCGTCTGGATCTTCCCGTCAGCCCGGAAGGCGTCGATGCACTTGTCGAAGATCGGGCCTTCGCAGGTCTGCTCGGCGCGGCCGTAGAGGTACTCGAAGGCCAGGCGGCAGGCGCGGAACTCGAAGGCCTGGCTCTTCACCAGCGCGGTGGCGAGCTCCTTGTCGTCGTTGATGGTCAGGCCGCCCAGCACGTCCTGCGGGCCCGCGGTCGACGCCGCGAAGGTCACGTTGTTGCCGCTGCGGGTCACCTTGCCCAGCACCGCCGCGGTCTTGTCGAGGGCGAACCAGCCGTCGAAGTGGCAGGCGCGGCAGCCGGCGGCCTGGCGGCCGTTCGCCGAGATGTCGGCGGTCGGCGCGTTGGTCGACGCCACCAGCTTGAGGCCGATGGTGTTGTTCATCATGCGGTACGCGGTGGAGATGCGGATGCCCGCGGGCTCGTTGCCGGCGTAGCGCACCATCCACGGGTTCCAGCGGAAGTAGCCCAGGCCGTTGGCGTTGCTGTTCACCGTGACCGTGTTCGGGGTCACCTGGGTGTTCACCGTCACGCCGTACTGGCCGATGAACATGTCTTCCCACTTGAGGTTGTTGGCGAGCACGTACTTCGCCATGTGGTACGCCGCGTCGTCGGCGATGGTCTGCCCCGGCGTGTCGTTGAAGGTCGCGTTGATGAAGCGCGAGAAGCGCTCCTGGAAGTCGGCGCTGGTGACCATGCTGTCCACCTGCGACTGGGGGTCCGCCGAGCTCAGCAGCGCCGTCGTCGGCGCCTTGCCCACCAGCGAGACCGAAACGCGGGTCGCGCACCGCTCCGTCTTCAATGCATCGGCAGCCTGCGCGAACGCCGTGGTGGAAACCGCGGCAACCAGCAGTCCTGCCATCCCAAGTGTCTTCATGGTCGGCCTTTCCCCTTGGTTGGGGTGAGTCAGCAGACCTCCCTTGAGCAACCGTCGTGCCCGGCGTGACTGGTGTAATTTTCCAGGCGACAGGTGTGGTTGGTCGTACACTGAACTACAAGTTCAATGGCCTTCCACCGTTGATATCATTGAGAAATGCGCTTGAGATTTCGCGTAATTGAGATTTACGCAGCCTTGCGCATGGTGCACACTCGTACCACTGCCCACTGTCTCATCAGAGTGGCACTCGTGGAGCCGTGAGGGCGACGAGGTGGCCTCAGGTGGGCCCTGTGCACGGAAGTGGGCAGAGACCGCCGTGCTTTCGGGGGGTTCGAAGGCGTTCACGCCCGCAGAGCACGACACCCGCGGGTGACAGCGGTCGCATCCGCAAATGAAACGGGTGTTTGCCCGGGCTTCAGGCGCCGCGGCGCTTGAGCTCGGCGGTGAGGAGCCGGGACTCGGCCTTCAGGCGCGCGAAGTTCGAGTACATGCCGTCGGGCTTGGCCCCGGGCATCGACTTCAGCTGATCGCGGATGCTGTCCATCGTTCCGCCCAGCTCTTCCAGCCGGTCGCGGATCTGGGCCACGGTGGCGAAGCGGATCTGCAGCAGCTCGTGGACCTCGAGCTTTCCTTCGAGCTCCCGCTCCAGCACCTTGAACGACACCCGCCGCGGGTTCTCGGTCGCCTGCTCGATGGCGCCGATGGCGCCCTGGGCGGCCGCGGTGAACGGCTCGAGCCCGGTGGCCGCGCGCATGACCTCGAAGGCCCCGCCCAGCGTGTCGAGGAGCGCGCTCGGAAACGGCCGCGGCAAGGGCTTGGTCCGCAGCATGGGAGCGAGCCAGGCGTCGAGACAGTCGCCGCCCGCCTGCTCGACGCCCTGGCGCAGCACCGGCAGCCAGGCCTCGAGCAGCGGCTCCACCAGGCGCGCCGGGGTGCCGCCCACCTCGAGCACCTTCTGCAGCTCGTCGCGCAGCGCCTGGAGCATGGCGTCGCGGGCCATGACGCCGCGGGGAATGAAGGCCCGCTCGCGCCAGGCGCCCTGGGAGACGACCGGCGCGGCCTCCGACGGCGTCAGCGCCTTCTGGAACAGCTCGCCCGCCATGTCCTCGCCGACCGCGCGCTTCCAGCCCGTCTCCGTCTTGATGTACTTGTCGGTGCGCGCCGACGACGCGCCCTTCTTCTTCGCCGAGAAGTCGGGCGCGGCAGGAATCGTCTGATCACCCGGTTTCTGGGCCATGGCGCCTTCGGAGAGGCTCCCTTAGCCAAAAGCAGGCGGCCGCGACACTCGCCGCATCAGGCCGCGCGACGCTTCGACCGGGCCTGGAAGAAGTGCTGCAGCGCCAGCGCGTGGTTGCCGCTCGCGTCGAGCTGCACGTGGTCGAGGTGCAGCTTGCGGAAGGCGCGCACCCGCTCGTCGCGCGCCTTCTGCATCGCCACCTCGAACCGGCCGCGCACCCGGGGGTCGGACGCGTCCACCAGCCAGCGCTCGCCGGTCTCCGCGTCTTCCAGGTGCACCAGCCCCAAGGCGGGGAACTTGGCCTCGAGCGGATCCGACAGCACCACCGGCACCAGGTCGTGCTTGCGCGCCGCCAGCCGCAGCGCGGTGTCGTAGCCCTGGGCGAGGAAGTCGGACACCACGAAGGCCACCGCCTTGCGGCGCGAGGCGCGGGTGAGCCAGGTGAGCCCCGCCGCGAGGTCGGTGCCCTTCCCTTCCGGCCTGAACGACAGGATGTCGCTCACCAGCCGCAGCACGTGCTTCTTGCCCTTGCGCGGCGGCACCACCTTCTCGACCCGGTCGCTGAAGAGCACCAGGCCCACCCGGTCGTTGTTGGCGATGGCGGCGAAGGCGATGGTGGCGGCGATCTCCGCGGCGATCTCCGCCCGGCTCGCGCTCACCGAGCCGAAGTCGTGCGAGGCCGACACGTCGACCGCCAGCATGACCGTGAGCTCGCGCTCCTCGGTGAAGACCTTCACGTACGGGTCGTTCATGCGCGCGGTGACGTTCCAGTCGATGGTGCGCACCTCGTCGCCCGGCTGGTACTGGCGCACCTCGCTGAAGGCCATGCCCCGGCCCTTGAAGACCGAGTGGTACTGCCCCGCGAGCAGGTCGCTCACCACCTTGCGGGTGGTGATCTCCAGCTTGCGCACCCGCTTGAGCAGCTCGGCGGGGCGCACGGCGGTCGCGGTCGGGCTCACGGCACTTCGACGCGGTCGAACACCCGCTGGATGATCTTCTCCGGGGTGAGCTCTTCCGCCTCGGCCTCGTAGGTGAGCGAGAGGCGGTGGCGCAGCACGTCGAAGCCGATGGCCTTCACGTCTTCCGGCGTCACGAAGCCGCGGTGGCGCAGGAACGCGTGCGCCTTGGCCGCCTGGGTGAGCGCGATGGTGGCGCGCGGGCTGGCGCCGTACTCGATGAGTTCCTGCAGGTCCTTCAGGCCGAACTTGGCGGGCTCGCGGGTGGCGAACACCACGTTGAGCACGTACTCCTTCACCTTGTCGTCGACGTAGATGCGGTGGAGCACCGACTTGGCGCGCGCGATGTGCTCCGGCGAGACGATCTTCTGCGCCTTGGGCGCGCTCTCCAGCGTCATCCGCTCGAGGATCTGCTTCTCTTCCTCGCGCGTGGGGTAGCCGACCCGCACCTTGAGCATGAAGCGGTCGACCTGCGCCTCGGGCAGGGGGTACGTGCCTTCCTGCTCCACCGGGTTCTGGGTGGCGAGCACCAGGAACGGCGACGGCAGCGGGAAGGTGTTGTTGCCGATGGTGACCTGGCGTTCCTGCATCGCCTCCAGCAGCGCCGACTGCACCTTCGCCGGCGCGCGGTTGATCTCGTCGGCGAGGATGACGTTGGCGAAGATCGGCCCCTTGCGCACCGCGAAGCTCGAGCTCTGCTGGTTGTAGATGACCGTGCCCACGAGGTCGGCGGGCAGGAGGTCGGGCGTGAACTGGATGCGCTGGAACTGCGCCGCGATGGCGTCGGCGAAGGTGCGCACGGTGAGCGTCTTCGCCAGGCCGGGCACGCCTTCGAGCAGCACGTGGCCGTTGCAGAGCAGCCCGATGAGCACCCGCTCGAGCATCGGCTTCTGGCCGACGATGACCTTCTGCGTCTCGGCGATCAGCGCCTCGACGAACGCGCTTTCCTTCTGGATCTCCTCGGTCAGCGCGCGGATGTCGGGCGCGGTCACAGCGCCCCCTTGAGCTGGTCGATCTTCGCGCGCGCGTCGGACTGCAGCTCGCCGCGCACGTCGGTGCCGGTCGAAGCCACGTACTTCTCGTAGTACCCGCGCGCCTCCGCGAGCCGGTTGAGCCCGCGGTAGCTCTCGGCGAGCCCGTAGAGCGGCGACGCCAGCCCGGGGTCGAGCTTGAGCGCGTAGCTGTAGTCGACCGCCGCCTCGCTGTAGCGGCGCAGGCCGATGAGCGCGCTGCCCCGGGCCACGTAGCCCTGCGGGAGCGCGGGCTCGAGCTGCAGGCAAGCCGAGAGGCTCGCCAGCGCGTTGCCGAACTCGGCGGCGCCGATCTGCTTCACGCCCTGCTCGTACCAGGCGCGCGCCTGCGCCCGGGTGGAGTCGGCCACCGGGCCCGAGCCGGGCGGCTTGTTGGCGGCCTGGGGCGAGGCACCGTCCTTCGCCATCTTGGCCTTCGCGCGCTCGATGTTGTCGGCCGCGCTCTTCTTGATGGCCTCGTCCTTCGCCAGCTGCGTCACCTTGGTCCAGCGCTCGATGGCCTGGCCGTAGTAGCCGAGCACCGCGTAGCTGTTGCCCAGCTTGAAGAGCCCTTCGACGTTGTTGCCGTCGGCGTTGATCGCGTCCTGGTACGCGAAGCTCGCGTCGCGGAAGCGCTTGTCGGCCATCAGCTTGTCGCCTTCGGCGATCTTCTTGGCCGCCAGGCCCGCGTACGCGGCGTCGGGCGGAGGCGCGGCCGCGGGCGCGGCCGCCGGGGGAGGCGTGG
>JAIBBQ010000364.1 GCA_019694595.1 Myxococcaceae bacterium
TGTGCAGGTTCATCCGTGGGGTCTCCGGGGCTTCGGGGTCGTCTCGCAACGCCACGAATCCACGAAGCTCCACGGGTGAACAACTCCCAAAGAGCGTGAATGACCTATTGAGACTTCACAGCTAGCGGCGCTTGGCCTTCGCGCCCAGCTTGCGGACCGCGTCCTTCGCCTCGGGCGAGCCCGCGTCCACCACCGCGCGGCGCAGGGCGAACCAGAGGTCGTCGCGCAGGGTGCCTTGCGCGAGCGCCCCGTCGACGCTCTTGGGCACCCCGAGCAGCAGCTTGGGCCGCTCTTCCTGCTGGTGGAGCACCCGGGCGAGCTCGCGCTGCGCGTCGGGAGACAGGCGGGTGACGTCGGCCACGTAGACCACCGCGTGGGGCGCGGTGGTGGCGGCGGGGAGCGCGGCGGGGTCGCTGGCGTCCTGGAGCGTGAGTTCCCACGCCTGGGCGGCGCCGTCGGCGAAGTGGCGGCGGTCGGACTCGCTGCCCCCGTGGAGCAGCACGGCGGCGCGGTTGGTGAGCAGCTGGGCGGGGGCGAAAGCAGGCGTGGTCATGGTCAGCGTTCCTTCTCGTCGTCGCGGCGGGCGCGGAAGACCGGCACCGCCTGGGATTTGCCCTTGAGCCGCACCGGCGCGAGCGCCTCGAAGCGGTGCAGCGGGCCGGCGCGGGCGGCGGTCAGCTCGCCGCAGAGAATCTCGCTGGGGCCCGCGAGGGCGCAGAGGCGGGCGGCCACGTTCACCGCGTCGCCGATGCAGGTGTACTCGGTGCGGCGCTGGTTCCCCAGGCTGCCGGCGACCACCGGCCCGGAGTTGATGCCGATGCCCAGGTCCATCTGCGGGGCCACGCCGCGGCGGCCCATCGAGGCCAGCATCTCCTTGGCGGCGGACAGCGCGCGCGACGCGTCGTCGTCGCGCTTCACCGGGGCACCGAAGACGGCCATCAGCCCGTCGCCGAGGAACTTGTCGAGCGTGCCGCCGTAGGCGAGCACCGCGTCGGCGAGGCGGCCGAGCACGTCGTTGAGCAGCGCCATCACCTGCTCGGGTGGCAGCGACTCCGCGAGCGAAGTGAAGTTGCGGATGTCGGCGAAGAGCACCGTCACCTCGCGCTTCTCACCGGTGAGCACCACCTCGCCCGCCTTGAGAATCTCCGCCACCACCGCGTCGGAGGTGTACCGGGCGAAGAGGCGGCGCACGCGCTCGGTCTCGCGGGTGCGCCGCAAGATGCCTTCGATGCGCGCCGACAGCTCGTCCATCGACACGCCCTTGTTGACGTAGTCGTCGGCGCCGGCGCGCAGGCCGCCGACGCGCTGCCCGGCGGCGTCGTTGGCGGTGAGGATGATGACCGGCACCGAACCGCGGGGGCCTTCCTTCACCCGGCGGCACAGCTCGCTGCCGTCCATGCCCGGCATGTCGAGGTCGGTGAGCACGATGTCCGGGCGCACCGTCTCCACCTGGGTGATGGCCTCGTTGGGGTCCTGGAAGGTGAAGGCCTCGTAGCCGTGGGCGAGCAGGCCTTCGGCGACCAGGTCGCAGGCGAGCTTGCTGTCGTCGACCACCATCACCTTGATGCCGCGGGGAGCGCTCACCACCGCGTGCTCGCCGGTGACGGGGGCGGGCCCGGGCGCGGCGGCCATGCGCTGCTGCAGCCCGAGCGCCTCGTACACCTGCTGCTCGGTGACCGCGCCCGCTTCCACCAGCAGCTCGCCCAGCCGGCGGCCGTCGACGAGCTGCTTCTCGAGCACCGTGTCGAGCGTCCGGGGGTCGAGGTACTTGAGGCCGATGAGGATCTCTCCCAGCGGCGGCTTGTCGAGGGGGATCTCCGCGCCCCGGCGCAGCGCCTCGGCGAGCGAGCGCTGCAGCTGGCCGCGGGTCAGGTACCCCAGCGAGAGCAGGGCTTCACCGAGCCGGTGGCCGGTGAGCTCCTGGAGCGCGAGCCCTTCCTCGACCTGTGCGGACGTGACGAGCCCCAGCTCGACGAGCAACGCCCCGAAGCGTGTGAGGAGGCCCGACATGCGAGCGGCGGGGAGTGTACCCGGCTTTGGCCGCTAGTGGGGCCAGAAGCCGATCACCGCCACCGCCAGCTCCAGGATGATCAGCACCACCACCATCACCTCGAGCGTGAGCGCGCGGTCGGTGTCCACCTCGCCCTTGAGCAGCTCGTAGGTCTTCTCGAGCAGCCGCTGCTTGCGGGTCACCTGGCCTTGCCAGCGGTCGACGCGCAGCTGGGTGAGCGCCGCCTCGTAGACGCGCGCCAGGTACACGTCGCCGACGATGCGCAGCGAGTTCTCGACCCGCTCGATGAACTCCGACAGCTCGATGAGGGTGAGCATCAGCTCGCGCAGGAGCCCCTTCCAGGGGCTTCTGAACAGCGAGCTGCCCTTGCGCCGGCCGATCTCGTCGTAGACGCGGTTGAGCTCCCGGTCGAGCACGTCGTCGTAGTAGCGCAGCTCGAGCAGGTGGGCGTTGGCGATCTCCAGCAGGTCGGGCAGGTCGCTCGAGCCCGACGGCTCCAGCACCAGCGCGGCGTTCCAGTCGATGATCACCAGGTCGTGCTCGCCGTAGCGGAAGTGGTGGGCGAGCACGTCGGCGCGCTCGGCGGCCGACAGCTCGCGTTCCTTGGTCTCGCCGAGGAGCAGCCGCGGCAGCGCCGGGTCGTCGAGCAGCGCCTGGGGGCCCGCTCCGCCGTCCAGCGCGGGCACCGAGAGCACGGTGTAGCTCTCGTACTTCTCCCAGAGGTGGGGCAGCTCGATGGACCGCTCGAGCGTCGCCCGCAGCTCGCGCACCTGGTCCTGCGCCAGGGCGTCGATGGCCGGGCTGTCGTAGAGCTCGTCGACCACGGGGATCAGCTGCTCGCAGGTGAGGTCGGCGGGCAGCGGTAGCCGCACGATGACGCTCAGCGCGCCGTGGTCGAAGACGCGCACCGAGACGTCGGCCGACGTCGCACCGGCCTTGAGCACCAGCGGTCGGGTGCCGATGGCCACGGTGAGCGGCGGGTTCGACAGCTGGATGTACTCGCTGCCTTCCCGCTGCAGCGTGAGCCGCTGCCCGGCGGTGAGCAGCTTGCGCGCCTGCTCGAGGTCGATGCCTTCGCCGATGTCGAAGAGGCGGTAGCAGAGCGCGCTCGCCCGCTGGAAGCGCACCGAGGCCATGGTCAGCGCGACTTCTTGAGCGAGGTCTTGGTCTTCTTCTTCACCGCCAGCGGCTTGGGCGCCGGGTGCGCGGTGACGGGAGGCGCCGGGGGCTTGGCCTTGAGCTGGGCCTGGGCCTCCGACAGCTGGGCGGTGAGCCGAATCTTGTCGGCTTCCAGGGCCTTGATGGCGTCGGCGTCGCGGATGCCGCGGGTCTTCTCTTCCTCGACCGCGGCCTGGAGCTGCTGCGCCTTGAGCGAGAGCAGGCTCGCTTCTTCGCGAGCCTTCTGCGCCTCCACGCGCTCCTTGCTCAGCACCCAGATGGAGGCCCCGGAGACGATGAGGAAGAGGATGGTGAGCCCCAGCAGGAGCCAGGTGAGGCCCGAGGTCCCGCGCGGCGTCTCGTTCTCGTCGCTCAGCATCGCGGTGGGCTCGCCCGTCGGCTCGACGTCTTCATCCCGCATCCGGACCACCACGCTACCCCCAAGGGCCGCGGCTTTCGACTTCTCGCCAGCGGGGTCAGGGCA
The DNA here is from genome assembly GCA_019694595.1 of Myxococcaceae bacterium. Lineage (GTDB taxonomy): Bacteria > Myxococcota > Myxococcia > Myxococcales > Myxococcaceae > JAIBBQ01. The sequence goes on from JAIBBQ010000364.1 coordinate 3,654, forward strand.
TTCCGGACCGCGTTCGGCTATGCGCGTGCGATGCGCTCCTTCCTGATGGCGTCGCTCGTGGTGGTGGTGGGCTGCAACTCCGGCGGCGGAGGCAGTGCGTCCGGCGGCGGCGGCGGGAGCTCGGCGTCGGGTGGCGGCGCGGCCGGTGGCAGCGCGTCGGGCGGCGGCAGCGCGTCGGGCGGCGGCAGCGCGTCGGG
>JAIBBQ010000120.1 GCA_019694595.1 Myxococcaceae bacterium
TCGGGCGGCGGCGCCGGCTCGGCCGGGGGCGCGGGCTCCACGACCACCGGCGGCGGTGGAGGAGGCGCGGGGGGCACCTCGGGCGGGAGTGGCCCGGTCTTGGCGCCTTCGGGGTCGAGCACCAGCGCTGCCGCGAGGCTGAGCGCGCCGATCACCGTCTCGCAGCGGGGGCCCGACAGTCGCTTGCTGGTGGCGAGCCCATCGGCGCGGACCTTGAGCTGGCCGTCGAAGCGCTTGCCGCGCGCGGTGACGGCGACGTCGATGAAGGCGGTGGCCTCGGCGTCGGAGGTGACCAGCGCGACGCGATCGGTGCGGAACACCAGCGCGCGCTCGAAGAGCTCGACCGGACACCCGGGGGCCAGGTCCACCTTCACCCGGGTCGGGCGCCGGTCGGGCGCGTCGGGGGCGGTCAGGAGGAGCGCGAGGAGCAGCGCGTTCACCGCGCTCACATGACACAGATTCGCGAGTTGCTGTTAGAGCGATGCGCCATGCGCTGGGCGGTCCTCATCGCGGTCGGAGCGGCCCTCGCGGGGTGCAACGCCGACGTCGTGCTGGGCCGGAACTTCCCCGCCGATGCCAGCAGCGCCGACGCCGGAGACGACGGCGGCACCGGCATGCTCGACGGTGGCGGCGGCAGCGACGGCGGCGCGGACGCGGGCTCCCAGGATGGGGGCCTCGACGCGGGCGTCGATGGTGGCTCCGATGGCGGCGCGGACGCAGGAGCCGACGCTGGCCTCGATGCCGGTACTGACGCGGGCCTCGATGGCGGCGCGGGTGATGCGGGCGCCGACGCGGGGGCCGACGCCGGGGTCGATGCGGGCCCCGCCAACCTGACGCTCGAGCTCACCGGGCCGCTGGTGGTGCAGGCCGCCGACCCGGGTACCTACACCGCCACGCTCACCAACAGCGGCGGGCAGCCGTCGCTGCCGCAGAACGTGGTGATCACCTTTCCTGCCGGGCTGACCTTCGTGTCGTCCGCCGGGTGTGCGAGCTCCGCGGTCAACGCGGTGAGCTGCGACCTCGGGGTGATTCCCGCACAGTCCGCCGTCTCGGGCAGCGCGACGATGACCGTGATGGCCCCGGACTCCGGGCTCGGCTGGCACGAGGTGAGCGCCGCCGCGGGGCCGCTCGACGCCTCGACGCCGCTCGCCGTCACCAGCATCGGCACCGTCGTGGTGACGGTGGGCGCGCCGCGAATGGTGCAGGTCGACGCGTGCTTCGGCACCGGCACCTACTCCTATTCCCAGTGCACTCCGGCCTCGCTGGTGAGCGCCGCGGTGCTCTTCCTGCCGGACGGCGGCATCGACAGCATCGACGCCGGTTACTACGGCCAGTGGGGCCAGTCCTCCCACCTGCGCAACCTCGGCTTCCGGTTCTGGGCGCCCGGCAACATCAACGGCACGCGCTTCGCCGGCCAGAGCGTCAACGCCACCTGCTTCCAAGGGGTGGTGGACAACCCGATGGGCGTGCACAACGTGGGCGCCTTCCAGGCCTGTCTGCAGTGAGCTGAACCGCACCGCGGAGATCCAAATCCGCGCGGCCCGGCATCTGGGGGCATGCAAGCGAACCTCAATCGCGCGGTGGTGCTGGGAGTCTTCGTCATTCTCACGGGTTGCGGCGGCGGAGGCGGGAGCTCCGGCGGCGGAACGGGCGCCAGCGGCGGCGGCAGCGGCAGCGCCGGTGGCGGCACGGCGAGCAGCGGCGGAGGCACCTCGAGTACCGGCGGCGGGAGTGCGAGCGGCGGCGGCAGCGGGGGCGGCGCACCGCAGACCACCATCGGCAGCGGACCGACGAAGATCTCGGGGACCGGAACGGCGAGCTTCACCTTCAGCTGCGACCAGGCGAGCTGCACCTTCGAGTGTGCCTTCGATCAGGCCGCGTTCGCCGCGTGCACCAGCCCGGCGAGCAAGATGGGACTTCCCGAAGGCATGCATCGCTTCGCGGTCCGCGCCTCCGGGGGCGGGCTGACCGACCCCACGCCGGCCACCGCGGACTTCACCGTCGACGCCACGGCGCCGGTGGTGACCTTCACCGCCAAGCCGCCCGCCTCGCAGGTGAACACCCACCCGAGCGTCTTCAGCTTCACCTGCTCGGAGAGCCCCTGCACCACGAGCTGCAGCCTCGATGGAGCGGCGTACACCGCGTGCACCTCTCCGCTGACGCTCGACGCGGTCGCGGCGGGCGCGCACACCCTGAGCGTGCGGGCGAAGGACGAGGTGGGCAACGAAGGGACCGACGGCGCCTCCTGGTCGCTGACCTTCGGGTGGCGCCGGGCCGCCGCCAACTCGACCACCGCGTGCGCGGTGTCTGGCGATCGCAAGCTCTACTGCTGGGGCTCCGATGCGCAGGGCATGCTCGGCGTCGGGGGCCCGGTGGGCCAGGCGTCGCCCAACGCCAAGGTCCCTCAGCGGGTGGGGACCGACGCCACCTGGGACACGGTGGCCGCCGGCCTGTACCTGATGTGCGCCACCAACACCGCGGGCGAGAAGTTCTGCTGGGGCAGCAACGGCTACCGTCAGTTCGGCGACCCGGCGGTGGGCGCCAACGACGCCAAGACGGCGCCCTTCAAGGTGACGCGGGCGATCGGCGAGGCGTCCCTGGGCGTCAACCACGCGTGCGGTCTCGACGCGGCCGGGGCGCTGTATTGCTGGGGTGACGGCAGTGACGGCAACCTGGGCGACGGGAACACTGCCTCGCACCTGGTGGCGACGCCCACGCGGATCGGCAGCGCGACGTGGAAGTCGGTGAGCGCGTCGGGGCACACCTGCGGCATCCAGACCGACGGCTCGCTGTGGTGCTTCGGCTACAACGAGTCGGGTGAGTCGGGCGTCGATCCGATGACCGCCGCGGTCGGCGTGCCGACGCGGGTGGGCACCGCCAACGACTGGGCCTCGGTCTCCGCCGGCCGCGACACCACCTGCGCGGTGAAGTCGAACGGCACCGCGTGGTGCTTCGGGACGAACGGGCAAGGCGCGCTGGGGAACGGCTCGAGCCTGCCGGACCCCGTGTTCACTCCGGTGCAGGTCGGCACCGCGACCACGTCGTCGAGCGTCACGGTGATGGACCTGGGCGCCTGCGGCGTGCAGACCGACGGCACCGTCTGGTGCTGGGGGACCAACGAGCGCGGGGAGATCGGCTCGCTGCTCCAGGCCGACCACAGCGCGACTCCGGTGCAGGTGACGCTGAACGACAAGGCGAGGGCCGTGGTGGGGAACTCGGCGCTGCGGTGCGCGCTCACCGTGGGTGACGGGCTCTGGTGCTGGGGCGAAAACGTGAGCGCCAACGGCGGCCTGGGGCGTGGGGTGAACGGCATCGAGTCGATGCCGGTGGGGCTGGACACCGGGTACTCGTCGATCGCGATCACCTCCAACGACTACGGCGGCACGGCGATCGGCGGCTGCGGCATCAAGTCCGGCCAGCTGCTGTGCTGGGGCGTGGGCCGGCACCTCGGCGTGGCGGGCACCTCCTTGAGCCTGCACCCGATCCCGGTGACCGCGGACACCGACTGGACCTCGGTGCAGATGACGGCGACGTCGATCCCGATCTCGGGGGGCGGTTCCACCAACACCCCGCTCGGCCACGTGTGCGCGCTGCGCTCGGCGGGGCTGTATTGCTGGGGCGCGAACGCGTCCGGTCAGCTGGGCAACGGTCAGACCGTCGGCTCGGCGACGCCGCTGCTCGTTCCTCCGCCGGCGTCGGACACCTGGAGCACGGTGGCGGTGGGGGTCCAGAACACCTGCGCGACCACCACCTCGGGCAAGCTGTACTGCTGGGGTGACAACTCCGGCGGGCAGCTCGCCGACGGCACGCTGCAGTCGAAGAGCGTGCCGACGCGCGTGGGCACCACGACCGACTGGTCGCAGGTTTCGATCTACGGCAACCGGGTGACCGGCCGCCGCATCGACGGCACGCTGTGGGTCTGGGGGCAGGGCGCCACCTCGCTCAATGCCTTCGACAACGGCACCGACTGGCTCGAAGGCCGCACCGGCTCGAACTTCTCCTGCGGCCGCAAGACCAACGGCACCATGCACTGCAAGATCCTCGGCTTCGCGGTGAAGCAGGTGGGCACGGCGACCGACATCACCCGGATGTTCGACTTCGACAACGGGACCTGCTTCCAGCACGCCACCGGCGCCATCGAGTGCACGCAGTACGACGGCACGAACTGGGGGCCGGCGATGTTCCCGGTGGTCCCCGCGGGCCTCGACTGGATCGACTTCCAGTGGCGCACCGGGTTCGCCTGCGGGCTCAAGTCTGGCGGTCAGCGGTTCTGCCGTGGGACCCGCTTCGCGGGGAGCTTCGGCGACGACTTCGAGAGCCGGCTCCCGGCGGCGGTGACCACGCCGTGAGACCCGCTCTCGTGGCGCCCGGTCAGCGGCCCGCGGCCGCCGTGCGGTGGGCGTGCCTGGGCCTGACCTGCACCGCCCTGGCCTGCGGCGGCGGGGCGTCGGGCAGCTCGGGTGGTGGCGCGGGGGCCGCGTCGGGCGGTGGCGCGGCGAGCAGCTCCGGTGGAGGGACAACGGGCGGTCAGGGGGGCGGTGCCGCGTCGGCCGGGGGCGGCGCCGGAGGAAGTGCGTCAGGCGGCGGCGGGTCGTCCTCGGGCGGTGGGACCGGAGCCGTCGGCGGTGGCGCCGGCAGCGTCGGAGGAGGGACCGGAGGCAGCGGTGGCGGCGCGAGTGGCACCGGGGGCGGCAACGGAGGTGCGGCGCTCGGCGCTGCGTGCTCGACCGCGAACCAGTGTGCCTCGGGGCATTGCGAGAGCAGCGTCTGCTGCGCGTCGGCGTGCACCGGGGACTGTTCGTCGTGCGCCAGCGCTCAGACCGGCCAGCCCGACGGCACCTGTGCGCCCAAGCTCGCCGGCACGAGCTGTCGGCCGGCTGCGGGGGCCTGCGACCAGGCGGAGAGCTGTGACGGCGTGGCCTCGGCGTGTCCGGCCGACGTGAAGCTCGCGGCGCAGACCACCTGCCGCGCGGCCGCGGGGGTGTGCGACCACGCGGAGACCTGCGACGGCGTGGGCAACGACTGCGCCCCCGACACCAAGCAACCCGCGACCACGGTCTGTCGTGCCGCGGCCGGCGCCTGCGATCGCCAGGAGACCTGCGACGGCGCGAGCGACGGGTGCCCGGCGGACCTGAAGGAAGCGGCGAGCACCGTGTGCCGCCCGGCGGCCGGCCCGTGCGACGTCGCCGAGGTGTGTGACGGCGTGGCGGTGAGCTGCCCGGTGAATGCGTTTCTCCCGGCGACCGCGCTCGCCTGTGCCCCCTACCGCTGCCCTGGCACCTCGGCGGCCTGCAACACCACCTGCAGCCAGACCATCGACTGCGCGCCGGACAGGACGTCGTTCTGCAACGTCGGCGCCTGCCAGTTCGGCCGCGTGGCGTTCACCACCTCGCAGCTCTTCAGTGCCAACCTGGGCAACGTGGCCGGCGCCGACGCGATCTGCGAGCGGGTGCGGGCGGACGCCGGCTTCAGCGGCACCTTCCGTGCGTGGCTCTCGAGCCCCGACGGCGGCTCTCCGTCGACGCGGTTCAACCGCGACGGCGGTGCGTGGATCCGCGTGGGGGACAAGGCGGTCCTCGCCACCAGCTTCACCGATCTCACCACCACACCCTGGCTCAACAACGGCATCAACTACGACGAGAAGGCGCACCTGATCGCGGGCTCGGTCAACCGCATCGTCTTCACAGCCACCGGCACCAACGGCGCGCTGCTGCCCGGCACCAGCGCCTGCGAAGGCTGGAGCACCACCGACGCGGGGGCTTCCATGGGCGTGGGCTTCTGCGACTACGTCACCGACGTGTGGACGTTCACCGGCTCGACGGTGCCGTGCAACTACAACTCCGGGCGCCTGTACTGCTTCCAGCAATGAGCGCCGCGCACCCGCCTCAGGGCGGGCACTGTCTGACGACCACCGAGGCGGTGGCTCCCGTGAGACTCGCGGTGACCATGGTGCTCGTGTAGCTGACGTCGATGGTCAGGTCGGTGGTCCTGCCGGCGTAGTCACGCTTCCACGACGCCAGCCGATTCATCGCGTCGTAGGTGTACGTCTCGGTGAGGTCCTCGCTGCCGCCGGAGAAGTCGCGGGTCCAGGTGGCGATGAGGCCGGGACCGGTGAAGGTGAACCGCTCGGCGACGTCTTGCCCCGTGGTGAAGTCGCGCAGCCAGTCCGCGAGCCGGCCACCGGAGTCGTAGGTGAACGTCTCCGAGACGTCGTCGCCCGTCGTGGCGAAGTCGCGCTTCCACGCGCTGATGCGGCCGGCCGGGTCGTAGCCGAAGGTCTCGGTGCGATCCTGCGATGCGGCGGCGTAGTCGAGCGTCCACCGGGTCACCCGGCCCGCGTCGTCGTAGTCGAAGGACTGTGCCCAGCCTTCGCCGCCGTCGGGGGCGAAGGTGACCGAAGCCACGCGCGCCGCGCCGTCGCGGCGGACCTCGAGGGCGCCCGGGCCAGCGTCCACCTGGGCGTTGGTGGCGAGACACCGGGCGTACGCCTCTCGGATCTCCGCGCGATCGACCGAGGAGCCGAAGCTGTGGCTCACGCAGATGCCGTGGGCGGTCTTGATGCCCAGGGGTCGGTGCGACTCGGTGGCCACCTCGTCGGAGGCGAAGCACCGGCCCACCGGACCAGGGTCGGTGTCGGGTGCGCGCCCGCCACCGCCGCTGCCCCCCGGGGCGCCGCCGCCGGCTCCCCCGTCGGTGGGGTCGCCGCAGCCGCCCCCGGCGAGGAACACCAGGAGCAGCGCGGACACTCCCAGGATCGGCGCGAGCCTCGGCATCGCCCGAGTATGCCGTCGGGCGTCGGCCGGTGCGTGGCCGGCGAAGCGTTCCCCGGGCGAAAGCACCATGCTGGTTTGCCCGATGCCAGGGGGAGCCGTGAGGTGTGACACTCTCAACATCCCCGGGGGGAGGCCGAATGAGCGTCGAGCCGCTCGTCTACAAGGACACCATCCAGAACATCCTCACGGTGGTGGAAGGGAAGCTGTCCCCTCGCATCGTGGAGCGCCTCCAGCGCGAGGCGCTCATCGACGTGAACGCGCTCGTGGCCTCGTACCCGCTCAAGGCACACGACGCGATGGTGAAGGTGCTCTCGGAGGAGCTGTGCCCGACCAAGTCGATCGACGAGGCGACGTACGAGCTCGGCATGTCGATGATGGGCCGCTACGGCGACAGCCTCCTCGGCAAGGCGCTCTTCGCCGTCATCCGCATGCTGGGGCCGATGAAGGTGCTCAAGCGGGTGCCGGAGTACTTCAAGCAGGGCAACAACTACGCCGACGTGAAGATCGAGGTCACCGGCCCTTCCAGCTACATCCTCGACCACAACGAGGTGGGCGCCTGGCCCCACTACGTGCGCGGCAGCATGCACGGCTCGGGCAAGGTGATCGGCCTCAAGGGCCACGCGGTCGAGCTGCTCAGCTACGACGGCCACCGCGCCACGCTGCGGGTGTCGTGGGACGAGTGACGGTCGCTCAGACCAGGAGCTCGCTGATCACCTTGGTGGCCTGACCTTCGGCCACGCCCCAGGTGCTGATCCCCGCGTCGACCGCCTGCATCAGGGTGAGCGGCACCGCGCTGACGTTGCGGCCGCGCGTCTCCGACGCTCTGTCGCCCTGGAGCGGCGCCTTGTAGTGAATGCCCGGGTGCACCAGCGCGCCCCCGGCGCGGCCGGCGATCAGCACGGGGATGCCCGGCGGCTGGGTGGAGTTGTGGGTGCGCCCTTCGGTGTGCTCGCTGAAGGCCATGATGGCGCAGGCGTCGAGCAGGTTGCCGGTGCCTTCGGGCGTGGCCTTGAGCTTCTCGAGCAGCGCCGCGAGCTTGCTCATCGCGTAGGTGACGCACTTCTGCACGTTGGGCTGATCGCCCCCGTCCTGGTGCGTGTACGCGTGCATGCTGGTGCCGGTGTTGGAGTCGTTGGGGTCGAGCACGAAGGTCGGGAACCCCGGGTAGATCGTGTAGTCGTTGCAGGGGCTGAACCGGTAGGTGAACACCCGCGTCTGGTCGCAGCTCAGCGCCATCGCCAGGAGGTCGGTGTGCAGCGCGCTCAGCTCTTCCCAGTGCACCTGCTCGGCGTCGATGGCCGGGTAGGCGTTGGTGGGGCGGGTGGGCTTCACGCACGTCGAGGTGCCGGTGCGCGGCGGGGGCGCGACGCCGCCGAGCTGCTTCTCGAGGTCGGCGATGCCCTGGAGGTGCTGGTCGAGCCGCCGCCGATCGTTGGTGCCCAGCTTCGCCTGGAGCGCGCGGGTGTCCGCGGCCACCACGTCGAGCACGCTCTTGCGCGCGGCGAGGGTCACCGACGCCACGCTCGGGGTGCTGCCGGGCGCGGTGAAGCCGGCGCCGAAGACGCGATCGTAGAAGGCAATGGGGTTGAACTCGGGGAGGTTGGGGCTGTTGGGGCCGTTGTGGGAGATGGACTTCGACACCGCACCGAAGTCGGCGTCGCTCTTGTCCGTCGACGCGACGCCCAGGTGCAGCGAGCGGAAGCGGGTGGTGGTGCCGATCTTGTCCGCGATGGCCTGGTCGAAGGTCTTGCCGGCGTACGCGTAGTTGAGGCCGCCCTGCGGTTTGCCCAGCGCTCCGGAGGTGATGGACATCAGCGCGCCGAAGTGGCCGCTCACCTGGTACGGCACGTAGACGACGGAGTTGCTCACCACCGAGACGTACTCCTTCACGTTGGCGAGCGGCTGCAGGAGCGGCGAGAGCTGCCAGCCCGCGCCGGTGGCCTGCGGGAACCACTGGCTCGCCACCACGCCGTTGCCCCAGAAGAAGGCGCCGAAGCGCTTGGGAATCGGCGCGCCCGCGGCGAGCGCGGTGCCGTTGACGTCGAGCATCGCCTCGAGCAGCGGCAGCCCCACCGAGGCGCCGATGCCGTGGAGTGCGCCCCGGAGCAGCGTGCGGCGAGAGAGCGTGAATCGCGGCATGGTGTCAGGGCCCTTGGCTCGTCGGAGGACTGCGGAAGCCTTCGCTGGTGGCCACCGCGCGCAGCACCGGCTTGAGCCGCCCCTGGCCGGTCTCGAAGGCCGCGACCGCCGCGGCGTACGAGCTGCGATCGAACTCGGTGGGCAGGTGGCCGACCGCGGAGCCGTAGAGCGCCTGCACCAGGCACGGGCCCAGTGCCGGGGCCCGGGCTACCAGCGCCGCGAGGCCCGGCTGGCCCGCGTACGTCTGGTCGCCCAGGAGCCCGGTGTCGTCGATGGGCAGGCCGCGGTCGTCGTCGCGGTAGACGCCGAGCGCGTCGAAGCGCTCGAGGCTCAGGCCCACCGCGTCCATGCTTCGGTGGCAGGAAGCGCAGGCCGCGTTCTTCGAGTGCTGCTCGAGGCGCTGGCGCGCAGTCATCACCCCGGAGGGCGCTGGCGGGATGACCAGGCCGGCCGGCGGCGACAGGGAGATCGGCTGGCAGAGCAGCCGGGTGAGCACGAAGAGGCCCCGCCGCGTGGGCGAGGTGGTGCCTTCGTGGTCGTGCACGGCCAGCACGCCCGCCTGGCCGAGCAGCCCGAGGCGCTTGGTCCCGGCGGGGAAGGTGACCTGGCTGAACCCCGCCCCGGCGGGCGCGGGCAGCCCGTAGAAGGCCGCCAGCTCGGGGTTGGCGAAGGTCGAGCTGCGGGTGAAGAGCTCGCGGTAGTCGCCGTCGCGGTCGAAGACCAGGTCCTCGAAGGTGAGGAGCGTCTCTTCCTTCAGCGCAGGCCCAAGCGTGGGCGTGAAGCGGGGGAAGAGCTGGGTGGGGCGCGAGAGCCCGTCGAGCCCGTCGAGCGCCAGCAGGCTGGTGGTGAAGCTGCGCAGCGCTTGCCGCGCCTGGGGCTTCCCGAGGAGCCGGTCGGTCTGGGCTGCTACGGCTGACGGCGTCACCAGGGTGCCGGCGGCCGCGGCGTCGAGGAGCGCGTCGTCCGGCGCGCTGTTGGTGAGGAAGAAGGACAGGCGCGCCGCCATCTCGTCGCTGGTGAAGCGCAGGTGGCCGGGCGCGGCAGGGTCGGGCTCGCCGACCTCGGCCAGGTAGAGGAACCCGGGCGACTGCAGGAAGGCGCTGGTCGCGAACTCGAGGCCCTTCCACGGATCCGCGGCGGCGGTGGCCACGTCGTGGGCGAGGGTGGTGTAGCGGTCGAGCTCGGTGGTGGTGAGCGCGCGGCGGAAGGCGCGGCGCCCGAAGGTGGTGGCGAAGGCGCGGAAGCAGGCGACGTCGTCGACGTTCGCCGGGGTGCAGGGCGAGACCTTGGTCCGCGCGGCCGGGGTGGCGAAGGCCGCCGCCGCGAGGAACATCGCCGCCCCTTCGAACTGCGCCACGCCGCCGCTGGTGACCACCGCCGACGAGGTGCCGATGGTGTCGAAGCCCGCCACCGCGCTCACCGGCTCGATGGGCGGCATCCCGGCGGTGGACACGCCGAGCAGCGCCACGGCCGAGGCTTCGTACTGGGCGCTGGTGAGCCGGCGCAGGCCGTACGGCTGGGTCGGCGCGAAGCTGGGCCAGCCGTTCTCGAGCGGCCGCGGGGGCGTGGCCGTCGGCACCGCCGGCGTGGTGGGCACGGTGGCCGGCGGCAGGCCCGGAGCGTCCGGCGCGGGGAGCGGGGCAGGTGTGGAGATGTACCCGTCGCAGGCGGCGGCGAACGTCAACAGCAGGGCGCAGCGGCGGAGCACGCTCCGACCCTGAGCAAGCCACCGGCCAGGGGGGATTCAGCGCGCCGCCGCCGTGATGGCGGGGGGTTCGGTGCCAGGGGGGACGGGGAAGGTGTGTGGTCGACCCCTCAGGTGGAACACGGCGGTCTCCACCTGGGGGATGACTCAGCGCCGCAGGAGCTCCATCAGCGCCGCGCTGGAGCTGGCCTCGCGGCCGCGCTGTCCGCGCAGGATCTGATCGACCAGCCGGCGCTTGCTCGCGTGCAGCGCGAGGATCTGCTCCTCGATGGTGCCCATGGCCACCAGCCGGTAGATGGTGACCGGCTTGGTCTGCCCGATGCGGTGCGCGCGGTCGGACGCCTGGTCTTCCACCGCCGGGTTCCACCACGGATCGAGGTGGATGACGTTGTCGGCGGCGGTGAGGTTGAGACCCGCGCCGCCCGCCTGCAGCGAGATGAGGAAGAGCGGCGCGTCGCCGGCCTGGAAGCGCCGCACCACGACGGCCCGCTCCTTCCGCGGCGTCTGGCCGTCGAGGTACTCGTAGCGCACGCCCCGCGCGTCGAGCGCCTCGCGCACCAGCGCCAGGTGCGAGGTGAACTGGCTGAAGACCAGCGCGCGGTGGCCTTCGGCGCGCAGCTCGTCGCTGAGCTCGAGGAAACGCTCGAGCTTGGAAGAGCTGCCGGTGTGCCGCGGGTCGTGCAGCCTGGGGTGCGAGGCGAGGAGCCGCAGCCGGGTGAGCGCCGCCAGGACCTCGACCTTGCGCTCCTGCTCGCGCAGCACCGAGCGCTTGCTCTCGAGGTCGGACAGCGCCGAGAGCCGCGCGTCTTCGTAGTGCTGGAACTCCTCGGGCGAGAGCACCACCGGCACCCGCAGCTCGGTGCGCCGCGGCAGCTCGTTCGCCACCTGCTGCTTGGTGCGGCGCAGCAGGAAAGGCTCGAGGAGCCGGGACAGCGCGGGTGCGGCTGCAGGGTCGATCTCCTGCTCGATGGGGGCGGCGAAGCGATCGCGGAAAGACGTCCAGCTCCCGAGCAGCGACGGGAAGACCACGCGGTAGAGGCTCCACAGCTCGCCGAGGTGGTTCTCGAGCGGCGTGCCGGTGAGCGCGAAGGTGAAGGCCGAGGTGAGCTTGCGGGCGGCCTGGGCACGGTGGGTGCCGGGGTTCTTGAGCGCCTGCGCCTCGTCGAAGACCACGGTGCCGAAGCGGCGCTGCTCCAGCACGCGCACCTCGTTCGCCAGGAGCCCGTAGCTGGTGAGCAGCACGTCGCCCGCGCGCAGGCTGCGCACCAGGGCCCGGCGATCGCTCGTGTCGGCGTGCACGTGCACCCGGAGCGAGGGGGCGAAGCGCCTGGCTTCCGCGACCCAGTTGAAGCCCACCGACGTGGGGGCGACGACCAGCGACGGGCCCACCTTGGCGCGCGCCAGGAGCACCGCGAGGGCCTGCACCGTCTTGCCGAGGCCCATGTCGTCGGCGAGCACGCCGCCCGCGCCCCAGGCCGAAAGCTGCATCAGGTACTCGAAGCCCTGGCGCTGGTAGTCGCGCAGCGACGCCTGGAGGCCCCGGGGGAGCTCGGCGGGGGCGCGGCGGGCGCGCGCGACCTCGGCGGCGAAGCGCTCCCAGTCGGCGTCCGCGTCGACCTGGGCGCCCTCGCGCAGGAGCGCGTTCACCGCGTCGATCGACGACGGGCCCAGCTCGAAGCCGCCCGCGACCGGGCGCGCGTGCAGGGCGAGCGCGTCGAGCTGGCGGCGCAGCGCCTCGCTCAGCTCCACGAAGCCGCGCTCGCCCAGCGGAACGAAGCGGTCCTTGCGGCGCGCCGCGTCCAGCAGCACCGCCAGCGTCATGCGCTCGCCGGCCACGGTGAGGCCCCCGGTGACGCCGAACCACTCGCGCTTCTTGCGCAGGTGCACCTTGAGCGCGCTCGCCTGGGCATGGCCTGCCAGCCGCGGCCGCTCGCCGAGCCACTCGAGCTCGGGCACGTCGCGGCCCCTGGCCTCCAGCGCGGCGAGGAAGGCGAGCGCACGCTGCGGCTCGAACAGCTCGAGCGTGAAGGGGCCGAGCTCGTCGTGGAGGGCGGGGAAGGGGAGCTTCGCGCGCCAGCGCTCGGCCTCGTCCACCTCGGCCTTGAGGTCGCGCCGGGCGTGGAGCGGCTTGCCCGCGCGGCGCACGTGCACGTCGCGGGGGCCTTCGCCGGGGAAGACCGCGGCGCACTCCGGCAAGGGGCGCACCCGGAGCGTCGCCCGCAGGGCGCGGCCTTCGAGCAGCTCGATGCGCAGCACCACGTCCGTGCGCGGGGGCACCAGCTCGCCCATCACGGTGCGCGGCATCGCCACCGGCACCTTGGTGGCGAGGGTGGACAGCTTCTCCACCAGCGCCGGGTGGCTCTCGGGCGGGAACTGGTTGCCGAAGCGTTCCACCGCGGCGAGGGCCGCGCGGACCTCCTCGGGTTCCTCGAGCACGGTGAGGCGGCGCGACGACTCCTCGAAGAAGAAGCGGGTCCCGGGCGGCAGCGGGGTGCCGTCGAGCGCGGGCACCAGCACCACCGCGTTCCCTCGGTGGTCGGCGAGCAGCCCGACGCGGCCGAGCTCCACGGTCACCTTGGCGTGCGGGTTGTCGCGCAGCACCACGTTGGGGCGCCCGACGAGGGCCAGGAGGAGCGGCTGGGTGGCGGAAGCGAAGGTGTGCGCGAGGAGCGCGGCGAGGCGCTGGTCTTCGGGGCTCAGGGTCGAAGCGTGCTCCTCGAGCAGCGTCGACGCGGCGATCCTGGTTCCCGCGCTCGGTGTCCCCTTGCGGCTCAGGCGGTGCAGCCAGGCCTCGACCGACACCGTCTCCGCGTCGTGCACGTGGAGGCGCCAGGTCACCTGCTCGGGCGCGGTGGCGACGGCGGCGGCGTCCATCGCGTCGAGCGCGCGCTGCCAGGCCGGCCGCTGCAGCTCGGCGAGCGCATCGGCGTGAGCGTCGTCCTTCACCCACGCGAGCGCCGCGTCCACCGCCGCCAGGGTGTGCACGCAGTACGGCGCGCAGGTGTTGCAGGCGACCCTCGAGGCGTCGCCGTCGAGCACCACGGTGACTCGAGGACGTTCCAGCTGCCCGCGGTCGGACACCCAGGCGCGGTCGTCGTTCCAGCGGAAGCCGGGCAGCCCGAGGTCGAGCTCCAGCGCCGGCGGCCCGAGCTTCGAACGCTCGCGCGGGGCGAGGTGTGGCGCGTGCAGGGCGCGCAGGCGCGCCAGCAGCACCCACGCCGCGTGTGCACCGTCGGCGGCCGGAGGCGAAAGGCGCTCGGGCACGTCCGCCCTCGCCAGCGCGACGCTCCGGGCCTCGGCCTCGAGGAAGGCGGCGATCGCCGCCGGCAGGGCGACGAGGAGGCCGGGCGCACGCGCGAGCGCGTACTCCAGCCGGGCGAGTCCGTCGGGCCGGGCGGCGTCGTCCCACCGCAGCCGCGCGAGGAGCGGGCGGGCGAGCGGGCGCAGCGGCTCGGGCAGGTGCGCCACCAGCACGTCCGCGGCGAGCCGGTGGACGTGCTCGAGGCCGTGGCCGCCGAGGAAGGTCTCCAGCGCCTCGCGGCTGTCCACGGGCGCGGGCACCGGCGCAGGCGCGGAGGGTGGGGCGGGGCGGTGAATCACGCGCGGAGCACGCTACCCCGACCGGGGGTCGGACAGACGACGTGCACGGGGGTGGGTTTGCTCCCCGCCAGGGGGCTGGTCTATGTCCTCGGCATGGTCTCCCGCGTCCGCTCCGGTGCGCCGCTCGATCTGAACCAGCTCTACGGGCAGGACCCTGGCGCCGCGAACGTCGGCTTCGCCCTCAACGAGCCGACGCTCGGTGGGGTCAGCCTCGACGGCAACAACCAGGTGCTCACCCGCGACGAGTTCGTCCGTGGGGCGGCCGCGCTCGCTCCCCAGCTGGCGGAGCCGGTCGCTCAGGCGGCGCTCGCCCGCCTCCAGCAGCGCTTCGACCTGGGGGGCGTTGCTCCTGCGCCGCCGGCGGGCGTGGCTCCGACGAACGCGCCGTTGCTGCACGCGAAGGACCTGAAGCCGCTGGTGTTGCCGAGCCTGGGCATCGACATCGGCGCCGACATGGTGGTGGTCGGCAAGAGCGTGGTCACCGCTGCGGATACCTTCGACGCCTCGATGAGCCGTGGCCGCCTGGTGGTGGGCCGGCGCTCGCTGACGGCCCAGTTCCCACAGCTCGGCGCGGTGATGGGGTCGCCGAGCTGGGTGACGCGCGGGACGCGCACCGAGCTCTACTTCCTCGCCGCGCCTGACCTGGCCAGCGCCCCCCGGATGTACCGCTCGACGTTCTCCGGGAATCGGTTGTCGACGCCGACCCCGGTGGCGCTGCCGCCCGGAGTCGATTCGATGATCTCGTGGCCGAAGGTGGTGGGCGACGGTGGCGATCGGCTGCTCATGATCTCCCGGGACGCCACGGGCCAGATTCACCTCTCGGCCTCGGCCGACGGCGCGCGCTTCCAGGACACGGGCGTCGCCTTTCCCCAGGGCGCGATGCACTCGCTGGCCCGCAGCCCGGGCGGGACCCTCGCCGTCAGCTACCAGCAGGGGCAGATGGTGCAGATGCACTCGCTCGTCCGTGTGTCCCACGATGGCCGGAGGTTCAGCGCGCCGCTCGAGCTCGCGCCGTGGAGCCCGAACGTGCACGACGCGACCTTGTTGCCCCGTGCCGATGGTCGCGGCTTCGACGCGTACTTCATCGCCAACGACGGTGGCCCGGGCTTCTCGCTCTTCCGCCGCCAGGTGCGCGACGACGGGACCCTCGGGGCGACGGAGCGTCTGACCAGCGCGGCGGAGACCGGTGAGGCCAGCAAGCCCAGCGTGGTTCGTCTCCCCGGGGGCGGGGTTCGCCTCGTCGTGGCGCAGATCGCGCAGCGTGCGCCCACCGGCGAGCCCTCGGTGCAGCGCTTCCTGGGCGCGACCCTGCCGGGCGACGTGCCGGCGACCTGACCCGGGCCACGCGCGCGGAGCAGGGGCTCGAACTCGACTACCATCGCACCGGTGTCGGCGTCGGTCCGTCTGGGAATGAGCTGTCTGCTGCTGGCCGGCGGGCTGGCACGCGGTCAGCCGGCGACCTTCTCGGACGCCTTCGAGAGCCCGTCGTTGCTCCAGTCCCAGATGCCGGCGGGCCAGTGGGACGCGCTGGTCCAGGACGACGGCAAGGACTCCCTCGCGGTCGCCGCCGCGGCCGCTCGTGCCGGAGCGCAGGGGCTGCGCATGTCCAACGAGGTGGGGGTTGCCTCGAGCCGCCTGGCGCTCGAGCGCTTCCTGTCCGGGACCGGCGTGCAATCGGTTCGCTTCTGGTTCCGCATCGCGGCGATGGATCCGGGAGGCAGCGGCTACGAGTCCGTCATCTTCGTCACGCGGTCGTCGAGCTTCTTCACCGCCTGCCAGCTGCTGGTGGAGACGTCGGCGCGGGCGTTCAGGGCGATGGGGTTCGATCAGAACAACACCGCGACCATCGTGGATCTCCCGCCGGGCACCGTGACCGTCGGGCGGTGGTACTTCGTGGAACTCGAGGCTTCGGGCATGGGCAGTTCGACCGGCAGGTGCCGCGTGCGGGTCGATGGCGTGGACTTCCTCGACCACGTCGAGGACTGGAGCTCGGTGACCTTCAAGGGCATCGGCCTCGGCCCCGAGAACTCGGGGGCGACGAAGCGCATCGTCTTCGACTTCGACGACTTCGAGGCGCTGGCCTCGAGGCTCCCGGCCTCGTCCGACGGGGGCACCGCCGACGCTGGCGTCGATGGAGGAAGTGACGGCGGCGCCATCGTCGGCACGGACGGAGGCACCGGCCCGGAGACGACCGCGGCCCCGGGCTCGGTGCCGCTCGACGTGGGGTGCGGGTGCGGCGCCTCGGCCCTGTGGCCTTCCTTCTGGGGCCTCGCTCTGGCCGCCGGCTGGTTCCGCCGCCGCGCGCAGCGAGCGCCGCGCGGTCACTGAAAGTTCGCGCCGCCCCCGGCGTTGAGCACGAGCTCGAGGTCGACCCGTGCGTTCGCGCTGCTGGTGGTCGCCTTCCCCACGCGATCGAGGCCGCAGATGCTGCAGAGGTCTCCGGCGGAGAAGTGGGCGAGGAGGCTCGAGGCCACGGTGATGGTCCCGGCGGAGTCGGCGACCTCGCACTCGATCACGCCGCGGTCGGGCGCACCCGCGCCGGTGCCCTGGCCGGCCATCACCAGACGCACCACGTGGTCCGCCGGCCCGGGACTCCAGCTCACGGTGAAGTCCTTGGTGCGATCGATCGCCAGGGTGATGGTGTGGTCCCACGCCGGCAGGAGCGACCCGAAGCTCGCGGGCTGCACCGCCTGGACCGAGAAGGGGGCCACCACGTCGCCGGCGCCGCTCGCCACCACGGTGTCGCCCGCCACCGGCGGTGCCGGCGCCTGCCACTGGTACGAGAAGTACATGCCCATGTTCGGCGTGAGGCTCGCCACGGTGGTGGCGCCCACCTTGAAAGCGACGGTGCCGCCGCTGACCGCCGGCGGTGAGGGCGGCAGTCCGCCCGGCGGCCGGAAGCAGCAGGCCCCGGTGCGCTCGGCGATTCCGGAGCAGGTGCCGGTGTAGCCGCCGTCCTGCCGGGCGCTGAAGCTGGCGAGCGCGATGCGCTGGCCGTTGCGCTCCAGGGAGTGAATGCTCACCAGGCCCACGTAGGGCAGGCCGGCGTCGGTGCCCGCGTCGGCGGGGTCCATGCCGGAGTCGCTGGGGCCGGCGTCCTGGCCTGCGTCACTGCGGCCGGCGTCGATGCCGCCGGCGTCGTGCGGACCTGCGTCGGTGGGCCCGGCGTCGTTTCCTGCGTCGTTCCCCGCGTCGGTCGGGCCGCAGCCCTTGTCCTGGCACGGGTCTCCCGTCGTGCAGCCTGCCGCCACCACTGCCACCACCACGAGCACTCGTCGCATCATCTCCCCCTGACACCCTCACCCCCATCGGCGGCGCAGCCCGGTGAAAACGAGTGTCGTTGCAGTCGGTTGGCGCGCCGGCTTCAGCGGCCGATGGAGCGCAGCGCCTCTTCCAGGTTGAGGCCGGGGTTGCTGCCGAGGACCTTGAGCAGGCTCTGGAGCTCGGTGGTCTGGAGCCCGAGGCTGGAACCGAGCGCTTCGAGGAGCTTGGTCTTCAGCCGCTCGCGGGCCCGGGCGAGGCGGCGCACCACGGTGGCGCGGTCGACCTGATCCTGCTCGGCGATGGCGTTGAGCTCCTGGCCGGCGAGGAAGCGCTTGCGCAGCAGCACGCGCTCTTCGGGCTCCAGCGCACCGCTCGCCCGCTGCAGCGCGTCCTGGAACGCGGAGCGCGCCTGGGTCCGCATCGCGTCGAGCTCGGGGTCGGCGGAGTCGATGAGCTGCGCCCCGCAGCGCTCCAGCTCGTCGGAGCCGAGCACCTGGGTGCCGGGCAGGGCGTTCAGGTGGGTGCGCACCGCGACCACCCGCAGCCAGGCGTCGAGCGGCCCCCGGCCCGAGTACTCGAGGAGCTTGGGGCCACCGCCGCGATCGACCAGCACCCGCTCCGCCGTGCGCTGGGTGAACTCGGCGAGCTCGGCCGCGTTCAGGCAGTAGCGCCCGAGGCCTGCGCGCGCCGCCGCGGCGAGCCGCTCGTGCAGCACCTGCGCGGCCCGGGGATCGGCGCCGAGGAAGCAGACACAGAGGATGAGATCGTCCCAGGCGCGGGTCGTGGGCGCCTCGCCCGCGGCCTGGCCGCGCTCGCCGTAGCGCGCGCGCACCCGGGCGAGGTCGATGCGCTCGGCCTGTACGCGGTCGCGCGCCACGAAGGCCTCGCACGCCGGGCGCAAGGCGTCGTCGCCGGCGCCGGCGATCGACGCGAGGAGCTCCACCCAGCTGGCGACCAGTTCTGGCATCCCCGCTCGGCTTCATCGTATCTGCATGTCCGGGGGTCAACCGCTCCATGCCGTCTTCGTCGCCCACCACGACGTGCCCGCGCGAAGACGTGCTCGTCGCGTACCAGCTCGGCACGCTGGACGAGGCCGAGCGCGAGGCGACCCGGGCGCACCTCGAAGGCTGCGCCGCGTGCCGGGCCGCCGCGGGCGCCGTCGGCGAGGCGACCCAGACCCTGGGCCCGGTGTCCGGCGGGGCGACGGTGTCGCCCGGGCAGCGGGTGGGCCGCTTCGTGCTCATGGAGCGGCTGGGCGCGGGGGCGATGGGCACCGTCTACGCGGCCTACGACTCGGAGCTCGACCGCCGGGTGGCGCTCAAGTTCCTCAAGCTCCGCGGTGGCACCAGCTGGAATGCGGCGCGCCGCGACGCGATGACCCGCGAGGCGCGCGCGCTCGCCCGCGTCGCTCACCCCAACGTGCTCGCGGTCTTCGACGTCGGCATGCACGACGCGCAGCCGTTCCTGGCGACCGAGTTCGTCGACGGGGGGAACCTCCGCCAGGCGCTCGCCGCCCGGCCACGCACGAGCGACGAGGTGCTGCGCATCCTCGTCGATGCGGGGGAAGGGCTGCACGCCGCCCACCTCGCCGGGCTGGTGCACCGCGACTTCAAGCCAGAGAACGTGATGCTGGGCCGAGACGGTCGCCCGCGCGTGGCCGACTTCGGGCTCGCGGGGGAGCTGGGGCCGGCCACCGAATCCGCGGAGCCGAGGGCCGAGGCCTTCGAGCCGGGAGCGCTCGCCACGCTCGTGGAGCAGCGCGGCCGGGTCGGCACTCCGGCCTACATGGCGCCGGAGGTGGCGCGCGGTGAGCGGGCGACGGCGCTCTCCGACCAGTTCAGCTTCTGCGTGGCCGCGGTGGAGGCGCTCGGCGGGAAGCGCCCGTTCCCCGACGCGCTGACGGCCGAGCGCGCGGCGGCGATCGAGCGGGGGCCGGGGGAGCTCGAAGCGCTCCCGCGGCGGGTGCGCGCAGCGCTGGGCCGGGGCCTGGCCGCGCGTCCGGAAGCGCGCTTCGCCTCGATGGGTGAGCTCCTCGAGCGGCTCCG
>JAIBBQ010000121.1 GCA_019694595.1 Myxococcaceae bacterium
AGCGGCACGCGTCCCCCGAAAAAGCGCGCACCTTCTCAAGTTCCTCGGTGCCCGCACAAGCGGGCACCGCCACCGCATCAAATTCCCCAGTCGCGGCGATCCCTTGCCGCTAACTGATCGGCATTGGGGCTAGGGCCGTTCCTGCTCCAGCCACTCCTGCAGGTTCTTGGCGCCCTGGTGCTGCGGGTTCGCCTTGAGCAGCGCGTCGATCTCGGCCTTCGCTTCCGCGGTGTGCTTGCCGACCAGGTAGAGCCGGGCCCGCAGCATCCTCGCGCGCAGGAACGACGGGTCGCGGCCGAGCAGCGTCTCGAGTTCCTTCACCGCCTCGGCGCCGTCTTCCTGCTTGGCGCGGGTGTTGAGCGCGTACTCGGCGCGCATCATCTCGCTCCAGCCGTCGGGGGTCTGCTGGGTCAGCACCTTGAGCGAGACCAGGGCCTTCACGGTCTGATCCGAGCCGGCGATGGCGAAGAACATGCCCGAGGCCCGCTGCACCGCGAGCTCGGTCTGCGGCGACAGCTCACCCTGCCTCGTCTGGGCCTCGTTGAGCGCCTTGAACTCCGCCGCGGCCGCGGTACGCAGATCGCCGGCGATGACGGTGAGCGGCTTGGCCCGCTCGGTGAGCGCGGAAGCTTCCTGGAACAGCGCGCTCGCCTTGGCCTCGTGGTCGGCCGAATGCTCCTGGTTGTACTTCTCGATGCGGCGGTTGCGCTGCTCGATGCCCTGCTGGAGCCGGCCCAGGCGGAACTGCACCTCGTCGAAGTTGAGCACCAGCGCCAGCAGCACGCCGGCCTTGGCCTCCAGCACCGCCGGGTACTTCTGCTCCACCGCGCGGAGCGCAGCCAGCGCCTCGGCGTTGGCGCCGTCGTCGTCGCGCCGCAAGGTGACCAGGGCGGCCTCGACCTCGCTCAGCGCCTCGACGGGCACCGAGCGGCCGAAGAGCTTCGGTCCCACCACCTTGAAGGCGACCAGGCCCACCACGCCCAGCAAGGCCACCACGATGACGATCAGCGCGATGCGGTTTCGCCGCTGCACCGCCTGCTGCAGCTGCATCACCGCGTCGTCGGGCCCGGTCGGGCTCGTCGGCTGGGTCACCGGCGACGGTGCACGCAGCTGGGGAACCGGGGTCGCCCGGGGCGCGGGTGCGGGTCGCGGCTGAGCCGCCGGCGACGGCGCGTGAGGAATGGTGGTGCTCAGGAGGTCGCCCTCGGAACCTCCCCGCGGCCGAGGCGACGGAGAGAGCGAGGGCCGCGGCGCATCGGGCGGCAGCGTGGTCACCAGCGAGGGATCGACGCTCACGCCCCGCGCAGGCCCGGGGGCCGCGGCGGGCGCGGTCGGGCGCTGCGAGGCGTCGTCCGGCGACATCGCGAACATCTGCGTCTTCTGGTGGCGGCCGGCCCCTTCGCTCGTCTGGGCCTGGTGCTCGGCCATCATGCGCTGCACTTCCTCGGGCCCCATGCGCACCGTGCTCTCGCTGAGCTTCGGCTCGGGGACCGACGGAGCACCGAACATCATCGTGCTGCTCGGCCGGGGCGGCTCCCCTGCGGGGGCGAAGCCCGGGGCCGTGGGCGCCATCGTCGGGTCGGGCGCCTGCACCGCGCCGAACATCATGGTGCTGCTGGCCGGCGCGGGCGCCGAGGGGAGCGACGGGCCCCCCGGAACGCCGAACATCACCGTCTTGCTCGGCAGCGGCGCCACCGGCTGGCTGGCCACGGGCGCGGGTCCCGGCGCACCGACGGCGCCGAACATCATGGTGCTGTTCGCCGGTGCGGGCGCCGCGGGAATCGACGGAGCCCCCGGCGCGCCGAACATCACCGTCTTGCTCGGCAGCGGCGCCACCGGCTGGCTGGCCACCGGCGCGGGTCCGGGGGCGCCCACCGCCCCGAACATCATGGTGCTGTTCGCAGGTGCGGGAGCCGCGGGAATCGACGGCGACCCCGGCGCGCCGAACATCACCGTCTTGCTCGGCAAGGGCGCCACCGGCTGGTTGGGCGCCGGCGCGGGGCCCGGCGCACCGACGGCCCCGAACATCATGGTGCTGCTCGCCGGCGCGGGCGCGGGCGGAATCGACGGAGCCCCCGGCGCGCCGAACATCACCGTGCGGCTCGGCTGAGCGGCAGGCGGCACGGCCGCAGGCGCGGGCGCAGGGCCCGGGGCGCCCACCGCCCCGAACATCATGGTGCTGCTCGCCGGGGCCGGTGCCACCGACGCTGGCGCGGGAGCCCCGGCGGCCCCGAACATCACCGTGCGGCTCGGCTGGGGCGCGGCCGGGGGCGGAGCGCCTCCGGCGCCGAACATCATCGTCGCGCCCATCGGAGCGGGCACCGCCGCCGGCGCGGCCGGCCTGGGCAGGCGCGCGGTGAAGACGTGGCCACACTTGGTGCACTGCACCGGAGCGCCCTGGGGCGGGATGATCGCGTCGTCCAGGACGTAGGTCGTCGCGCACTTCTCACACGAGATATGCACGCCGTTCTTATAGCACCCCGGCGTCGGCGCTCACCGTGATCTCCGACGCCTCGCGCAGCGCCGCGAGCCGCTCGGCCCCCACGCCCGGCACCGCGTCCACCTCGTCCCAGGAGGCGAAATGCCCCAGGGCCTGGCGACGGTCGACGATCGCCTTGGCCAACGCAGGGCCGACGCCGGGCACCAGCGTGAGATCGTCGGCGCTCGCCGCGTTGAGATCGAGCTTGAGCCCCAGGGTGCGCCGCTGGCCCGCGGTCAGCGGCTTCGGGCCATGACAGCGCAGCGCCCCGGTGTCGTCGGCGCCCACCTCGCCGGGCAGGCAGTCGAGCGCCGGCGCGGACGACGGCCAGCGCCACCAGGCGGCGAGCCCGACCAGCAGGAGCACCAGCACCGCGGCCGAGGCCCCCACCCTGCCCCTGGCGCTCACGGGCGCGCGCCGCTCACTTCTTCGACTTCTTCTTGGCCGCCACCGGGGCCGGCCCGTCGAGGCCGAAGGCGGTGTGGAGCGCCTGCACGGCGAGCTCGGTGTACTTGGGGTCGATCACGCACGAGACGCGGATCTCCGACGTGGAGATCATCTGCACGTTGATGCCTTCGCTCGCCAGCACCCGGAACATCTTGGCCGCGACCCCGGAGTGGTTGCGCATGCCCACGCCGACGATGGAGATCTTGGCGATGCGATCGTCGCTCTCGACGGCGCGCGCCTTGAGCTGCTTGGCGACCTTGCCCACCACGTCGGTCGCCTTGGTCAGGTCGGCCCGCGCCACGGTGAAGGCGAGGTCGCACACCCCGTCGTGCGGCGGGTTCTGCACGATGATGTCGACCACGATCGCCTTCTCGTCGAGCGCGCCGAAGATCTTCGCGGCCACGCCCGGCTTGTCGGGCACCCCGCGCACCCACAGCCGCGCGTCGTTCTTGTCGTACGCAATGCCGCTGACCACCACGTCTTCCATCGCTTGGTCCTCCGGGCAAACGAGCGTGCCTGGGTCGTCGCTGAAGCTCGACTTCACCCACAGCGGCACGCGGTACTTCATGGCGAACTCCACCGAGCGGATCTGCAGCACCTTGGCGCCCAGCGAGGCGAGCTCGAGCATCTCCTCGTAGCTGATGCGGTCGAGCTTGCGCGCCCGCGGCGCCACGTTGGGGTCGGTGGTGTAGACGCCGTCGACGTCGGTGTAGATCTCGCAGGCGTCGGCCTTGATCGCCGCGGCGATCGCCACCGCGGTGGTGTCCGAGCCGCCGCGGCCGAGCGTGGTCACGTTGCCGTGCTCGTCGATGCCCTGGAAGCCGGCGATCACCGCGATGCGGCCTTCGTCGAGCACGCGGAAGATGCTGTCGGCGTCGATGCTCTTGATGCGGGCCTTCGAGAAGGTGCTGTCGGTGACGATGCGGCACTGGCTGCCCAGGAAGCTCTGCGCCTTGCCGCCCTGCGCCTGGATCGCCAGCGCCACCAGGCCGATCGACACCTGCTCGCCGGTGGCGACGATCTGGTCTTGCTCGCGCTCGTCGGGCCGGTCGGTGATCTGCTTCACCAGGCCGAGCAGCCGGTTGGTCTCTCCGGACATCGCGGAGACCACCACCACCACCCGGTGACCCTTGGCCTGCGCCGCCAGCGCGCGGCGGGCGACGTTCTTCATGCGCTCGGTGTCTCCGACCGAGGTGCCGCCGTACTTCTGCACGATCAACGCCATGGGGCCGCGTCTAGGGCCTGTCGACGCACTGCGCCAAGCAGAAAAAGACGCTCACGCCTCGAAGCGAAACCCGTGCGCCTCGAGGCGGCGCATGAAGCCTGTCCCCAGGGCCACCGCGGGCGTCAGCACCCCCGACGCCCTGGGGAGCTCGTCGAAGGCCAGCGCCAGGCTCGCCTGCGCGAGCATGCGCGAGGTGGCCGCGTAGCCGGGGTCGCCCGAGCCGTGAAAGCGAGCCTCGGCAGTGCCGCCGCCGTCGAGCTGGGCGACGAAGCGGTAGCGAAAGCCCCCTGCGGCGCGCGCCTCGGCCGACGGGCCTTCGCCCGGCGCTGGGAGCACGCGGTGCATCAGCGCGCGCGACCAGGGCATCGCCAGCGCTCCGACCGCGCCGCCCAGCACCGAGGTCAGCGTCACCGCCCGCGCCAGGCCCGCGGGCCCCTTGCCGGTCGAGGAGACCTCGCGGTAGCGGAAGCCCTTCCCGTACACCCGGCCGAGCAGCGCGTGGGTGCGCCGCACCACGCGGGTGTTGACCGAGGCCATGACGAAGGGCGCAGTCCACTGTCCGATGACGGGGTCGAACTTCACCGAGGTGAGATCGCGCTCCTCGCGCTGCTCCGCGGCGGGCTCGGGCGAGAGCGCGTGGGGGTCGAGCAGCACCTTGCGCCGGGCGCGGTCGCGCGCCGCCTCGACCAGCATGCCTTCGAGCGAGGCGATGGTGCCGCCGCTGAAACCGCCCTTGAGCTTCTCGACGTACAGGCTCACCTGGCCGAGCTTCCCGCCCTGCCCGGCGCGCGCCAGGTGCTCGTGCAGCAGCCGCACGCCGAGGTCGCTGGGAATCGAGTCGAACCCGCACCCGTGCACGATGCGCGCGCCGCTGGCCATGGCGGCGGCGTCGGCGGTCTCGATGGAGTCCTTGATGAAGAGCAGCTCGCCGGTGAGGTCGGCCAGGTGGGTGCCCGCCTCGGCGCAGGCCTTCACCAGCGGCAGGCCGTGCTGCAGGTACGGGCCCACCGTGGTGCACACCACCCGGGCGCTGCGCGCGAGTTCCTCGGGGTGCGCGCTGTCGGCGATCAGCACCTCGCAGTCACGCGCGAGGCCCCGCCGCACCGCCTCGAGCTTGTCCTTCGAGCGGCCGGCGATCGCCCAGCGCATCGACTTCGGTGCCACCCGCGCCAGCTCTTCCGCCACCAGGCGGCCGGTGAAGCCGGTGGCGCCGAACACCACGAGATCGAAGCGACGTTCCATGGGCCCGAGTCGTAACGCGGAGCGTCGACCTCGGCACCTCCTTCGCGCTTGAAATGGCGCACCGCGCACCCTACGTCGAGCCGCACTTTCCCCAAGGAGCAGCGACGATGCCGGTGGCGATCGATGGAAACAGCCTGACGCTCAAGCAGCTGCGCGCGGTGGCGACGGCGTCCGAGAAGGTCTCGCTCGCGCCGTCGGCGGCGAAGGCGGTCGACCTCGCGCGCACCCTGGTCGAGCGGCTCGCCGACGCCGACGCGCCGACCTACGGCATCAACACCGGCTTCGGCACGCTCGCCGAGGTGCGCATCGAGAAGAAGGACCTCAAGACCCTGCAGCGCAACCTCATCCTCTCGCACGCGGTCGGCGTGGGGAACCCGATGTCGGTGCCCGAGGCGCGCGCGATGCTGCTCTTGCGCGCCAACGTGCTCGCCAAGGGCAATTCCGGGGTGCGGCGCAGCACGCTCGATCTGCTGCTCGAGATGCTCAACCGCGGGGTGACGCCGGTGATCCCCGAGCGCGGCAGCGTCGGCGCCTCCGGCGACCTGGCGCCGCTCGCCCACCTCACCCTGGTGGTGATCGGCGAAGGCGAGGCGTTCGTCGAAGGGCAGCGCCTGCCGGGCCGCGCGGCGCTGGAGCGGGTGGGCCTCAAGGCCATCGAGCTCGAGGCCAAGGAAGGGCTCACCCTGGTGAACGGCACCCAGGCGATGTGCTCGGTCGGTGGCCTGGCGCTCCTCAAGGCGCTCGACCTCGCCGAGCTCTTCGACGTCGCCGGCGCGATGACCGTGGAAGGGCTGCTCGGCTCCCACAAGCCGTTCTCGCCCGAGGTGCACGTGGTGCGGCCGCACGACGGCCAGCGGCGCGTCGCCGAGCACCTGCGCGCGCTGCTCGAGGCCAGCGCCCTGGTCGAGTCGCACGCCAACTGCGCCAAGGTGCAGGACCCGTATTCGCTGCGGTGCATTCCCCAGGTGCACGGCGCGGCGCTCGACGGGCTCAACTTCTGCCGCCGCACGCTGGAGGTCGAGCTCAACGCGGCCACCGACAACCCGCTGGTGTTCACCGACACCGGCAAGGTGATCTCCGCCGGCAACTTCCACGGGCAGCCGATCTCCCTCGCGCTCGACGTGCTGGCGATGTCGCTCACCCAGCTGATGTCGATCAGCGAGCGCCGGGTGGAGCAGCTGGTGAACCCCGCGCTGTCCGGGCTGCCGGCCTTCCTCGCGCCCGACTCGGGCCTCAACTCCGGCTTCATGATCGCCCAGGTCACCGCGGCCGCGCTGGTGGTGGAGTCCCGCGTGCTGAGCCACCCCGCCTCGGTGGACTCGATTCCTTCCTCGGCCGGAAGAGAGGACCACGTCTCGATGGGCATGACCGCGGCGCTCAAGGGGCGCGCGGTGACCGATCACGCCACCCACGGCCTGGCGATCGAGCTGTTGTGCGCGGCCCAGGCGCTCGACTTCCGCGCGCCGGTGAAGCCCGGCCGTGGCGTGCTCGCGGCCCACGAAGTCATCCGCAAGGCGATTCCCCACCACGACAAGGACCGCGAGCTCCACCGCGACGTGCAGGCGATGGTGCGCCTCATCGAGTCCGGGGAACTCCTTGGGGCAGTGCGTCGTGCGTGCTACGAACCGGCCCCATGAGCGAAGGGACCGACGCGCCCAGGACCCTCTCCAATTCCATTCCCGCAATCCCCGCCCCGAGCGCCCCGAGCGCGCCGGCGAGCCGGGCCGACGAAGACGCCAAGGCCCGCATCGCCGCGCTCGAGCGCGAGGCGCGTGCCCTGGGCGCCACGCCGCAGGCCGCGGTGCTGTTCCACGAGGTGGGCCGCCTGTGGGAGCACCCGCTGCGCCACCCGCGCAACGCCGCGGTCGCCTACCAGAGCGCCTTCAAGCTCGCCCCGGCCTTCGTCGCCAACATCCGCGCCGCGCGCCGGCTCTTCGGCGAGGTCGGCAACTGGGTGATGGTGGTGCAGCTGCTCGACGCCGAGCTCAAGGTGCTGCCCGACGGCAGCAAGGCGCGGCCGGCGCTGCTGCACGAGAAGGCGCTGGTGCTCGAGCAGCGGCTGTCGCGCGAAGCCGACGCCCTCGCCGCCTGGGCCGACTGCCTCGCCGCCGCCCCCGAAGACGTGAGCCTGCTCTGCGCACTCGAGGCGCTGTTCGCCGAGCGCGCGGACCACGCCTCGCTGGTCAAGGTGCAGCGCCGCCTGGCGGTGCTCGAGTCCGACGAAGCCACGCGCGCGCAGTACCTCACCAGCGCGGGAATCATTCTCGAAGACCGGCTCAAGCAGCTGCCCGAAGCCGCCGCCGCCTTCCGCGCCGCCTTCCAGGCCGAGCGGCGCGACCCGCTGCTGCTGGCGGCCATCAAGCGCATCGCCCAGCGCGAAGGCACCGTCGACGAGGAACTCGCCGCGCTGGCCGCCGAGGCCGAAGGCCAGGGCGCGCTCGCGGCCCCGACCTATCTGCAGATCAGCAAGGCCTACGAGCGGCTCGACCGCCCGGAAGACGCGCTCGCCGCGCTGGTCGCCGCGCGCCGGGTGGCGCCGGGAGACCCGCTGGTGCTCGCCGAGCTCGCCCGCATCTACGAGTCGCAGGCCCGCCACGAGGAACTCGCCGACGCGCTGACCGCCTGGGCGCAGGCCATTCCCGACCCCAGCGAGCAGCTCGCGCTGCAGCTGCGGGTCGCCCAGCTCTTCGAGGAACGGCTCAAGCGCGACGCCGACGCCGTCACCCGCTACCGCGCCATTCTCGAGCGCGCGCCGGGCCACGTGGTGGCGCTGGCGAGCCTGGGCAAGCTCTACCACCGCGCCCAGAACTGGGTCGGCCTGGCCGAGACGTACGAAGCCGAGGCCGCCTCGATCGACGAGCCGAAGCAGAAGGTCACCCGGCTCTACAAGGCCGGCGAGGTGCTCGAGGAGCGGCTGCAGCGCTACGACGACGCCATCGCCCGCTACCAGGACTGCCTCCGGCAGTCGCCCGGCTACCTGCCCGCGCAGAAGGCGCTCACCCGGCTCTACGAGCGCCTGGGGCGCTGGGCCGAGCTGCTCTCGACCTGGGAACAGGAGCTCGGCCAGGGCGGCGATCGCGAGCAGCAGATCGCCACCCTCACCAAGATGGCCGCGGTCTGCGAGGACAAGCTCCTCGAGCCCGCCCGCGCGATCGAATGCCTGAAGCGCATCCTCGAGCTGGCGAACGACCACATCCCCACCCTGCGGCACCTCGCGCGCCTCTACGAGCGCGACGGCAAGTGGCAGGAGCTGATCGAGCTGCAGGACCAGGAAGCGGGCCTGTCCGGCGACACCCGGCACATCGTCTCCATCGTCCACCGCACCGCGGAGATCTTCGAGGAGCACCTCAAGGACCGGGGCGCGGCCACCCAGGCGTGGGAGCGCGTGCTCCAGCTCTCGCCCAACTACCCCCCGGCGCTCAAGGCGCTCGGCCGCCTCTACGCGCAGGACGCCAAGTGGGACGAGCTGATTCGCATGTACCGCGCGGAAGCGGACATCGCGTCGTCGCCCGCCCAGGCGGCGCCGCTGGTGCTGAAGATCGGCGAGCTGCTCGAGCAGCGGCTGCGCGCGGTGCCGGAGGCGATCGCCGCGTACCGCGAGGTGCTGACGCTGGAGCCGTCGTCGGTGGCCGCGGTGCGCGCGCTGGCGCGCATCTACCGCCAGAAGGGCGAGTGGGAGCCGCTCATCGACATCCTGCGCACCGAGGCGTCGAGCCGCACCGACCCGTCGGAGCGGGCCAACGCCATGTTCCAGGCGGCGGCGATCTGGGAAGACCACCTCGCCAAGCCCGAGAAGGCGATCGAGGGGTACCACGAGGTGCTGCGCCTCTCGCCGGTGCACCCCACCGCGCAGCAGCAGCTCGAGCGGCTGCTCACCTCGCGCGACGACGTGCGCGAGCTGGTGGTGCTGCTCGACCGCCAGGTCCAGACCGGACCTCCGGCGACCAAGGTGGCGGCGAACCTCAAGCTCGCGCGGCTGTACCTCGACCGGCTGAACGAGCCGTTGCGCGCGGCGCAGTGCTGCGAGGCCGCGCTCCAGGTCGACCCGGCGAGCCTGTCGGCGCTCAAGCTGCTCGAGCGCATCCACGCGGCGGACCGCACCCGTCGCGGCCCGACGCGCGAGCGGCTGCTCGAGCGGCTGACCGACCAGCGCCTCAAGGCGGCGCTCAAGGTGACGCCCCAGGGGCGCGACGAGGTGCCGAGCAACCTGGCCGACCTCAAGGCCGCCGCCCAGGTGGCCCCCGCCGACGAGACGCTCGGCCGGCTGCTCGAGCGCCAGCTGCTGCAGTCCGACGACGTGGCGGGGCTCATCGAGCTGTACGAGCGGCGGCGCACCGCGGCGAGCGACCCCACCGACCGGGCCACCCTGCAGCTGCGCCTCGGCGAGCTCTTCGAGGAACGCCAGGGCAACCACGCGGCCGCGGCGGCCGCGTACCAGGAAGCGCTCACCGCCGCGCCCGGCCTGATGCCCGCGGTACAGGGGCTGGCCCGTTCCCTCGCCGCGCAAGGCGAGGCGGCCAAGGCGATCGCGGTGCTCGACGAGGCCTCGAGCGAGGCGCGCGACCCGCAGGCCGCGCAGGACGTGCTGCTCCTCGGGGCGCAGCTGGCCCAGCGCAGCGGCGACGGCGATCGCGCCGCCGGGCTCTACAAGAAGGTGCTCGAGCTCAACCCGCTCCACCCGGTCGCCGGCCCGGCGCTGGAAGACCTGCTAGCGTCCAAGGGCGGCGCGGAAGACGTCGCCGCGCTCCAGGAACGCCGCGGCGATCTGCACGCGGCCCAGCAGGAACTGCCCGCCGCGGCGGCCGCATTCCACACCGCGGCGCAGCAGTGGCTGCAGCTGGGGAACCGAGAGAAGGCGCGCGCCGCGCTGTCCAAGGCGCTGGCCGCCCAGCCCACCCACCCCGACGCGCTCGAGCTGCAGGCCGATCTCGCCGCGCAGGACCAGTCGTTCGCCGAGGCCGTCGCCATCTACGCGGTGCGGGTCGAGCAAGGTGGCAACGCGGCGCGACTGGCCGCGGTGCACTTCAAGCTCGGCGCGCTCTACCACGACGAGCTCAACGACCTGGCGAAGGCGGCGGGCCACCTGTCGACGGTGCTGGCCACCCTGCCCGATCACGTGGAAGCGCTCGAGCGGCTGACGTCGATTCACGCCGTCACCAAGAACTGGACCGGGGCGGCCGACTGCCAGCGCCGGCTGCTCGAGCTGGCGAAGACGCCCGACGACCGCGCGCGCCACCTGGTGGCGCTGGCGGCCCTGCTCGACGAAGGCTTCGCCGACGGAGCCCAGGCCGCGACCCACTACCGCCAGGCGCTCGAGCTCAAGCCCAACGACGCCGCGATCCTCGACAAGCTGAGCGCGCTCTACGAGCGGCTGGGCAACCAGCGCGAGCTCGCCGAGATGCTGGAGCAGCAGATCGCGCGGGGCGGAGAGCCGCGCGCTGTCGCCGCCTTGAAGCTGCGCGTGGCGTCGCTCTACGCCGGCCCGCTGCAGGCGAACGACAAGGCCATCGCCACCTGGCGCTCGCTGGTGAGCCAGGATCCGGGCAACACCGCGGCGCTGGAAGCCCTGGCGGCGGCGTACGCGAAGGACCCGGCGACCACCGCGCTCGCCATCGACACCCAGCGGGCGTTGCTCAAGCTCGAGCCGGCCCGCGTCGAGAGCTGGCGGGCGCTCTTCAAGCTGTGGGAATCGATCCGCGCCATCGACAAGGCCTTCTGCGCCGCGGGGGTGCTGACCTTCCTCAAGGTGGCCAACGAGGCCGAGAGCGCGTTCTACACCGAGGGCAAGAACCGCTTGAGCCACGAGCTCAACGTGGTGCTGGCGGGGGCCGACCTGGTCACCCTCCACCACCCCCAGGCCCGCTCGCCGGTGCTCGACGTGCTGCGCGCGGTGGGCGACCAGCTCGGCAAGCCGTACCCGCCGCAGTTCGAGCCGTGGGGCGTCGATCGCAAGGCCGACCGCCTGAAGAACGACCACGCCATCTACAAGGCGGCCCGGGTGGTGACGGCGGCGCTGGGCATCGAGGAGCACGACGTCTACACCGCGAAGCGCGGGCTGGTGCAGGTGGAGGCGGGCGAGCCGATGAGCCTGCTGGTGGGGGGCGACCTCGTCCGCCGGTTCAACCTGCGCGAGCAGCGCTTCCTGTTCGGCAGGGCGGCGGTGCAGCTCGTCGACAAGTCGGCGCTGCTCAAGCGGCTGTCGGCCACCGAGGCGGCCGACTGGGTCGGGAACTCGGTGCGCATCCACAAGCCGGGCTGGACCAAGCTCGGCACGCCCAACGAGGAAGCGAGCAAGCAGCTGCGCAAGTGGTACTCGCGCAAGGCGCTCAAGCAGCTCGAGGAACCGGCCGACGCGGTGGCCGCCGTGGCCGAGATCGACATGGGCGCGGTCACCGAAGGCCTGGCGTTCAGCGCCGACCGCGCCGGCCTGACCTTCGCGGGCGACGTGGCGGCTGCCCTGGGGCTCCTCGTGCGCGACGACGTGGTGCCCGGGACCCCGCGCCTGGACACGCCGGAGTCGCTGATCCGCGCCTGCAGCGAGCGGCGCGAGCTGCGCGAGCTGCTCACCTTCGCCGCGTCCGACGACCTCTTCCGGCTGCGGCAGCGGCTGGGGCTGTCGCTGGGCTGAGGCCCGCTACTCTTCCCGGAGGATCGCCCCCGCCGGGAGGCTGCTGCGCAGGCGCGCCACGACCGCGTCGGCCTCGGCCGCGTCGCGGTGCTCGACGGTGAGCTTGACCCGGTAGTCGGCCTCGCGGTCGAACGTGGGGTACGAGCCGATGGGCACGTGAGGGAACGCGAGCGCCACGGCGTCGAGCGTGGACGCGATCGCCGCCTCGGTGGCGTCGAGGTACAGCGCCCGGGCGAAGACCGGCTGGTGCGGCAGCCGGGCCAGCACCGCTTCCAGCTGCCAGCGAAACAGCTGGGGCACCCCGGGCAGCAGGTAGACGTGCTCACAGGCCAGCACCGGGAAGTGGGTGGTGTCCTGGAAGATCAGCTCGCTGCCTTCGGGCGCCTCGGCGAGCCGGCGGTGCGCGGCGGTCACCGATTCGCCGAAGTAGCGGCGCACCAGGGCTTCCATCTCGGGCAGCAGCACCACCTTGCGCCCCAGGGCGAGCGCGACCGCGCGCACGGTGACGTCGTCGTGGGTGGGACCGATGCCCCCGGACGTGACGACCCAGCGCGCCCGGCGGCGCGCCGCGAGCACCGCCTCGACGATGGCGTCGACGTCGTCGGGCACCACCCACACCCCGCTCAGCGGCACGCCCCGCTCCCGCAGGCGCTTGATGAGGTGGGCGCCGTTGAGCTCCGGCACCTTGGCGGTGAGCACCTCGTTGCCGATGATCACCGCGGCCGCGCTGGCGCTGTCCATGGGGAGACCCGGCAGGCGTCAGCGAGGCAGGAGCTTCGCGGGGTCGTCGAGGTGCAGCGCCCTGCGCAGCCCGAGCAGCCGGTCGAACTGCGCGAGCTCGGTGCCGAGCACCGCGCGGCCGAGGCCGTAGCGCACCGCCGCGTAGAGCAGCGCCGCGGTGGCCGCAGCTGCGAGGAGCGGGACCAGGCCCTCGGTCATCGGGGCGCCGTCCCAGGCTTCCTTGCCCACCGTGCCGGCGACCAGCAGGCCGAGCATCGCGGACACCGCGGCGTGGGCGAAGTGCCGCACGCTGGCGCGCGCGCGCAGCTGCTCGTTCAGGTGCTCCAGCTCGCCGCGGGGGTCACTCATCGCCACGACGCGTCTAGGCGCAAACGAGGCGGGTCTCAAGTCTCCGCAGGGGGCGCGGGCTTGCCGCACTCACGGCAGCGGGTGCCCGCCACCGCAGGGGCGCCGCAGCTGCTGCAGCGCACGCCCACCGGCTCGCCGGCCACCGCGGGGCCCGCCACCTGCGCCACGGCCGCCCGGGGCAGCCGCATGCCGCAGCGCTCGCACATCGCCCCCGCCGCCTGCACGTTCTGGCAGTAGCGGCAGGTGACCGCTCCGGTGGGCGCGGCGGTGCGCACCCCGTCGTCGGGCGCGCGGTCGAGCTCGCGCTCGGCGAGCGGCGCCACCGGCACCTCCGCCGCTGCCGGCAGCGACGTCACCTCGAGCTCGCCGAGCGTCGGCACCGCCCCCACGTCGGCGGCGCCCTGGGCGTTGAGCTCGAGCCCGTCGAGCGCGGCGGCGTTCACCTGCCCCACCCGCTCGCCGACGGTCACCTCGAGGCCTTCGACCACGGTCACCGCCACCGGCGGAGGCCCCAGGTCCCCGAGCATGCCGCTCAGGTCCTTGCCGCAGACGTCGCACTCGAAGCCGTGCGCCTGTTGGTGCTCGCAGACCGGACAGACCATCATGGGAAGACCTGGAGTCTACCCCAACCGGCCTAGCCGACGCGGGCCAGCTTGAGGCGCCCTTCCCACCGATCCTCGAGCGCCCGCACCAGGCGGGCATGCTCCGGGCGCTCCAGGCGCTGGTCCTGGCCGACGATGGCGCGGGCGTCGTCCTGGGCCTGGGCGAGCAGCGCCTGATCGCGGGCCAGGTTGGCCACCGCCAGCTCGGGAATGCCGCTCTGCCGGGTCCCCAGGAACTCGCCCGGGCCGCGCAGCTCGAGGTCGCGCTCGGCGATCACGAACCCGTCGGTGCTGTTCTCCATCACCTCCAGGCGGGCGCGCGACTCCTCGCTTCGGGCGTACCCGGTGATGAGGAAGCACCACGACTTGGCCGCGCCACGCCCCACCCGCCCCCGCAGCTGGTGGAGCTGGGACAGGCCGAAGCGCTCCGCGGACTCGATGAGCATCACCGAGGCGTTGGGCACGTCGACGCCGACCTCGATCACCGTGGTGCACACCAGCACGTCGGTGCGCCGCTCGCGGAAGTCGGCCATCACCTTTTCCTTCTCGTCGTTCTTCATGCGCCCGTGCAGCAGGCCCACCTTCGCCCGGGGGAACTGCGCGCGAATGGCCTCGGCGCCGCGGGTGGCGTCGAGCATGTCGACCTTCTCGCTCTCCTCGACCAGGGGGTAGACCACGTAGGCCTGGTGGCCCTTCTCGAGCTCCGCCTGCAGCGCGGCGTACGCGGTGCCCCGCGCCTTCTCGACGTAGACCTTGGTCTCGATGGGCGTGCGACCCGGCGGCAGCTCGTCGATCAC
Organism: Myxococcaceae bacterium; assembly: GCA_019694595.1. GTDB lineage: Bacteria > Myxococcota > Myxococcia > Myxococcales > Myxococcaceae > JAIBBQ01. Next base: position 14,510 of record JAIBBQ010000121.1, read on the forward strand.
CGACACGTCGAGGTCGCCGTAGAGCGTCATCGCCAGCGTGCGCGGAATGGGGGTGGCGGTCATCACCAGCACGTCGGGCCGGGCGCCCTTGGCCATCAGCGCGTGCCGCTGGATGACGCCGAACCGGTGCTGCTCGTCGATCACCACCAGCCCGAGCTTGGCGAAGTCGACCCCGTCCTGGATGAGCGCGTGGGTGCCCACCGCCACCGAGAGCGTGCCGTCGGCCAGGCCAGCCCGGGTGCGCGCACGTTCCGCCGCCGTCGCGCCACCGGTGACCAGCGCCACCTTGGCCCCCAGGGGCGCCACCCACTTCGAGAAGCTGCGCGCGTGCTGCTCGGCGAGGATCTCGGTCGGGGCCATGATCGCCACCTGGGCCCCGTTCTGGAGCGCGACCGCGGTCGCGATCAGCGCCACCGCCGTCTTGCCCGAGCCCACGTCTCCCTGGAGCAGCCGGTTCATCGGCTCGGGCCGGGCCATGTCGCGGGTGAGCTGCTCGACGACCCGCGCCTGGGCCCCGGTCAGGACGAACGGCAGGAGCCCGCGCGCGCGGGTGAGCTTCTCGGCGGCGACGTCGAAGGCCACCCCGGGCAGCACCTTCACGCCCTGGCGCCGCAGCGCCATGCCCAGCTGGAGGAAGAAGAGCTCGTCGTAGGCGAGCCGCTGGTGGGCCGCCGACTGGTGGGCGTTGAGGCGCTCCAGGTCCTCGGTGCCCGCCGGGAAGTGCAGCGCCTTGAGCGCCTCGCCCAGTCCCAGGAGCCCCCGCGCCGCGCGCAGCCCTTCGGGGAGCGGCTCCTCGATGGTGTGGGCGAAGCGCTCGGCGATCTTGAAGGCCAGCTCGCGCAGCGACCGCTGCTCGTGCCGCTCGAAGCCCGGGTAGACGGGCACGATGCGGTGGAAGTGGATGGGCGAGTCCTGCAGGTCGTCGGCGGGCTCGACTTCGGGGTGCGGCATCTCCCAGCCGTGCGAGCTCTGGCGCACCTCGCCCGACACCACCAGCCGCTGGCCGAGCGGGAACTTGGCCTTGAGCCAGGGGCCGGTCTGGAAATAGGTCGCGGCGATGGTGCCGGTGCGATCGCCCAGCACCGCGCGGAACGTCTTGCGCCCGCCGCGGCCGCGCACTTCCTCGGCCCGCCGCACCTCGGCGATCACCGTGCCGCGCTCTCCCGCGCGCAGCTGGGCGATCGACTTGAGCTGCCGCCGGTCCTCGTAGACGCGCGGCAGCAGGAAGAGCACGTCGCCCACCTTGTGCACGCCCTTCTTCTTCAGGAGCCCGAGCAGCCGGGGGTTCACCCGCCAGCCGACCTGCCCCAGCGGGGTGGCCAGCGGCCCTTCCCGGGGGGCGATCGACATCAGCCGCGGCGCTGGCTCGGCATCCTCGGCCGGCTTGGCGGCCTTGGCGCGGCGGGGCTTGGCCACCTTGGGAGCCCGCGGGGCGCTCGGCGGGGCAGCGACCGGCGGGCCGGCGCGGGGCGGCGCGGCGGGCGCTTCGTCGCCCAGGGTGAGCGAAGGCCGCGGGGGCTCGCTGGGCAGCTCGTCGAGCGGGAGGCCCGAGCGCCGCAGCGCCTGCAGCACGTGGAGCAGCGCGTTCTTGCGGGTGGGGAGATCGGCGTGGTCGACCCAGTCGAGCTGGGCGGAGACCGCCGCCCGGGTGTCGGCGGGCACGCCCGGGCGCTGCAGCGCGCCTTCGAGCAGCGCGCGCAGCCCCTTCACCTGCGAGAGCTTGGCGAAGCCCTTGGCGGTGGCGAAGGTGAGCGGGCCCACCAGCACCGCGAGTGGGTGGGGGCTACTCGACATCCTCGAAGTCGACCTTCACCACCTCGACCTCGCGCACGCCGCCCGGGCTCTGGATGTTGGCGATGTCGCCGACCTTCTTGCCCACGAGGCCGCGCGCGAGCGGCGAGGTGATCGAGATCCACCGCTTCTTGATGTCCGCCTCGAACTCGCCCACCAGCCGGTAGCTCGTCTTCTTGCTGGTCTCGCAGTCCTCGACCTCCACGGTGGCCCCGAAGACGACCGTCTTGGTGCCCTTGAACTTGGAGACGTCGATGACCTCGGCGCGGGCGATCAGACCGTTGAGGTCCATGATGCGGCCTTCGATGTGGCCCTGCTTCTCCTTGGCCGCGTGGTACTCGGCGTTCTCACGCAAGTCGCCGTGGGCGCGGGCCACCTCGATCTCGGCGGAGATCTTGGGGCGCTCGACCGACTGCAGGTGCTTGAGCTCTTCCTTGACCCGGCGCAGGCCGGCGGCGGTGATGGGCGCGGTTTCGGACATGGCGTACCTCTGGCTCGAAAGCGCGACACCCTAGCGAAGCCCCGTGGCGCGGGTCTAGCCTCGCACCGTGCTCTCGGTTCGCGAGCTTCACCGCATCGCCCAGACGCTGCCCCCCGACCGCCTGGCGCAGCAGCTGGGCCCCTTCGTGCTCCTGGAGCGGCCGCCCGACGAGCAGCGCGCCCAGGCCGCCCTGATGCTGGGGGCCAAGCGCACCGTGGCGGTGAAGCGCGACCGTTCGGGCCAGGACGAGCTGTCGATGCTGCTCGAGCTCGAGACGCTGCTGGTGGCCACCGTGCCCCCGCTCACCCCGGGCGCCAAGCTGCTGGTCGGCCGCCTGCCCGACTGCGACCTGGTGCTCGACGATCCGTCGGTGTCCAAGCACCACGCCACGCTCACCTGGGACGGCGCGGGTGGCGGCGTCATGGTGCAGGACCTGGGCTCGTCGAACGGCACCTGGATCAACGGCGAGCGGCTCCACCTCGCGATGGCGGTGCGCGACGGTGACAACCTGTCCTTCGGTGACTTCGAGTTCTGCTTCTTCTCGTCGTCCACCCTGGTGCAGAAGCTCACCCTGAAGCGAGGGCCCTGATGCTGGCGCTCAAGGAGCTCACCGGCATGGCGGCGCGGCTCAAGCCGAGCGCCTTCCGCAAGCAGATCGGCCCGTTCGTGCTCATCCAGCGGCCGCCGTCGGCCGGGCCCAACGCCCCCACCACGGGAAAGATGGGGCTGCCTCCGGGCGCGGAGGCCACCACCGTGGCCCGCGCCGACAAGGTGTCCGAAGGCGCGCTCAGCCTGCTGTTCGGCTTCGACGATCTGGTGGTGGCCACGCTGCCGCCGCTGCAGGGCGTCGACCGGCTCACCGTGGGGCGCCAGCCCGACTGCGACCTGGTGGTCGACGACGCTTCGGTGTCCAAGCTGCACGCCGCGCTCACCTGGAACGCCGCGAACTCGCGCGCGCTGTTGAAGGACCTCGGCTCGACCAACGGAACGTTCCTCAACGCCACCTCGCGGCTGATGGGCGAGGCGGTGCTCAAGGACGGAGACATCATCTCCTTCGGCGAGGCGCAGTTCTGGTTCCTGATGACCGACACCCTGCACGCCCGGCTGGCGCAGCAGAGCAGTGGCTTCAGCCGCGGGGGCGTCTGAGCGTCGCCAGCGCGGCGCGGAAGTCCTTCGGCGGCTTGGCCTCGAAGCGCAGCGCCTTGCCGCTCACCGGGTGGGCGAAGCCGAGCGCGAAGGCGTGGAGCGCCTGCCGCTCGATGACCCTGGCCTCGTCGCGCCGCACGCCCCCGTAGAGGGCGTCGCCGAAGATGGGGTGCCCGGCTTCCGAGAGGTGCATGCGGATCTGGTGGGTGCGCCCGGTCTCGAGCGTCGCTTCCACCAGCGCTGCCTTCACCAGCGCCTCTTCCACCCGGTAGTGGGTCACCGCGCTCTTGCCCACCTTCACCTTGCCGGTGAAGCGCAGCCGCTGGGTCGGGTGACGGCCGTGGAGCGTGCGGAAGGTGCCTTCCGCGGGCTCGGGCACGCCGCGCACCAGCGCGAGGTAGCGCTTGTCGACGTCGCGCGCCTGGAAGGCGGCCTGGAGCGCCGCCAGCGCCCGCTCGTGCTTGGCGACCACCATGAGGCCCGAGGTGTCCTTGTCCAGCCGGTGGACCAGCCCCGGCCGCAGCTCGCCGCCCACGCCCTGGAGATCCTTCACGTGGTGGAGCAGCGCGTTGACCAGGGTACCGTCGCGGTTGCCTGCCCCGGGATGCACCACCAGGCCCGCGGGCTTGTCCAGCACCAGGAGGTGCTTGTCCTGGAAGACGATGGTGAGCGGCAGATCCTGCGCCACCGGGGCCGCCGGCTCCGGCGCGGGCACGGTGAGCTCCAGCGCCTCGCCGCCCTTGAGCCGCATCGCCGCGTGCACCGCGACCCCGGCGATGGTCACCTGGCCCTGCTCCATGAGCTGCTTGAGGCGGGAGCGGCTGAGGCCGAGCTCCTGCCGGGCGAGGAAGGCGTCGACGCGCTCGCCCCTGGCCTCGGGCGGCGCCACGACGCGCGAGGCGGGCACTACCAGATCTTCGACTTCACGTGACCCTTCGGCCGGATCAGGATGTCGACGATCGCCCGGTCGAAGAAGTTCGTGGCCTGGAAGACCTCGGCGCTCACGCGCGACTTGTAGAGCTCGCGCCCTTCCGCGATCTCGTCCTTCAAGGTGTCGAACAGGTTGTCCTGCTCGATGCCCTTCACGATCTTCTGCTCGTTGTAGAGCGAGATGTCGGACGCGATGGCGCGCGCCAGCCGCATCGCCTTCATCTTCTCGTCGTCGGTCATGGTCCCCTCACGTTGTAGGTGCCCCCTCGAGGAGCGTCAACGTTTCGCCCGGTGCTGCTCCAGCTTCTCAAGATACGCCCTGGAGAGCGAGACCCCGTCGAGCCCCAGCTCCTTGCACGCCGACATCAGGAACCCGCGCACGTACACCACCGCCGGGAGTGCGTCGTAGCGCTCGAGTTCCAGGCATTCGAGGTACTTGCTGCCGATGCGGGTCTTCTCGGCCAGGGCGGCGAGCGACACGCCCCGGTGCTCGCGCGCCTTGCGCAGCAGCGCCCCGTCGAGCGCCGCCCCGTCGGGGACCACGAAGGGCGACGGCCTCGCCGGCTCGGCGGCGGCGGGCGGGGCGGTCGGCCTGGGCGGCGACGAGCGGGCGATGGCCAGCGCCGATTTCTGGGC
>JAIBBQ010000122.1 GCA_019694595.1 Myxococcaceae bacterium
AGCGCCGGCCGCAGCGCCCCGAGGCGCGCTCGCCAGCGCAGCGCCCGCCCCGCCGTCAGCACGGCGCGCAGGCCGGGGAGCGCCTGCTCCAGGGTCTCCAGCCGGCCTTCGAGCCGCACCCGCACGGCCTCGTCGGAGGTGTCCGCCACGGCGCTGGACTGTAGCCAAGGCCCTTCGGGTTAGTTGCTGCGCGGCGGGGCATGGTTGCCCTACGGTGCCCCCGTGAATTTCGCACTGCGCGCTGTGGCGTTTTTCGTCGTGCTCGGCGCGCTCCCGGTCGGGGCGCAGGCCCCGGCGGACCCCGCGAAGCCCGCCGCCGACCGGCCCCGCCTCTTCGTCAACGAGCTGGTGCCCCAGAGCGCCACCCCGCAGCAGGCGCAGGCCTTCACCGACGCGGTGGTGCAGGCGCTGTCGGCGCGCGGCGTCTACGAGGTGCTGTCCACGCGAGACCTCCAGGGCCTCATCGGCGCGGAGCGGCAGAAGCAGCTGCTCGGCCTGTGCACCGACCCGTCGAGCCCGCAGTGCACCGCCGACCTCTCGCAGGCAGTGACCGCGCGCTTCCTCCTCACCGGGCAGCTCGCGCGCCTGGGCCGCACCTACCAGCTCACCCTGCAGACGCTCGACGTCGAGAAGTCGCAGCCGGTGGCGCGCTCCACCCGCGTGGCGGGCAGCCTGGAAGAGCTCACGGCGCTGGTGCCGTACCTCGCCGCGGAGGCCACCGGCTCGCCGCTGCCCCCGCCGCCGTCGAAGGTGCTGCCCATCGGCCTGATGGCGGCCGGCGGCGGCGCCTTCATCGCCGGGGGCGTGGTGGGGCTCCTGTCGCTCTCGCGCGCCCAGGCGCTCAACGAGGAGCTGTGCCCGGGCGGCGCGCTGCCCACCCAGCGCTGCGCGGGGCTCAACCTCAAGCCGCGCGACTTCTACGTGCAGAAGAGCCGCGAGCTCGCCGGCCAACAGGCGCTCGCGGTGGGGCTCCTCGCCGGCGGCGCCGCGCTCGCCGCGCTGGGCGTGTGGCTCTTCCCGCCCGAGGTGCGCGCCGCCAAGGTGGCGGTGGCGCCCACGTCGAACGGGCTGATGTTCAGCGGGGAGCTGCCATGAGGTCCCTGTGCGTCGCGGCGCTGGTGCTGCTGTCGGGGTGCCCCGGGCTGCTCACCGAGAAGGGCAACGACTTCCCCTGCGACTTCACCCAGCCGCCGCAGGTGCGCGACGCGGTCTGCGCCAGGGGCGAGGTGTGCGGGCCGGACAACCTCTGCCGCGCCTTCCACTACGAAGGGCCTCAGTTCGAAGGCCGCGCGGTGCTCCCCGATTCCAGCAACGCGCGCGCGGTGCACCCGCTGCGGCTGTCGCAGCCGGTGACCCTCATCGCGGGCTTCGAGCGCGCGGCCGACGTGCTCAGCACCCGCACCGGTGGCCCGGTGGGCGTCGGCACGGCGCAGGGCTTCATGCGCATCGTGGAAGGCGAGGTCGGAACACCGGTGGGGACCCCCGCGCGCTACGCGCACGTCAGCGCGGTGTTCGACGGCGGCGCCTTCGGCGTGCTGCCCGACGGCACGGTGGAGACGGTGCTGCCGCAGACGCCGCTGCTCTTCGACGGCACCTGGCCGGTCAGCGTGGCCCAGAAGCCGGTGCACGGCGCGGTCGGCCTGCGCAGCGGGCAGGACACCACCGTGGTGCTGCGCGGCGAGATGCCTCCGCTGAGCTCGGGCCTCATCAGCAAGGACGGCACCACCGTGGCTCCGCTCGAAGGTCCCGGGGGGGCGCTGTTCGGCGACGGCGGCACGACCGGCCGGTTGCTCGACGTGGCGGTGGTACCGCCACCCATGGCGAGCGAGGAGCTGCAGGCGGGGACGATGCTGGTCGGTGCCACCGCGGGTGGCTTCGTCTTCCGCGGCTTCAACAAGTTCGGAGTGCTCGCGCCGGCATGGAGCCCGATGCACACCGAGGCCGTCACCGTGGCCGAACTGACGGACCAGGCCGTCCCCGGCCCCCGGGTGCGGATGATGCGCAGCACCGAAGGGCGCACCTGGGCCGTGCTGGCCGACGGGCTCCTGAGCACCTGGGTCTTCTCGGGCACCCCGGCGCCGTCGATGGTCCGCGCGTTCAACGAATGCAAGGTGTGCGGCGCCGGCGTGCCGTTCGCCTTCACGCCGCTGGAGACGCCGCAGCCGGCGGTCGACGTGCTCTGCGCCCAGATGAACCCGATGCGGCTCGAGGTGCACCTCGAGCGCGTGGTGGGAGCGGTGCTGACCCCCGATCAGCCGTGCATCACCGAGGAACTCGTGCCGCGCTTCGACGTCACCCAGCTCGCGCTGCGTCCGGCGGCACTCGGCGGAGGCGCGGTGCGCGACGAGAGCCTCGGCGTCGGGGTGGCGCTCGGCGGCCGGCGCGGCCAGGTGTGGGTCGGCCCGGCGCTGTCCTCGGTGCGGCCGCTCTTCCTCGACCGGGTGCCGCTCGCCGGCGGCACCTTCTTCCGGCCCGACGGCGGCGTGGTGCCGGTCGCGGTGACCGACCTCTACATGGCTTCGCCGGCCTCGGTGACCAACGGCTGGGCCGTGCAGCGCGCCAGTGCCAACGCGGCGAACGAAGACCTGAAGCCGCGCGCCTTCGTGGGCGCAGCCCCGGGGTGGTTGCTGACGACCGGTGGAGACCTCTCGCTCGCCGCGGTCGACCCGCAGCGCCCGCTCGACGTCTCGGTGCAGTTCGGTCCGCAGCTCGTCGACGGACGGGGCGACCCCGCACGCACGGCGAGCGTCTTCGCCGAGGCCATCGACGAGTTCGACGGCGGCGTGCGCAGCTTCGTCATCACCGCCGACGACTCGGTCTATTTCCTCCCGGCGGGGAACCTCACCCTGAGCGACCAGCCGCGCGTCTCGCCCGGGCTCACCCCGGTCCTCACCCCGGAAGCGGCCACGCCGATTCGCAGCTTCACGCTCGAGCGCACGCCGGTCTTCACCAACGGCGTCGACCGGGTGCGCGGCTACGCCGTCACCTCGCGCAACCTCTACCGCGTCGAGCTCGCGGGGACCCCGGCGCGCTGGCAGGCGGTGCCGCTTTCGCTCGCGCCCGGCGAGCCCCTGGAGGTGTGGATGGACCACCCCCGCGGCGGTCTCGGGCGCGTCGGCTACCGGCAGGGCAGCGTCTTCACCTTGCCCGGTGGCTTCGAGCTCGCGCGCCCCAACGACGCGGGCGAGCCGTCGAACGTGCTCGACTACGAGAACCTCGGCGGCTGGCCGATGGCCTGGTCTTCCACCGGGGCCTACGCGGCCTTCTGGGACCTGCGCGCCGACGGCCGGCTCGACAACAAGCTCGACAGCGGCGTGCTCGGGGTGCCCATGGTCTGGCGCAAGCTGACCCTGAGCGACGGGGGCGAGCCGTGGCTGGAGGCGACCGACGGCGGCCTGCGCGCTCCGCCCGGGCGGCTCTTCGTGCAGCACGACCAGCCGCGGCTCGAGAACGGCCGGCAGGTCGACCGCTTCACGCTCTTCCTCTTCACGCCCGGCCAGGTGTTCGAGCTCGCCACCCTGGTGCGCTCGGGGAGCGTGGTGTCCTCGCTGCCGTGAAGCTGCTCTCGCTCACCTGTGAGCGCTTCCGGAACCTGGGCGCCGTCACGCTGGACGCGAGCGCCGGCACCACGGTCGCGGTGGGAGAGAACGGGCAGGGCAAGACCAACCTGCTCGAGGCGCTCTACTTCCTCGCGACGCTCAAGCCGCTGCGCGCCTCCAAGCTCGTCGAGCTGGTGCAGTGGGGCCAGACGCAGGCCCGGGTGAGCGCGCGCTTCGTGCTCGGCGGGGCGGAGCGCGAGCTGTCGGTGGTGGTGGGCGACGGCACCCGCACCGCGCTGGTCGACGGCAAGAAGGCGTCGAGCTTCGAGGGGTACTTCGGCGGCGTCTCGGTGGTGGCCTTCACCCCCGACGACCTGCAGGTGGTGAAGGGCGGGCCCGACGGGCGGCGCGCCTTCCTGGACCGCGCGGTCTTCAACCGGGCGCCCGCCTACCTGCAGGAGAGCCGCGACTACGCCCGAGCGCTCAAGAGCCGCAACCGCCTGCTCAAGTCGCAGGCGCCGGCCGCGCACCTCGCCCCGTGGGACGACACCCTCGCCCGCCTCGGGGCGCGGGTCTGGGCGCGGCGGCGCGCGCTGCTGCTGGAAGTCGGGCCGCGCACCAGCGAGGCCTTCGAGCGGATCAGCCGGTCGGGGCTGGAGGCGCACGTGTGGTCCGCTCCGTCGGGGCTCGATCTCCTCGAGTTCCGCGCCAAGAGCGAGGACGAGCTGCAGCAGCACCTGCTGCGCGCGCTCGACGAGCGGCGGGGGCGCGACCTCGAGCGGGGCTTCACCTCCAGCGGGCCGCACACCGACGACCTCACGCTCGAGCTCGACGGCCGCCCGGCGAAGGCCTTCGCGTCGCAGGGGCAGGCGCGCGCGCTGGTGCTGGCGTGGAAGGTGGCGGAGATCGAGAACCTTCAGGCCGCGAGCGGCGTGCTGCCGCTCCTGCTACTCGACGACGTCTCCAGCGAGCTCGACCCCGAGCGCAACGCCTTCCTCATGGGGTACCTCAAGGCCTCGGGGGCGCAGGTGGTGCTCACCACCACCGACGAGCGGCTGGTGCGCGACGCCGCGGGAACGCAGGCCAGGTGGTACCGCGTCCGCGGCGGCACCGCTGAGCCCTATTCCTCGCCCTGAGCCACCTGCACACGGAGGCCCTCCCGGGGGTCAGACAGGTGCAGGTGTCTCCAAGGGGGAGACCGGGACACTCCTTCCGGCCCGAAGAGGACTTTCCATGGCGCTCAGCCTTCCTCCCACGCTCCTCCTGGCTGCCCAGCGCGGGCTGCCCCCCGACGTGCTCGCCACCGTGAGCGCCGACCCCACCGGCCAGCTCCCCGGCGCGCTGTGGGCGCAGCTCAGCGACGAACAGCGCCGCATGGTGCGCACCGTGCGCAGCCAGCTCCGCGACGGCTTCGAGGCACGCACTGCCCCTTCGCCCGAGGTGACCGAGCCCAGGGGCCAGGTGCACCTGGTGGGGGCGGATCCGCTCGGGAGCGCGCCCGCGACGCCCAACGACCCCGAAGCGATGCACGTGCTCTTCGGCGCGGTGGTCGACACCACCGGGCTGGAAGCCTTCGAAGGCGAGGCGCTCCTCGCCGAGCTGCGGCGCCGCTTCTTCGGCCGCCACGTGACGCTCGACTACCACGACGCCCGGGTGGCGCTCTTCACCCGCGTCGACGCCGCCCACGGCGTGGTGCGCGACGTGTACGCCGGGCGCGTGCTCGACGGGGTGAACGGCATTCCCGACGCCGAAGGCACCCAGCGCTTCAACACCGAGCACACCTGGCCGCAGAGCCAGCTCAAGGCGGCCGGCAAGGACGCCGCGGTGAGCGACCTCCACCACCTCTTCCCGGTCGACACCACCGCCAACGGCAAGCGGGCCAACCTGCCGTTCGGCGAGGTGGTCACCGAGCACTGGCGGGGCGGCGAGTCGCGCCTGGGCCTCGACGCCCACGGGACGCTGGTCTTCGAGCCGCCGCCCGGGCACCGGGGCGACGTGGCGCGGGCGATGTTCTGGATCGCCGATGCCTACGAGCTCGACATTCCCCCCGACGAAGAGGCGGTGCTGCGCCGCTGGGCGGCCGCCGACCAGGTCGACGAGCCCGAGCGCGCCCGCAACCAGCGCGTCGCCGAGGTCCAGGGCGACCTGAACCCCTTCGTGGTGCAGCCCGAGCTCAGCGCGCGGGTCGAAGACTTCTGAGCGCCCGCCCGGGGCGAGGGGGCAATTCGCCCCGCGCTCGAAGGCCCGAGTTTCAGGCTCCGCAGCGTTCACAAGGCGAACGCGGTTCGTGGCAGATTGCGCGCCCCGGTGACCCCTTTCTTTCCGTACCACCCGAAGCGCGCGCGCTGGTCGCTGGTCGGCGCCGCCGTGGTGGCGGTGGGGCTGACCGCGTGGGCGCTCGCCGCGGCGACGCAGGGCGAAGGCCCGCTCGCCTTCGCCCGCGCCGGCATCGCCGCCGGCCTCGGGCTGACCGCGCTGGTGCTGCACCACCGGCTGCGACCGCGCGAGGGGTGGGGTGTGCGGCTGCTGCCCGAAGGACTGGTGGTGAGCCGCCCCTTCGACGGCGTGGTGGAGATTCCGTGGGAAGAGGTCACCGCCCTCGACGAGGAAGGGCGCGCGCTCGCGGTCCGCCTGCGCGACGGCGGCCGGGTGCTGGTGCCGCGCTTCCTCTTCGAAGGCCCCGCCGAGGTCGACGCGCTCGCCCGCGCGCTCAAGGAGCGCAGCCCCGCATGAGCGGCCCGGTGCACCTCGCGGCGCTGTCCGCCACGCCGCTCTCGGTGGCCACGGTGGACCCGTTCGTCATCGCCACCGGCCAGGCGCGCGCCACCCGCTCGGTGCTGGTGCAGGTGCAGCTCAAGCGCGGTGGCAAGACGGCCGACGGGCTGGGCGAAGGCAGCTGCCTGCCGCCGGTGACGCGGGAAGACCAGCCGCAGGCGCTCGAGGCGGTGCTGCGCTCCCGTTCCACGCTGGTGGGCTCGATGTGGGACGACACCGCCCGCATGGGGCAAGACCTCGACGCCATCCTCGCGCACTGGCCGGTCGCCAGGTCCGCGGTCGAGGTGGCCATTCTCGACGCGTGGGCGAAGCTCGACGGGCAGCCGCTCTACCAGTGGCTCGGGGGCCCGAAGGTGACGCCGGTGCTCGAGACCGACATCACGCTCCCCATCTTGCCGGTGGCGCGCATGCTCGAGCTCGCCCGCCAGTGGTGGGGCAAGGGGTTCCGCAGCTTCAAGGTGAAGGTGGGCAAGAGCCTGCGCGAGGACCTGCTGGTGCTCCGCGCGCTGGTGCGCGAGTACCCCGACATGCGGCTGCGGCTCGACGGCAACGCCGGCCAGTCGCCCGAGGACGCGCTCACCATCATCCGCGAGCTGTACGCGAGCCACGCCTTCCTCGAGTGCTACGAGCAGCCCTGCGCGGCGCTGGGCGACTGCGCGCGCGTGGTGAAGGACCTCGAGGTGCCGGTGGTGCTCGACGAGTCGGTGAAGCACGTGAGCGAGCTCAAGGTGGCGCTCACCCACGGCGCGGCCACCGGGGTGAACCTGAAGATCGCCAAGTCGGGCGGGCTCCTCGAAGCGCTCGCCATCGGGCGCGCTGCGGCCCTCGCCGGCATCTCGGTGATGGTGGGCGGCATGCTGGAGACGCGGCTCGGCATGTCCGCCGCCACCCACCTCGCCGCGGCGCTCGGCGGCGTCGACTTCTGCGACCTCGACACCGCGTGGCTCCTCGAGACCGACCCCTTCCTCGGGGGCTACGAGGCCGATGGGCCGCGATACACCTTGCACCCCACGCCGGGGCTCGGGGTCAGGCTCAAGGGCGCAGCGGCGCGGTGAGCTGACGTCCGCAGGGTGAGAGGGGAGCCATGTCGTCCATCGAAGCGTTGTTCGGTGCGCCGGTCGATCCGCTGACGGTCGTGGGGTGCCAGATGCGCCGCCGGGAGGTGCGCGTCTCGAGCCTGTCGGGCGCGGCCACCGCCGCCGCCCTGGGCATGCGGCCCACCTGGTGCGTGCTCACGCTGTCCGACGGGCGCACGCTCACCGCGCGCACCCGCGGCTCCGGCCCCGAGCACGAGGCGCTGGAAGCCTTCGCGCGGTCGCTCAACGAGACCAAGCTGCGCGCGGCCCGCGAGGCGCTCGCGCGTGGCGGTTCGGTCGACTTCGGGCCCCGGGTGCAGGTGCGCCCCGACGGGCTCACCTTCAAGGGGAAGACGTTCACCTTCGCCGAGCTGGTGGGCTTCACCGTCGACGAAGGCCACTTCATGGCCGACGGGCCCAAGGGGCTGTGCCTCACGCTGCCGCTCGGCACCACCGACTTCGGCGACGCGCTGGTGCCGGTGCTCACCGAGCGGCTCCAGGGGAAGCACTACGCGGAGATGACGGCGGATCAGCTGCCCCGCTTCGGCTTCCTCGCGCCGAGCGCGCGCACCCACATTCCCGGCACGCCGACCGGGCGGCAACGCCTCGCGGTGCTGGGCGGGCTGGTGCTGGTGGGGCTGCTCGCGCTGGGAGGCTACTGGGCGCAGCTGACCTACGAGCACGAGGTGACGCTCCCCGCGTGGTGGGCGCAGAACATCGACAAGAACTCGGCCATCGGGCGAGATTGGCTCGCGAAGCACCAGGGCCAGGGCGGCCTGCCGGAGTGCTCGGACGGCGTGCGGTTCTCCCGGGAACGGCTGTCGCTCCACTCCGCGGCGGGCACCTTCGCGGTGTTCGACCCGTACGACAAGCGGGTCTCCCGCAGCGCCAAGGCGCAGCAGGTCGGCTCCTACGTCGTGGTCTTCGAGGTGAAGGACGACCGAGGCCGCGCGCTGCGGCTCAAGTACGACGCCCCTCAGTGCGTCAGCCTCTTCGACCCGGGCGGCTGCACGGGCGACGCCTGCGAGCAGAAGGCGTTCGAGGCGGTCACCCCGCCGAAGCAGTACTGAACGGTCGAGGTCAGGCCGCCGGCGCCGCGCGCGCGGCCTCGTCGCGCAAGATGGGCGCGACGCGCGACTTGATGAAGGCCACCCGTTCCTCGATGGAGCGCGGCTTGCCCAGGTCCACCATCTTCTTCGCCAGGAAGCGGTGCTGGTGGGTCAGCAGCAGCACCGAGACCAGGAAGAAGTCCAGGCCCTCGAAGACCACCGCGTCGATCTTCGCGTAGGTCTCGCGCGAGGCGAGGAAGTCGCCCGGCATCTCGGTCCAGTGGCGGTTCATCTTCACGTGGTGACCGATGTGGTACCCGTCGTTGAACGCCTTGTGGTTGTACGGGCTGTTGATGCAGGTGATGGAGTTCACCAGCGAGTTGCCCGGCTGCGTGGGGTCGAGGAACGCGTGCTGGCCCCAGTTGCCCAGCATCATCATGAAGCGCACGAAGACGTACGGCCCGAGCAGGCTCACCAGGCCCTTCTTCCAGTCCACGAACATCGCCAAGGTGATGAGCCCCACGTGCAGCGCCTCGATGGACATGGCCCGCACCGCCATCGACGTGCGCTTGTGCTTCACCAGGTAGTTCGGCAGCTCGACGAAGCTCAGGAAGAAGAAGCGGGTGAAGTACGCCAGGAAGTGGAGCGGGTTGTCGCGCTGGTAGCGCAGCGTGCCCGAGAGGTCGTCCTCGAGGTTGTTCTCCACGTGGTGCATGCCCACGTGGTGCTCCATGTACCCGCCGGGAATGCCCAGCAGCAGGGTGAAGAGGTACGGGTGCACCCGGTTGAGCAGCTTGCGCCGCTTGAAGAACGGCCGGTGCATCGTGTTGTGCAGCATCAGGATGCACGGCGGCAACAGCCACACGTACAGCGCGAGGTACACCGCCAGCGTCGCCCAGTTGAGCTGCCACCAGATGAGCGCCTGCGCCGCGCCCATCACGAGCACCGCCTTCACCGTCAGCCGCACGAAGACCGAGTCGCGGCTGTCCCACAGGAGCGACTCGATGAACTGCTGCACCTTGCCCCGGCCGAAGTCGGGGGCGGTCATGGGGTCGGTGATGGTCAGCTCGGCCATGGTGAGACGGCGCAAAGCACAGAACCCCACCGCGTTCCAGCCGGGGGCCGATGTGTCGCTGTAAGTCGATGAAATCGCATCGAAAATAGGCCCTGTTTCCCCGGGGATTTTGAGTGAATTCCCCCACGAAACTGCTAGGCCCAACCCCTCGCAAAGTCTCTGAACGGATCCGATCGGCGCAATGAGCGAAAACGTCACCCCCACGCCCGCGAACAACCCCAGCGACTACGGCACGGCGAGCATCACCGTGCTCGAAGGCCTCGAGGCGGTGCGCAAGCGGCCGGGCATGTACATCGGCGACACCAGCGTCTACGGCTTGCACCACCTGGTCTACGAGGTGGTCGACAACTCGGTCGACGAGGCGCTCGCGGGCGTCTGCACCGACATCGAAGTGGTGATCCACGTCGACAATTCCATCTCGGTCACCGACAACGGCCGCGGCATTCCCGTCGGCCCGCACCCCACCGTCATCGGCATGGACACGGTCGACGTGGTGATGACCAAGCTCCACGCGGGCGGCAAGTTCGAGAACTCGGCGTACAAGGTCTCGGGCGGTCTGCACGGCGTCGGCGTGTCCTGCGTCAACGCGCTCAGCGAGTGGCTGCACCTCGAGATCCAGCGCGGCGGCAAGGTCTTCCAGCAGAAGTACGCCAAGGGCGTGCCGCAGCAGAAGGTCGCGGAGATCGGCGTCACCGACAAGCGCGGCACCAAGGTGTCGTTCAAGCCCGACACCACCATCTTCGAGGCCACCGAGTACAACTTCGAGACGCTCTCGCAGCGCCTGCGCGAGCTCGCGTTCTTGAACGCCGGCCTGCACATCGTCATCACCGACGAGCGCAGCACCAAGGGCCACGACTTCAAGTTCGACGGCGGCATCGTCTCGTTCGTCGAGTTCCTCAACAAGTCGAAGATCGGCCTGCACGAGAAGCCGGTCTCGTTCCGCGCCGAGAAAGACGGCGTCACGCTCGAGATCGCCATGCAGTGGAACGATGGCTACGACGAGCGCATCTTCACCTTCGCCAACAACATCAACACCCACGAAGGCGGCAGCCACCTGTCCGGCTTCAAGGCGGCGCTCACCCGGTCCATCAACAGCTACGCCGAGAAGAGCCAGCTGTGGAAGGACCTCAAGGAAACGCCCACCGGCGAAGACGCGCGCGAAGGCCTGGCGGCGGTCATCTCGGTCAAGCTGCCCAACCCGCAGTTCGAAGGGCAGACCAAGACCAAGCTCGGCAACTCGGAGATCAAGGGCCTCGTCGAGCAGATGGTGAACGAGCAGCTCTCGACCTGGCTCGAAGAGAACCCCAACAACGCGAAGAAGATCGTCGGGAAGATCGGCGACGCCACCCGGGCGCGCATCGCGGCCCGCAAGGCGCGCGAGACGGTGCGCCGCAAGGGCATCCTCGACGGGGCCTCGCTCCCCGGGAAGCTGGCCGACTGCCAGTCGAAGGACCCCAGCGAGTCCGAGCTCTACATCGTCGAGGGTGACTCCGCAGGCGGGTCCGCCAAGCAGGGGCGCAACCGCCGCAACCAGGCGATCCTCCCGCTGCGCGGCAAGATCCTCAACGTCGAGAAGGCGCGCTTCGAGAAGATGCTGAGCTCGCAGGAGCTCATCACGCTCATCACCGCGCTCGGCACCGGCATCGGGAAAGAGGACTACAAGCCCGACGAGTGCCGGTACCACCGCATCATCCTGATGACGGACGCCGACGTCGACGGCAGCCACATCCGCACGCTGCTGCTCACCTTCTTCTACCGGCAGATGCCCGAGCTGTTGCAGCGCGGCTACCTCTTCATCGCCCAGCCGCCGCTCTACAAGGTGAGCCGCAACAAGAAGGACAGCTACCTCAAGGACAACGAGGCGAAGGACGCGTTCCTGCTCAACATCGCCGGCGAGCGCATCTCGGTGAAGGTCGACGGGCGCACCATCTCCGGCCCAGAGCTCAAGGCGCTGCTCGCCAAGGTCATCACCTACGAGGCGCGGCTCGAGAAGCTGTCGAAGAAGAAGGACGCGCGCGTCCTCGACGCGCTGGTGCAGGCGGCGACCTTCGTGCCGTCGACCCTGGGCGAGAAGGAACAGGCCCAGGTCGAGCTCGACAAGGTGCAGGAGTACCTCGAGGCGCGCACGCCCGACGTGCTCGACCACATCGACGTGAAGCGGCTCGACGACCCGCAGCACCGGTCGAAGAAGCTCGTCTTCTCCACCGAGGTCAACGGCAGCCCCCGCGAGACGGTGGTCGACGTGGAGTTCCTCGAGTCGCCCGAGTACCGCGACCTGACCACCCTCAAGGAGTCGCTCAAGGCCTTCGGCGCCCCGCCGTACATGGTGAGCATCGAAGGCGAAGAGAAGCCCTTCGAGGCGCACACCTACCAGCAGGTGCTCAAGCTGGCGATGGACGACGCCAGCAAGGGCCTCGGGGTGCAGCGCTACAAGGGTCTGGGCGAGATGAACCCCGAGCAGCTCTGGGAAACCACCATGGACCCGGAGCGCCGCACGCTGCTCCAGGTGAAGATCGAAGACGTGGTGGCGACCGACGGCATCTTCACCCTGCTCATGGGCGAAGACGTCGAGCCGCGCCGCGAGTTCATCGAGAAGAACGCGCTCTCGGTGACCAACCTCGACGTGTGAGCGCGCTCGCGCTCGCGCTGCTGCTCGCGGCCGCCGACGGCGGTGGCCCGGCGCTGCAGTACGAGGTGCGCGCTTCGCCCGACTCCGCCTTCCTCGAGGTCGCGGTGCGCCGGGGGCCGCAGGCGCCCGCGAGCTTCGAGTTCGCGCGCCGCGGACCGGTCGACGTGGTGCTGGTGGAGCGCGGCCCCGGCCAGGACTTCGCGAAGGTGACGGTCGACGACGAGGGCGGCTTCCTCGTGCCCCAGGACTGGTCGGTGGTGCGCTACCGCTACGCGCTCGACGACGCCGAGCGCTTCGGCAACGCGCTCTTCTTCGGCACCGCGACGGCCGACGGCATGGCCGTGGCCGGCCGCGCGTACCTGGTGCGCCCCCGGCCGTGCACCCGCGCGCTCGACTTCACCTTCACCACCTCGGGCCGCCCCGCGCTCACCCCGTGGGGCGACGGCGCGCGGCTGCCCGTCACCGCGCTCGAAGAGCCCGGCTTCCACGTCTTCGGCGGCCGGCGCTGCACGCGGTCGGCCGGGGCGGTGACGCTCGCGGTGGGGCTGCTGGGGAAGGGGGCCCCGGGCCTCACCGACGAGGTGGTGTGCGACTGGCTCGCGGCCTCGGCGAAGGAAGCGCAGCTGCTCAAGCCCGGGTTCCCCGCGAAGCGGCTGGTGGTGGCAGCCGTCGGGGTGGACGCCGAGGAGCCCGCGCTCTTCGGCACCGAGCGCGACTCGTCGCCGCCGTCGCTCGCGGTGCTGTGGGGCACCCGGGCGAGCGTGCCGTCGTTCCGCAAGGACTGGGTGGCGGTGCACGAGCTGCTCCACGCGGTGCACCCGCAGTTCGACCCCGAGGTGCCCTGGCTCGCCGAAGGGCTCTCCACCTTCTTCACCGAGGTGGTGCGGGCGCGCTCCGGCCGCTTCGCCGTCACCGAGGCGTGGGGAGAGCTGCTCGACGGCTTCGAGCGCGGCGCGGCCCAGGCCGGCAAGCGCAAGGGCCAGGCCTTCATGGAAGGGCGGATCCACGGCGACTACCAGGCGACGTACTGGCTGGGAGCGCTCTTCGCGCTCAGCCTCGACCTGCGCCTGCGCGAGCTGACGGGCGGCAAGGCGAGCCTGGAGACGGCCTTCGCCGCGGTGAGCGTGCCGTGCACGGTGGAACAGCTCGCCCGGGCGGTGGACGCGGCCGCCGGGAAGCCGGTGTGGAAGGCGCTCCTCGAACGCTTCCGCGGCGAGGTGGCGCTCTCGCAGCGCCAGGCGGTGCTCTCGCAGCTCGGGGTGCGGCGCGAGAAGGGCGCGGTCACCTTCGTCGAGGCACCGCTCGCCGCCGCGCGCGACGCACTCACCGCGCCCATCACCCGAACTGGGGAGTGAAGAACCGACCCATTGGTTTCTGACTCCCCAGTTCGGGGCGCGGCGGCCGTGCGTGTCGGACCCGTGTGCTTCGCTCGGTGCCTCGCAGGGGGGAAGGCACATGGCGGGACGGTGGGAGCGGGGCGTGGGGGCGCTCGCGGCGAGGCAGCTGGGGGTCATCTCGCTCGGGCAGGTCCAGGGGGCGGGGGTCGCGAATTCGACCCGGCAGCACTGGGTGGTCGTGGGCCGGTGGGAGCGCCGGCTGGCGCGCGTCTACCGGGTCCGGGGCGCGCCGTGGACGTGGCACCAGCAGTTGCTGGCGGCGGTGCTCTGGGCGCGACCTTCGGCCGTCGCGTCGCATCGCAGCGCGGGCTGGCTGTGGGGACTGGACGGTCTCGGCCCCCGGCCACCGGAGCCGGTGGACGTCACCGTGGCCCACGACCGCCGGCTGTCGCTGGAGACGGAGGTCACGCTTCACCGCACGCGCACCTTTCCGAAGCACATCGAGTGGTGGAAGCGGCTCATCCCAGTCACCGACCTCGCGCGGACGCTGATCGACCTCGCGGGGGTGCTCGACGAGACGTCGTTCGAGCTGGCGCTCGACTCTGCCTGCCGAAGCAAGCCGAGGCTGCTCCAGTGGCTCGAGCGCGAGCTCGCCCGGCTCGGGCGCCGCGGGCGGGCCGGGGCCGCTGCCGTGACGAAGGCGCTCCGGCACCGGGTCGACCCGGCGCTCGAGAGCGCTCTCGAGGTTCGCGTGATGCGGGCCCTGCGTCGCGCGGGCCTGCCGCGTCCGCTCACCCAGTGCACGCTCCACGACGCCTCGGGTCGCTTCCTCGCGCGGGTCGACTTCTGCTGGCCAGACCGTGGCGTGGTCCTCGAAGCCGACGGCTGGCGCTTTCACGGCAGCCGGCCTCGCTGGGAGCGCGATCTCGCCCGCCGCAACGCGCTGACCCATGCGGGGTATCAGGTCTTCAACGTCACCTGGGACCTGGTGCGAACGTCCGGGTGGCTCGAGGCCCTGAGCGCCGCGGTGTTCTCGCGAACTGGGGAGTGAACAACCGACCCATTGTCTTCTGACTCCCCAGTTCAGGCGCGGCGTCGCGCGGCTACTGCGCGAACGCGGAACGCAGGTACGCGATGAGGTCGGCCACTTGCTGGTCGCTGAGCGAGGACGCGTACGACTTCATCGCGTCGCCACCCTTCAGGATGGCGGTGGCGAGCTCCTCGTCGGTGTCGTTCGCCGCGGGCTCGATGAGGCCAGGGGTGGTGGGCGGCTGGCCACTGCCGTCGGCCAGGTGGCAGCTCGCGCAGGTGGGCGACGCGGTCGACTTGTAGAGCGCGCCGCCCGACGAGACGCTGCCGCTCAGCGCGGCGATGGCGCTGGCGCGCGTGGAGTAGTCGGTGCCGGTGGTGCCCGTCGTGCCGGTGGTGCTGGCCGCGCCGCCGCAGCCGGCGCTCAGGACGAGGGAGGCGAGGAGGACGAGGCGGTGGCTCATGGTGGACTCCTTCGACGTCGGGTGGCGCTTCACCGCTCTGGTGTGTGGCTGCCGCCCGGAGCGATCTCTGCCCCTCACGATTCCCTTCGCCCGGGTGCGTCGTCTTCCTCTCGGTGTCAGGATGCCGCCGCGGACATGCCCCTCGCGCTCCTGCTCACGCTGCTCGCGGGTTCGCCCGACCCGGGCCTCGTCGGCGAGTGGAGCCTCGAGGACGGCGGCGCGGTGGTGCTCCGTCTCGGGCGCGACGGCGCCTTCGTGTACTTCGACCCCGAGTCGCTGCGCGACGGCACCACCAAGCCCGACGCCCAGGGGACCTGGAAGAGCGAGCTCCGCGGCCGCAAGGCGCTCGTCACCGTGAGCCCGAAGCAGGGCGCGGCGTGGTCCTTCGAACACCGCGGCCCCTTCCTGCGCGCGGTCGTCGAGGGCAGGGAAGTTCAGCTCGTCAAGCGGACGTGGGGGCGCGACCCGCGGCTGGTCGGCACCTGGGGGGATCGCGAAGGCAACCGGCTGCTGCTCGAGCCGAGCGGCGCGGCGTCGATTCCCGTCGGCGGGCCTTCGCGCGCCGAGACTGGACGCTGGGCGTCGGTCGATGGCTTCCTGCGCTGGAGCCCGACGCACGCCGCGCCGGCGTACTGGAGCGTCGTGCTCGCCGCCGA
Organism: Myxococcaceae bacterium; assembly: GCA_019694595.1. GTDB lineage: Bacteria > Myxococcota > Myxococcia > Myxococcales > Myxococcaceae > JAIBBQ01. Next base: position 15,630 of record JAIBBQ010000122.1, read on the forward strand.
CGGCCGGACGCTCACCTTGACCCCCGCCGACGAGGACGGCTCGACGTGGGTGCTGGCCAAGGTGGTGGAACGGCCCTGACGACGCGTCGCCGCGGCGCAGGCGGGCGGTGCGCGGCACCCGTCACTGCGGCCGTGAGGCGATGGCGCCCGCGGGCGTGCGCGGGAGCCGTGCGACGGGTGACGCTCGCCTGGCGAAGGGCACGAAGGTCACCCCGGCGAAGGCGGTGAAGACGCGGGTGCCCCGGTAGAAGCCCACGTCGGCGCCCAGGTCGAAGGTCACCTCGTCGATGGGAGAGAAGTTGAGCCCGTTGAGCGAGCCGCCGTCCAAGGGCACCGCCTGGGCGTTGCCGAAGGTGGAGTACAGCTCGGAGAACACGCCCCAGCCGTGCCCGAAGGAGTACGACACCGACAGGGCGGTGAGCCCCTGCGGCACGGGGTGGGTGACGTCGTAGACGCTCATCGAGACGTTCAGGTCGGCGTGCAGGCGGCCGAAGTCCTTGCTCGCGTACCACCAGGCCGACAGGTCGATGGTCTTCTGGGCCGCCTCTGCGAATCCCGACGTCGGCAGCGAGGCGTGCACCGACAGCGAGGTGGTGGGGAGCCAGGTGCTCTGCGAGTTGAGGCGCACCTTGATGCCCGGAATCACGCCGTCGAAGGCCCGTGCGGTCAGCCCCGAGCCGGCGAGGAAGACGTTGTTCGAGCCCAGCTGCAGCTGCAGCTGATCGAGGAGCGAGTACTTGAGCAGCAGCTGCGCGGAGTGGGCCACCGCCTGTCCGGACAGGCGTCCGCCGTAGCCGACTTCGACCTCGAAGGCGCCTCTGGTTGAGGGAAGGCATCGACACGGCCATCGAGCGGGCGATCGCGCTGATGCGCAAGGGCGACCGGGCCGGGCTCTCGCGCTTCGCCGAGACCGAGCTGTACACCGCCATCGACCCCTTCACCGAGCTGGTCGAGCCCATGGGAGAGGCCGAGGTCAAGGACGTGCACGAGAGCGCCGCGCTGGCCCGTCAGGAGGTCCAGAAAGCGCGTGCGCTCACGCTGAGCGTGAGCGGCGTCACCCTGGCGATGGCGCTGGCCTTCATCGGGCTGGTGCTGTGGCGTCTGATGCGACTGAAGGGGGTCGCCGCCGAGGTGCGCAGCAAGACCGGGGTGCTGTCGTTGTCCGCGAGCGAGATCTCGGCGGGCACCGCCGACCTCTCGTCGCGCACCGAACAGCAGGCGGCAGCGCTGGAACAGACGGCGAGCACCATGGAGCAGATGACGGCGACGGTGAAGCAGAACGCCGACAATTCCCGGCAGGCCAGTCAGCTCGCGGCGACGTCCCAGCAGACCGCGGAGCGAGGCGGCGCGGTGGTGCGTGAGGCCACCGAGGCGATGGCGAGCATCAACCAGTCTTCCGAGAAGATCGGAGAGATCATCGACGTCATCGACGAGATCTCCTTTCAGACCAACCTGCTCGCGCTCAACGCCGCCGTGGAAGCGGCGCGCGCCGGAGAGCACGGGCGGGGATTCGCGGTCGTCGCCGCCGAGGTTCGCAGCCTGGCCAAGCGGACCGCGACCGCGGCGGGCGAGATCAAGGTGCTCATCAAGGACTCGGTGGTCCGCGTCGGCGAGGGGTCCCGGCTGGTGAGCGAGTCCGGCCGGAACCTCGAGGAGATCATCGTGGCGGCCAAGAAGGTCAGTCAGATCGTCGCCGAGATCACCGCCTCGTCCCAGGAGCAGACCAACGGCATCGACCAGGTCAACGCCGCCGTCTCGCAGATGGACCGGTTCACCCAGCAGAACGCCGCCATGGCCGAGCAGGTGGCCAGCGCCTCGTTCGCGATGGCCGAGCAGACCGCGCAGATGGAGAGCGCGGTGGCCTACTTCTCCGTCGGCGGCGAAGGACGAGAGGTCCCGGCGGCCGGAGCGCCCGCCCCGGTCGCGGAGACGACCGCGCCCGAACCCCGGCCGAGCCCGGGCCGCATGTCGACTCACGCGGGCAACGCCAGCAGCTTCCGCGCGCGTCCCGCGGGCTCTTCCACCCGGGCGCCCGAGGTGCGCCAGGGCCACGAGCACCCAGCGTTCGCGGAAGGCTGAGCGCGGTGGCCGGCCCCGCTACTTCGAGGCCGGCGCGCAGGCGGGCTTGAAGCCGTCACCGCACAGCCGCTTGCGGTTGGTGCAGCCGTCGTCGCTGCCCAACGCGCAGCTCTTCTTGAAGAGCTCTTCCGCCTTCGCCTGGTCCTTCGGCGCCCCGCGGCCGGTGACGAAGGCGAAGCCCAGCGAGTTGCAGCTGGGCGCGGAGTCGAGCTCGCAGCCCCGGGTGTCGAGCTCCAGCGCGCGCTTGAGCTCACGCTTGCCCAGCGTGCCTTCGGCGCACAGCGTCGCCAGGTTGGTGCACGCGCGGCCTTCGCCACCGTCGCAGGCTTGCTGGTGCAGCGTCTCCGCGCGCCTCAGGTCGCGGGTGACGCCGTCGCCTTCGGCGAGGTGGTTCGCCAGGTCCTCGCACGCCGCGAGCACCTTCTTCGCGCACAGTGGCTCGTAGAGCGCCACCGCCCTGGCGGAATCCTTCGGTGCGCCGACGCCCTCGTCGAGCATCGCGGCCTGCTGGTAGCAGCCGGTGGCGTCCTTGCGTTCGCACGCCGCGGTGAAGAGCCCGAGCGCGCGCTTGAGGTCGCGCTTGAGCCCCTTGCCCTGGATGAGGACCGCGGCGAGCTGCAGGCACGGCTTCTCGGTCTTGCGCGCCTTGCACTGCTTCTCGAGCTTGGGCGCGAGCGCCTGGCAGTCGGTGTCGGAGCCGCAACCGGGGTCCACCTGCGCCACCGCGCTGAGCGGGAGCACCACCGACACCATGAGGACGCGCGCGAGCATGGAAGGGTTGTACCCCGGGGCGGCCCGCGGAGGTGGATCGCCCCGCCCCGTTCAGGCAACAGAGGGGCATGCGGTGCATCGCGCTCCTGCTGGTGCTGCTCTCGGGCCTCGCCCACGCGGACTGGGAAGACGGCAGCTTTCCCGAAGGGTCCACCGCGGCCACGGTGAAGCGGCACGAGTTCCGGCTCAACCTCATCGGCAAGAGCGCCTTCGGCATCACCGACCGCGTCGAGCTCAGCAGCTACCTGCCGCTCGTCATCTTCCCCAACCTGGGGCTCAAGGTGCGGCTGCTCGACGCCGCGGCGGTGAAGCTCGCCTTCGAGGTCGACCTCGGTGCGGGCGCGCTGCCGCTCGTCGGCGGCGGAGCGCTCCCGTTCCCGGGCGGGGTGCTGGCGGGCGGCGCCGGCGGGCTGCTCCTGGGCTCGGTGCAGCTCGGCGAGCTCCACCTGAGCCTCAAGCCGGCCCACGCGTGGACGGTGAGCGCGCGCGTCGCCGGCATCGCGATGGAAGGCGGCTTCCTCGGCCTGGGCGGCGGGGCGGTCGCGGGCGGCGGCGGCGCGGGCGGAGTCATCCTCCCGCTGGCGTTCGGCAAGGCGGCCACCGCGGTGAGCGGCGGGCTCGAGCTCGACGTGGTGCTCGACGAGCGCAACGCGCTCTCGGCCCAGGGCGACTTCATGCACCTCGCCGGGGTGTACGGCGGCCTGGTGCTCTTCAGCGCCGCGTGGACCCACGCCTGGGAGCACGTGCACTTGCAGGTGGGCGTGTACAACACCTTCGGCGTGCCCTGGACCGAGCCGCCCAAGCTCCCGGTGGCGCCCTTCGTGAACGTGTACTGGGTGTTCAACCGCGCGCCGGTGCCTGGCGCGCCGCTGCCGCCTCCGCCGCCGGTTCCGGCCACGCTCGCTGCGCCCGCCGCGGACGAGGCCCCGGTGCCGCC